>JANNFC010000175.1:0-17616 GCA_031379405.1 Betaproteobacteria bacterium | reverse complement strand
GCCGACGAACTCGCCCGACTATCGTCTCGTTCCTTCGCCCACGCATAGTGATCAAACCCCAACGCGCGTGAGTTGCGCCTGTAGTTTTTCCACTGTACCTTTGAGCTGAGCCAAACGATCACGCTCCTGCGCCACGACTTTTCCCGGAGCGCGAAGAACGAAACTTTCGTTTGCAAGTTTGCCCTCTATCTTGGCGATCTCGCCCTGTGCTTGCGTCATCTCCTTGGTCAAGCGTTCGTGCTCCGCGGCACGGTCGATTTCGATCTTTAGCATCAAGCGAAAATCACCTACCACCAACACCGGCGCATCCGCGGCAGGCAGTTCGCCGCCAACGCAAGTCACTTCGCTTAGTTTGGCCAAGAATTTTACGTAAGGCGTGAAGGCGGTCAGCCTCGCCGCGTCTCCTGCGATGAGCAGCGGCACACGCTGCGCGGGAGAGATGTTCATCTCACCGCGTAATGTGCGGCAGGCGTTAATCATGTCCTTCACTTGTGCAATCCGCGCTTCGGCGTCAAGGTCAAACCTGCGCGGATCGGTCTTGGGATACGGCGCAAGCGAAACGCTATCGCCTCGCTTACCGGCCAGCGGTGCCACCTTCTGCCATAACTCTTCGGTGATGAAGGGAATCACCGGATGCGCCAGGCGCAAGATGGCCTCCAGCACACGCAGTAGTGTGTAGCGTGTGCCGCGTTGTACCGCGTCCGAGCCTTCGTTGATCTGTACCTTGGACAGTTCCAGATACCAATCGCAATACTCGTCCCAGGCAAAGCGATAAATGGCGTTCGCCACGTTGTCCAGGCGGTACTCGGCGAAACCTTTTTCCACTTCGGCTTCCACCCGCTGGAGCAAACTCACGATCCACTTGTCCGCAACGGAGAACTGCACAGGATTGGATTCGTCCAACCCGCAATCCTTGCCCTGCGTGTTTATCAACACGTAGCGCGTAGCGTTCCAAAGTTTATTACAGAAATTTCGATAGCCCTCGCAACGCTTCAAATCGAAATTGATGTTGCGGCCCAAGGTCGCGTAGGCCGCCATCGTGAAGCGCAACGCGTCCGAACCGTAAGCAGCAATTCCTTCGGGAAACTCTTTGCGCGTCTTGTTTTCGATGCGCGGCTTGTCTTCCGGCTTGCGCAGTCCCGTGGTGCGCTTCGTCAGCAGTTGTTCTAGCGCGATGCCGTCGATAATGTCTACCGGGTCGAGCGTATTGCCTTCCGATTTCGACATCTTCTTGCCCTCAGCGTCACGAATCAGGCCGTGGATGTAGACATGCTTGAAGGGCACGCGCGCAGCGAAATGCGTGGTCATCATGATCATGCGCGCCACCCAAAAGAAAATGATGTCGAATCCGGTCACCAGCACGGAAGAAGGCAGGTACAGATCGTAGGCAACCTTGTCGTCGCCCTTTGGTTCCGGCCACCCCAAAGTCGAATGGCACACGAGGGCGGAGGAAAACCAGGTGTCGAGGACGTCGGGATCGCGTTTCAGTGAGGCGTTGGGCGCCAGGCGTGAGGTGTTCTTCGCGCGCACTTCCTCTTCGCTGCGGCCGACGTAGAGGTTGCCGGCGTCGTCGTACCACGCCGGGATCTGGTGGCCCCACCAAAGCTGGCGCGAAATACACCAGTCTTGAATGTTGTTGAGCCACTGGTTGTAGACGCTAACCCAGTTGTCCGGAACGAACTTTACCTCGCCGCGCTCGACCACTTCCAATGCGACCTGTGCGATGGACTTGCCCGGAAAGTGCGTGCCCTCTGGTGCGGGTTTCGACATGGCGACGAACCACTGGTCGGTAAGCATGGGCTCGACAATTTCGTTGGTGCGGGCGCAGCGCGGCACCATCATCTTGTGCGGCTTGACGGCGTCGATCAGCCCGAGCGCTTCCAGATCCGCCACCACACGCTTGCGCGCATCGAAACGATCCAATCCGCGATAAGGCGCCGGCGCATTGTCATTGATGCTGGCCTGCAGGGTGAGCACATTGATCACCGGCAGTTGATGGCGTTGCCCCACCTGAAAATCGTTGAAGTCGTGTGCGGGTGTGATCTTCACGCAACCGGTACCGAATGCTTTGTCGACGTAACTGTCCGCGATCACCGGAATGCGTCGGTTGCATAGCGGCAATTCCAATTCCTTGCCTACCAGATCCGTATAGCGCCCGTCTTCTGGATTCACCGCGACGGCGCTATCGCCCAGCATGGTCTCCGGGCGCGTGGTGGCGACGACAACGAATCCTTTTCCATCCACGCGCGGATAGCGGATGTGCCAGATCCTGCCGTCTTCTTCTTCACTCTCCACTTCCAGATCGGAAACAGCGGTGCCCAGCTTCGGATCCCAGTTGACCAGTCGCTTGCCGCGGTAGATCAAGCCTTGCTCGTGCAAGCGCACGAAGGTCTCGATCACCACAGGCGAGAGTTTGGCATCCATGGTGAAGTATTCGCGTTGCCAGTCGCACGAATCTCCCAGGCGTCGCATCTGACCGGTGATGGTGGAGCCCGATTGCTCCTTCCATTCCCAGACTTTCTCGTTGAATTTCTCGCGCCCCAAATCGTGGCGCGAGCTACCCTGGCTTTCCAACTGCCGTTCCACCACGATCTGCGTAGCGATGCCGGCGTGATCGGTGCCCGGCAGCCACAATGTGTTGTACCCACGCATGCGGTGATAGCGCGTCAGAGCGTCCATGATGGTCTGATTGAACGCGTGACCCATGTGCAACGTGCCCGTCACGTTGGGCGGAGGCAGTTGTACGCAGAAGGAAGGTTTGGACGAATCGTAGGCGGCGTTGAAAAGCCCGCGCGATTCCCAAATCGGATACCAGCGCCGCTCGATCTCCGCAGGCTCGAAGCTCTTGGAACGTTCCATGAAAACGGGGGGATAAATCAAAAGGAGGCCGAGTATAGCTTAGCGTGTCCGGCTCTCCGGCTACCGCTCACGCATCCGTAACCTTATTGAGCGAGGTCGTGCGTGCGAATCTCGTAGCCACGATCGCGATAAAAACGATAACGTGCGCGGGCCTGCGATTTGTCGTCTTCGTCCTGGCCTACGATCTCGATCAAGCGCTCGAAGCGGCTGAAGACGTGCGAGCAATCCGCGCTGAAATTTACCAGCACCTGCTCATGCACGATGCGATCAGTCACGTGATCCACGATGATCGGGGTGACGTTGGCGAGTTGATGCCGTGCCCGGCAGTGAGGCAAAAAACCTATGGCCGGTTGTGTCCACAAATAGCGCTCCACCTGCTGGGTCACCTCGTCGTCCGCCGTCAACACGAACAGTCGTGTGTCTTGACGCAGCGCCTTCACGCTCAGGCTACTGAGTGTCGCAAGGCGATTCTCGGAGTTGAGGTAGAAGTCGATGAGAGTCATTTTTGGGTGAGGCGTGGAATGTTCGCAGCGGGGCTCACGATGCGGATTTGCGGATCAAATAATTGGTGAGTAGTGGTACGGGCCGTCCGGTAGAGCCCTTGTCCTTGCCTGAACGCCACGCTGTACCGGCGATGTCGAGGTGGGCCCACTTGTACTTCTTGGCGAAGCGGGACAGGAAGCACGCTGCGGTCACGCTGCCGGCGGGGCGGCCGCCGACATTCGCCACATCGGCGAAGCGACTTTTGATTTGTTCGTGATAGTCATCCCACAGCGGCATGTGCCAAGCGCGATCCCACACATCCTGACCGGCATCGAGGAGTTCCTGCGCCAGGCCGTCGTCGTTGCTATACAGACCGCTGGCAACGCTCCCGAGTGCGACCACGCAAGCACCGGTCAAAGTCGCGATATCCACCACGGATTCAGGTTGATAGCGCTCGGCATAAGTGAGGGCGTCGCACAGGATGAGTCGGCCCTCGGCGTCAGTGTTGAGGATCTCGATGGTCTGGCCCGACATGCTGGTGACCACGTCCCCCGGTTTGATGGCGTCGCCACCGGGCATGTTCTCGCAAGTGGGAATGAGGCCCACCACGTTAATGGGCAATCGCATCTGGGCGACGGCCTTCAAGGTACCGAGCACACTGCCGGCGCCTGACATGTCGTACTTCATCTCGTCCATTTCGCCGGAAGGCTTGAGGGAAATGCCACCGGTGTCGAAGGTGATGCCCTTGCCGATCAACACCACGGGTTTGGACTTGCTCTTGCCGCCGTTGTATTCCAGCACGATGAACTTGGCGGGTTCGCGGGTGCCTTTGGTGACCGAAAGGAACGAGCCCATTTTGAGTTGGGCCATGTCCTTCTCATCCAGCACTTGCACCTTGAGCTTATGTGCCTTGGCCAGTTGCTTGGCCTGCTCCGCCAAGTAACTGGGCGTGCAGACATTGCTCGGCAAATTGCCCAGATCCTTCGCCAAACTCATCCCCGATCCAAGGTGGCATCCACGTTCCCACGCACGCTTCAACTCATCCGAAGGCCGCGTCGCCATCCCGATGGAAATTTCTTTCAGCTTGCGCTCATCTGCGGGTTTGCTCTTCATCTGGTCGAAGCGATAGGTCGCGTCCGTCGCCACCAATCCCGCTTGGGTAGCGCGCCAAATCTCGTCCTTATCCTTGACCGGAAACTCGACGACATACATTACGACTTGAGTGGCGGCGGTGTCGATGACTGCGAGTACCGCTTTGGCGAGGGTTTCGCGATAATTCTTGCTGCTGAAATCCGCGGGCTTTCCCAGTCCGATCATGAGCACTCGCTGCGCGCTTACCCCCGGCACCTGATGCAGCATGGTGGTCGTGCCGGATCGCCCGCTCAAATCGCCGCTTGCGATGAGCTTTGAAAGGTAGCCCTTGGATGCCCGGTCTACGCTGTGCGCCGAAGGTGTCAGCACATTGCCCTCAAAGTAGCCCAATACGATACAAGGCGCTTTCTGTTTTTCGGGCGCTCCGGCTTTTATGCTAAAGTCCATTGGAATTTCCTCTCGTTATTCAACGGTCATCTGGCGGGTGCGGATTATCTCCGCTCCATTCTCCCGAAGTCAAAGCGCGGTACGCATTCTCACCCATGATATTTGTTCGCTCGGCACTGCGTGAGTTTACGTCGTCGGGGATAGCGGTGTTTATCGTACTACTCGCCATCACCTTTACCACCCAGTTGATTCGCTTCCTGGGCTTTGCCGCCGAGGGCGGGGTGCCGGCCGATGCGGTGCTCACACTGTTGGGCTTTAGCGCGCTGGCTTACCTGCCGTTGTTGCTTTCCATCGCGCTGTTCTTGTCCGTCCTGCTCACCATGTCTCGCATGTACCGGGACTCCGAAATGGTGGTGTGGTTCAGTGCGGGGGCGGGATTGCCGACCTGGTTTACTCCCGTAATGCTCTACGCGCTACCGGTTAGCTCGGTCGTCGCAGTATTGTCGTTATCGCTTACCCCTTGGGCGCTACGCAAGAGCGAGGAGTTTCGCCATCAAATCGATGCCCGCGATGACGTCTCGGCCATTGCGCCCGGCGTTTTCAAGGAATCCAAGGGCGGCGATCGCGTATTCTTCGTCGAGAAACTCACCGGCGATCTGTCGCAGGTCGCGAACATTTTCGTGCACTCCGTTCAGAATCAGCAACAAGGCGTGACCGTGGCGCAGCGCGGCTTCGTGCAAACACATGAAAACGGAGATCGCTATCTCGTCATGTTAAGAGGACGACGTTATGAGGGCATTCCGGGGCAGGCCGATTACCGGGTCGTAAACTTTACACGCTACTCATTTCGCATTGAACAAGGCGAGGCCAAAGCGTTCTTGCCCTCGCACCGATCCACTCCTACTCAGGAGCTTCTGCGCAGCGAGAGGGGGGTTGATCGCGGTGAGCTGGTGTGGCGCTTTGGGTTGCCCATTTCGGCACTCATCCTGGCGTTCTTCGCCATCCCGCTGTCGGCAGTGAACCCGCGCACGGGGCGCTCATTTAATTTGATCTTGGCGGCGTTGCTATATATGGTCTACAACAACCTGGTGAGCGTTGTTCAGTCCTGGGTTGGGCAGGGCCGCTATGGCGTATTGGTCGGACTGATCGGCTTGAATCTGGCCATGGCAGCGATTTGCGCTGCGTTGATCTATCATCGGCTGACCCTGCGGCCTTTCTACCGGCGCACGCCATGAGGATCGTGCGGCGTTACATCGGTAGGTTGGTTTTGAGCAACACGCTATTGGTGCTGGCGGCTTTGATCATGTTGTTCAGCTTCTTCGACCTGATCTACGAGTTGCGCGACATCGGCGCGGGCGGATACAGATTGTCCAGTGCCCTGACTTTCATTGTGCTTAGCCTGCCGGGGCATGTGTACGAGCTCTTGCCCGTTTCGGCGCTGATCGGCGCCCTGCTGTCCATAGCGCAGTTGGTGATTCATTCGGAATACGCCGTCATGCGAACGGCCGGCGTTTCGATTCTGGGCATCGCGCGCGCGCTCGCGCGTGTGGGCCTTGGATTGGCCGTCATGACGTTCGTGATGGGTGAGTTCGTCACGCCAATTAGCGAAGAGGCCGCGCAACGCTTGCGCCTCAAACACAGCAGCAGCGTGGTTGCGCAATCCTTCCGCTCCGGGCTATGGGTAAAGGACAGCACGAGTTTCGTCAACGTGGGCAGGATCATGCTCGATTCTACTTTGCAGGAAATCAGGATCTACGAGTTCGACGAGGAATACCGGCTTAAAGCCATTCGGCTGGCGAGGGAAGGCAGCTACCTTGGCGGCAACCAATGGCAACTCAAGGACATCGTTCAAACCAGTTTTGGCCAGAATAAGGCCAGCACTCAGCGCAAAGAAGTTGAAAAGTGGACCTCGGTATTGACCCCGGACGTGCTGAGCGTGCTGCTGGTTCTGCCTCAGCACATGTCGATGTGGACTTTGTTCTCGTATATTCAGCATTTGCGCAGCAATAACCAGGACTCGGCGCGTTATGAGATCGCCATATGGACCAAGATCATCTATCCCATGGCTGTTTTAGTTATGATGGTGTTGGCGTTGCCGTTCGCCTATATGAACGCGCGCGAGGGCGGTGTCGGGGGCAAGGTATTCGCCGGCATCATGCTTGGATTGGGATTCCATTTGCTGAACCGGCTGTTTGGCCACCTCGGATTGTTGGCGGCTTGGCCGCCCTTTGTCGCTGCACTACTACCGACTCTGCTTTTTCTCGCCGCCGGCGTCGGGATTATCGTCTGGTTCGAGCGGCGCTAAAAGATGCGCGTCGAACAAGCGGGTGCCGGCCAGCCGGTCATGGGCAAACTGTTTTTCGCGGTCTGCCAACGCCCAGAAAAGGCCGATACCGCATAGACCGACGCTTGGTATGGCCAACATGAAGCGCTTGATGGCGTCGCCCATCGTGACTGGCGTTCCATCGCTGCGCGCCAAGCGGATACCCCAGGTTTTCATGGGAAGAGTGTGGCCATTCACCCAGCACGATACCGAGTAGACACCGGCTACCACTAGCAGCGCGCATTGAAGTGCCAGCCGACGTCCGCCCTCTGGGAAAACTTGAACGATGGGGACTAAAATGAATCCGGCAACAAAAAGTACGGCGAGCAATAAGAACGCCTCATACGCTAAGCTGCCAATGCGCCTGCGCCGGCTGGCGAGCACCGGGGTCACCGTATTCATGGACACTACTTTTTGACTGGGTTGCGCAGATCTTCCTTCACCTCTTCCGCAAGGCTGTCGTACTCAAGCCACAACTGGTGAACCTGTGCTTGTTGCTGCGGGGTGAGTTGCTTATGTTTCTTGTATTGCTCAAGCGCCCGCGCCCGATCAGCGTGGGGAAGCGATGCCCAATGCCGCATGCGTTGTTGAAGGCGCTCCTGCTGCACCGGGTCCAAAGTCGCATGGCGCTTGGCGATTTCGAGCCAAATTCTTTTGCGCCCGTCATCCATATTTTCCCAGCCCGATGCAAGCGGCGTGAGGATCTTCTGATATTCAGGCGCGACGCTGGACCAGTTCAGTGCCTGCGCCGATACCAGCCCCACGCAGGCGCCCAACATCACCGCGAGGGCCAGGTAGCGAGCTATTTTTGCGATTTTGTCTTCAGCCAATTTTCGAATCCCACGTCCAGATAAGCATGCACAGGCATTTCGTCCGTCAGTATTCGGGCCTCGAGTTCGTGTGGCGCCAGTTGCGCCAGTTCATCGTCGCCGTCCATCAATAAGTAACTCGCGTATATCACCGCGAGCGCAGCCACTGGAACGGTCAATTTCCAGTTGAAATATGCCGGTGTATGCGCTCGGCCTTGAGCTTCGAGAACTGCTTTCTCACGAATCGCACGCAGGCTATCGAGAGTGGACGCGGGCAGTTCCGCCGTGCCACGATTCAGTACTTGCGCGACTTTCGCTCCAAATTCGTGTTCGCTCATAGCGTCACCCCCTTGGAGCGAAGATATTCCGCCAGGGCGTGAGTCGCCCTCGAACTATGCGTCTTCACACTGCCTTCGGAGCACCCCATGACCTGCGCCGTCTCCATCGTGTCGAATTCCTCCCAGTAGCGTAAAAGAAACGCCTGTCGTTGGCGAGGGGAGAGTTGCGCCACGCCATCTTCGATGATCCGCATAACCTGTTCGCGTGCAAGCTGTTCTTCCGGAGTCCCGGCACGGTTGAGACCTTCGCGCACCTCCATGGTTTCCAGCGGATCGCGGTCTTCGGCCGAATCGACGGAAGCGGGGGAAAGAGCCGAGAGTAAGGTAGTCCATGCGGAGCGAACCTTTTGTCGCCGAAAATGATCTCGAATGGTGTTCTGCAAGATGCGCTGAAAAAGCAAAGGCAACTCCTCAGCCGGTTTCCCGCTGTAACTGCGCGCGAGCTTGAGCATGGCATCCTGAACGATGTCCAACGCAGTATGGCTGTCGCGCACCGCGAACATCGCCTTCTTGTAAGCACGGCGCTCCACTTCCGCCAGGAAGGTTGCGAGCTCTTTTTCGGTAGCCAGTTGGTCCCGCCTTTTTCAGGATGGCTGATGATCAAGCTTTAGCGTCACGGATGTTAGCAAATGAACCCCATTGGCATAAAAATGGGGCCCCGCTCAAGTCAAACGACCTGGTGGGGTTCGTAGGGCGGGTTGAATACCCCGTCCGCGAAGGTCCTTTTAATTCGCATGGCATCCTTGGCCTAAGCCACACTTGCCGACTAGAATGCGGCGGGACCCCAGACCATGGACGCCATCAATCTTTCTCACCACTTCCTGATCGCCATGCCAAGCATGGTGGATCCCAATTTCGCCAAGTCCCTGACCTACATCTGCGAACACAACGATCAGGGTGCACTGGGGGTGGTGGTCAATCGCCCCATTGAAATGACCCTGAAATCCTTATTGGATCAAATCGAGATCCCCTTGCGCGATGCTCGGCGCGCGCAGCTGCCCATCTATTTCGGGGGCCCCGTGCAAGTCGACAGAGGGTTTGTGCTGCACCGGCCGCCGGGAGGGTGGCAATCGACCCTGGCAGTCCGGGAGGATATTGCCCTCACCACCTCACGCGACATTCTTCAGGCCGTCGGCGAAGGTCAGGGGCCGGAGGATTTGCTGGTATCGCTGGGATATGCGGGCTGGGCGCCCGGGCAGCTGGAAAATGAGATCAAGCAGAACGCTTGGCTGACCGTTCCTGCCAACCTTAGTGTGATGTTCGAGGTGCCGCCGGACAAGCGATTCGACGCCGCCATGGACTTGCTTGGGATCAGTCTGAGCCAACTTTCCGGCAATGTGGGGCACGCCTGAGTGATTCCGACGCGGAGGGCTTCTCCTCTACGCCAAAGAAAGGGACCGTACTTGCATTCGATTGGGGTGAGCGTCGCCTCGGGGTGGCGGTAGGGGAGCTTGAGTTGAGGCTCACGCATCCCCTGTGCACCTTGAAACCCGCGCGCAAAGGGCAGGATCTTGAATTGATCGATCCACTGATGCGGGAGTGGCGGCCAGTGGTGCTGGTCGTTGGCTTGCCCACGGGCAGCGGAGCGCTGGAGCATCCGCTGGCAAAGCGCTGCCGCGCCTTCGCCGCTCGATTGCAGGCTCGATTCAAGGTACCTGTGCAGATGGTGGACGAGGGCTATTCATCCACCGAAGCGGACAGTTTGTTGATGCAAACAGGGGGAAACTGGAAGGATCGTAAGCAACATCTCGATCAAGTGGCCGCCCAACAAATACTGGAGACTTACTTTGAACGCACCGCTTCCCGACCCTGAAGCGCTGATCGCAATCCTTAGCGACAAATTACGCGATCGCGTCGACGAACAAACCGGGATCATTGGCATTCGCACTGGCGGGGTTTGGGTGGCCGAGCGGCTACGAACCGCCTTGGGCGTTACTCCACCCCTAGGCACCATCGACGTATCTTTCTACCGCGACGACTACAGCAAAGTCGGCTTGCATCCGGGCGTCAAACCCTCGGGAATCCCCTTCAGCGTGGAGAATCGCAACATACTCTTGGTGGACGATGTGTTGTTCACCGGGCGCACCACACGCGCCGCCATCAACGAGATCTTCGACTACGGCCGGCCGGGAAGAGTGTGGCTGGCCGCCCTGGTGGACCGTGGCGGTCGCCAGCTTCCCTATGCCGCCGATGCCGTGGGCATCACACTGAGCGTTCCGGATGATCAGAGCATTGAACTTTTGCGCTCCGACAGCGGCCAATTGTCGCTGTCCATCCAACCGCGCCGCCGCTAATTCATGTCGACCAATCCGCAACTGACCTCCGAGGGCAAGCTACGGCACCTGCTGACGATCGAGGGTTTGCCCCGGGAAGTGCTGCTTCGCATCCTCGATATTGCTGAATCCTTCGTATCTGTCACCGACCGCGAGGTAAAGAAAGTGCCGCTGCTGCGCGGCAAGTCGGTCTTCAACCTGTTCTTCGAACCGAGCACACGTACGCGCACGACTTTCGAGATTGCGGCCAAACGGCTTTCCGCCGATGTCATCAATCTCAATGTAGCCGCCTCCTCGCAGAGCAAGGGCGAGAGCCTGCTCGATACCATCGCCAATCTGTCCGCCATGCACGCGGACATGTTCATCGTGCGCCACAACCAAAGCGGTGCCGCCCATCTCATCGCCAAGCACGTGCAACCCAATGTTCACGTTATCAACGCCGGCGACGGCAGACATGCCCACCCCACCCAGGGCCTGTTGGACATGTTCACCATCCGCCACTACAAGCGTGATTTCCAGGGGCTGAAGGTGGCTATAGTCGGCGATGTTCTGCATTCGCGAGTGGCGCGCTCGGACATCAACGCATTGACCACGCTGGGTGTGGCCGAAGTGCGCGTCATTGGCCCCCGCACCCTGATCCCAAACAACGTGGAAAAGATGGGAGTGCGCGTATTTCACGACATGGCGAACGGTCTGCACGATACCGACGTAATCATCATGCTGCGGCTACAGAACGAAAGAATGAACGGCGCGTTGTTACCCAGCGCACAGGAATTCTTCAAATACTACGGGCTTACGCAGGAGAAGCTGGCGTATGCCAAGCCGGACGCTATCGTGATGCACCCAGGCCCGATGAATCGCGGTGTGGAGATCGACTCGAGCGTAGCGGATGGCACTCAGTCGGTTATCTTGCCCCAGGTCACCTTCGGGATCGCCGTGCGAATGGCGGTGATGAGTTTGCTGGCTGGGGGAGGGGCAGAATGAAAATCGCCATTCGAGGTGGGCGTGTCATCGATCCCGCCAGCGGGCTCGATCTTGCGCAAGACGTTCTGATCGAAGACGGCCGGCTCGCCGCCATCGGTACCATACCGCAAGACACAGTAGTTCAGCGTGAGATCGACGCCACAGGTTTGATTGTCTGCCCCGGTTTCGTGGACCTTTGCGCGCGTTTGCGCGAGCCGGGATTCGAATACAAAGCCACACTCGATAGCGAGTTGTGTGCCGCCGTAGCCGGTGGCGTGACGAGTGTTGTATGCCCTCCCGATACAGATCCCCCCTTGGATGAGCCCGGCTTGGTGGACATGCTCAAGGCCCGCGCCCGGCGCTTCAATCTGGCCCAGGTGCTGCCCATCGGGGCCTTGACCGTCGGGCTCAAGGGGCAGCAGATTACCGAGATGGCCGAGTTGCATGATGCGGGTTGCGTCGCCTTCGGCCAGGCCAACGAGCCCTTGGATGACAAACTTATTTTGCTGAGGGCGATGCAATACGCCGCCACTTTCAACCTCGCGGTGTGGTTGCGGCCGCAAGATAGCGCGCTGTCGCAAGGTGGCGTCGCTCACGACGGCGAATTGGCCACGCGCCTCGGACTGGCACCCATTCCCTCGAGCGCGGAAACCATCGCATTGTCCGCCATCTTGCTGCTGGCGCGAGATACCAACGCTCGGGTGCATATCTGCCGAATTTCCTGCCGCGATAGCGTTAACATGATCCGCCGCGCGAAGGTCGATGGACTACGCGTGACCTGTGACGTAGCGTCCACGCATGTACACCTAAGCGAGCGGGACATCGGCTACTTCGACGCCAATTGCTACCTCATCCCTCCGCTTCGCTCGCAGGACGATCGCGACGCTTTACGCTCAGGTCTTGCCGATGGCACCATCGACGCCATTTGTTCCGATCACACCCCCGTGGACGATGACGCCAAGCAACGCCCCTTCGGTGAAGCCGAACCCGGTGCCACCGGACTGGAACTGTTGTTGCCTCTCACATTGAAATGGGCAGAGGAAACCGGATTGCCACTCAAAGACGCGTTGGCGCGTATCACCATCGAACCCGCGAGGGTGTTGGGTATTGACGCCGGGCGGTTGCAGGTGCGGCAGGAAGCGAACCTTTGCATCTTCAGCGCATCTCAAAGCGAGGTTGTCGTTCCCTCGCGATTCACCAGCCAGGGACATAACACACCGTTTGCCGGGCGCGAGCTGCCGGGGCGCGTGCGCTACACCTTTGCTCAGGGTCGCTTGGTCCACGAATTGTCGTAATCAATTTCCCAAAGGATCCTATGAATCCGCTTCTCGATTTCTCGGGGTTGCCTCGCTTTGGCGAGATCAAAGCCGAGCACGTTTCGCCCGCCATCGATGCACTTCTTCAGGAGAACAAGGGGCTTATCCAGATTCTGGCGCAGGACACGCAGGTGCCCACTTGGGACAACTTCATCGAGCCGCTGGACAACGCCAACGAGCGCTTGTCGCGCGCCTGGGGTCAGGTGGAGCATCTTAATGCGGTGATGAATACGCCGGAATTGCGGGAGGCGTACAACGGCAACCTTTCCAGGATTACCGGTTACTACACCGAACTGAGCCAAAACGAAGCGATCTTCGGCAAACTCAAGGGGATACGCGGCACCTTGGGGTTTGAGCGTTTGACCCCCGCGCAAAAGCGCATCGTCGAGAACGAGTTGCGCGATTTTCGCTTGAGTGGCGCCGAACTCTCCGAGGCAATGAAGCCGCAATTCAAGGCGCTCAAGGAGCAGCTTAATCAACTCTCCTCGCGCTTCAGTGACAATCTGCTCGACGCCACCAACGCCTACGAACGGGTGGTGACCGACGAGAAAGAACTCGATGGCGTGCCCGAGGACGTCAAGCTGGGACTCAAGCACCCAACCCAACCGGGTTGGAAACTCACACTGCACGCACCGTGCTATTTGCCGGTGATGCAATACGCCACCCATCGTTCATTGCGACAGGAACTGTATCGCGCTTACGTTACCCGCGCGTCGGAGTTGGGCAAGGCTGATTGGGACAACACCGCCCACATTCAGGAGATCGTGCGGTTGCGGCAGGCTATCGCGCACATGCTCGGATACAAAAGCTACGCCGAGGTTTCGCTGGCGCCCAAGATGGCACGCTCGCCCTCCGAGGTGCTCGACTTCCTCGGCGATTTGGTGCGGCGCGCGAAACCTTACGCCCAGAAGGATTTGGCGGCGTTGCAGGAATTTGCGCGCGCCGAACTCGGCATCGAACACCTCGAAATTTGGGATGTAGGGTTTGCATCGGAACGCCTGCGGGAGCAGCGCTACAGCTTCTCGGAACAGGAAGTCAAACGCTACTTTCCCGAACCCAAAGTACTGGAAGGGTTGTTCCGCGTGGTGCAAACGCTGTTCGACGTCGACGTCGTACCCGCGCACACGGCCACCTGGAGCCCTGACGTGAAATTCTTTGAGATCCGCTCTCGCAAGGGCGAGGCGATCGGGCAGTTCTATCTGGATCTCTACGCCAGGGCGTCCAAGCGCGGAGGTGCCTGGATGGATGGCGCCATCACGCGGCGCCGGCTTGCGACCGGCGTGCAAATCCCGGTGGCTTATCTCACCTGCAATTTCTCGGCGCCGCTGGAGGGCAAGCCCGCCTATTTTACGCACGACGAAGTCACTACTTTGTTCCACGAGTTCGGTCACGGACTGCATCACTTGCTCACCCGGGTCGACTATCGAGGCGCCTCCGGGATCAATGGCGTGGAGTGGGATGCGGTCGAGCTGCCCAGCCAGTTCATGGAAAACTTCTGCTGGGAATGGAATGTACTCACCAACATGACGTCTCACGCCGAAACCGGCGCGCCGCTCCCTCGCGAACTATATGAAAGGATGCTGGCCGCGAAGAACTTCCAAAGTGGCATGCACTTCGTGCGGCAGCTTGAGTTCTCCCTGTTCGACATGCACCTGCACTATGATTTCGATCCGAACGGCACGCACACGCCGCTTCAGCTACTGGATCGGATACGGCAGCAGGTGGCGGTGGTCATCCCTCCGGAGTACAACCGCTTTCCGCACTCCTTCTCCCACATCTTCGCTGGCGGCTACGCGGCCGGCTACTACAGCTACAAGTGGGCGGAAGTGCTCTCCGCCGATGCCTACAGCTTGTTCGAGGAAACCGGCGTCCTCAACGCTAACACCGGCCAGCGCTTCTGGCAGGAAGTGCTCAGTGTCGGCGGTAGCAGGCCGGCCCTCGAATCTTTCGTCGCCTTCCGCGGACGCGAACCCAACATCGATGCGCTCTTGCGGCACAGCGGCATAGCCGTTGCTTGAGTCGGCCTGTTCCGCCCACTTGCGAGTGTCATATGAAACCCTGGACTCTTCTCATTCCCCTGTTGTCAGTGGTGCCGATCGCCGGCGCAGACGAACTGTATCGATGGGTGGACGAAAAGGGTCAGGTGACCTATAGCGACCTGCCGCCCCTAGTGTCGGTCGACACCACGGAGCAAAAGCGCTTCGGCGACAAACCCGGCACTCAACAACTGCCCTATTCCCTGCAGGCGGCGACCCGTAATTTTCCGGTCACCCTTTACCTTTCGGACTGCGGTAGCGCTTGCGAGCAAGCGGGCAAACTCCTCCAAAAGCGCGGCGTCCCCTTCAGTCAGAAGAACGCCAAAGATCCGCAAGTCGCCGCCGAAATGATAAAGCTGACCGAAGGCAAGGTCTTCGTCCCCCTTCTCGTGGTGGGCAGCAACGTAGTCAAAGGATTCGAAGAAGGTGCCTGGCATAGCGCGCTGGACGTCGCTGGTTACCCTAAGAGCAACATGCTTCCCGCCAATGTCGCGGCCAAGCGCCCCTCCGACACAAAGAGTTCCACCCCCGAGCAGTAGTTTCATCGGCACCGTTGCACGTAAAAAAGGGGTCAGGTCTATACTTGCTACTACTAAGTATAGACCTGACCCCTTTCTTGTTTTTCTTTTGAGACACCCCTCGCGAATGCGGACCTCAAAGAATCTGGCGCTATAGCTTCCGGAAATGGGGTGAAGCGCAAGCCGATCGATAATACGGTTGGATTTCCTAGCCGTGCCAAATCGTGCGATATTTACGGTGACGCCGGAGCATCCGGCGCGTCCCCACCGATCCGTATCGAACCTCGACCCACCGGCACCTCAGATACAACCATTCGCGAGACATGGCGAACAAGAGCAACGCAGCCGTACCCGGTCCAACTGCAAGACGTCGCCTATCGGCGTCGATGTCAATCCGCCAAGAAAATGGCACGGGTCGGGTCGACGATCCAGCTTTGGGCGGCCCGCCGGCCAGGGCTCTGGAGGTGGCTAGCACGGCGCGCAAGAACGAAGCGCCGGACGAAAACCAGCGCGTTGAATTGCACGATCTGCGCGCCTCGAGTTCGGCCCCGCCGGGCGAACTCGTTCAACGCCTCGTCGACACTGGCCTGCGCCTGCACGCATTTCGCGACAGCGACGCCTTGTACAAGTCGCTGATTGACGAAGCAGCGCATTTCAGTGGCGCCCAGCGCGTGTTGCTGGTACTGAGCGGCCCCGATGGCCTGCGCATAGCCGGCTCGCTGCTGCCGCAGGACGAAGATGCCCGAACGCTGCTACATGCCGTCACCCCCTGGCTCTGCGAGGCACACCAGACCCGCGCCGCGAGCCTGCGGCACGGGCCGGACGGGGCGAACCCAATCGACCAGCGCTCGTGCCTGATCGCGCCACTGATCGCGCAGCACGAGCTGCTGGGCTACCTCTACGCCGACATCGAAGGCGCCCTCGGCCGCTTCCAAAACGCCGACCGCGACCTGCTGGCGATGCTGGCGTCACAAGCGGCCGTGGCACTGGCCAACATCCGCTCGCGCGAGGGGCTGGAGCGCAAGGTGGCCGAGCGCACCGCCGAGCTCGAGCGGCGTGCGAACGAGCTTGCGATCATCAACAGCATCCAGCGGGGCATGGCCGCCGAGCTCGACTTCCAGGCCATCGTCGACCTCGTGGGTGACAAACTGCGCACAATATTCGCCAGTGACAACCTCAGCATCGCCTGGTTCGATCAGCAATCCGGGGTGGCGCAAATGCTCTACACCGTGCAGCACGGTGAGCGCGTCCACCCGATGCCGGTTAGATCCGATCCGAATGGCCCGTTCATGCGGGCCTTGTTCGCTAATCGCCCCGTGCTGGCCAACAGCCGTGCCGAGATAAGCGCCTGGGGCCTGCGTCCACCCGAAGGGTTGGCGCCCAGCCTGGCCACTCTGACGGTGCCGATCTTCGCCAGCGACAAACTCCTCGGCGGGATCACGCTGGACAGCCACGACCCGGCGCGCCGGTTCAACGCGGACGACCAGCGCTTGCTGCGGACGGTGACGGCCACCATGGGCATCGCGCTGGAGAACGCGCGGCTTTTCAACGACACCAAGGACGCGCTGCACAAGGTCGAGGAACGCACGGCCGAGCTGACCGAAGCGCTCGAATACCAGGCCGCGATCAGCCAGGTTCTGCGGGTGATCAGCGCATCGCCCACCGATGTGGCGCCCGTGCTCGAAGTCATCCTCGACTGCGCGACGCGGCTGTTGCAACCTCAGACGGCCGCCATCTTGCGCTACGACGGTCGCCTGATCCACGTGGCTGCCAAGCGCAACTGGACGCCCGAGGCCACCGAGGAGGCGCGCGCCCTGTACCCGATGCCGGCCGACGAGCGCTCCATCACCGGACGGGCGATCCTGGCGCGAAAGACGATCTCGATGGAAGACACCTTGGACGATCCGCAGTACGGCCTGGCGCCGTGGGCCAAGACCGGCGGCTGGCGGCGCATGATCAGCGCGCCAATGCTAAAAGATGGCGTGCCGGTGGGCACCATCAACGTCGGCTGGGCTGAGCCCGGCCAGACGCCGCAGCGCCAGATCGACCTGCTCAAGACCTTCGCCGATCAGGCCGTGATCGCGATCCAGAACGCGCGGCTGTTCAAGGAGACGCAGGAGGCGCTTGAGCGGCAGACCGCGACCGCCAATGTGCTCAAGGCGATCAGCCGCTCGACCTTCGATCTGGGCGCGGTGCTCGAAACGCTGATCAGCACCGCC
>JANNFC010000169.1:0-6514 GCA_031379405.1 Betaproteobacteria bacterium | reverse complement strand
ACTTTCGCCGCCGTGCCGTGGATCATCAACAATGGCGGCGAAGCATTTCTTGGGATGGGCCGGCCCAACAATGGCGGCACCAAGATCTTTTCCGTTTCCGGCCACGTCAATCAGCCCGGCAACTACGAAGTCAAGCTCGGCACACCTTTCTCAGTCCTGCTGGAAATGGGGGGAGGTATGCGCGGCGGTCGCACCTTGAAGGCGTGTATTCCGGGTGGTTCGTCGATGCCGGTGTTGCCCGGCGATCTGATGATGAAAACCGATATGGACTACGACTCCATCGCCAAGGCGGGTTCCATGTTGGGTTCCGGCGCGGTGATTTGCATGGACGATACCACCTGCATGGTGAAAGCGCTGCTGCGCCTGTCGTACTTCTATTACGAAGAATCCTGCGGCCAGTGCACGCCTTGCCGCGAAGGCACGGGCTGGCTCTATCGCATGGTGCATCGAATCGAGCACGGGAAAGGCCGTCCGGAGGATCTGAATCTGCTCAATTCGGTGGCCGACAACATTGGCGGACGCACCATTTGCGCGTTGGGTGACGCGGCTGCCTTGCCGGTCAAGAGTTTCATCAAGCACTTCCGCCAAGAGTTCGAACACCACATCGAACACAAAAAGTGTCTGGTGGATGAGCGGGAATTCGCATGATAAGAATGTGATGCCATGGCAAACGTAAACATCGAGATCGACGGGCGAGCCACGGAAGTTCCTTCCAGCTTCACCGTCATGGACGCGGCCAATCAGCTCGGCATTTATATTCCGCACTTTTGTTATCACAAGAAGCTGTCCATCGCCGCCAACTGCCGCATGTGTCTGGTGCAGGTAGAGAAGGCACCCAAGCCGCTGCCGGCTTGCGCCACCCCGGTCACCGAAGGCATGAAAGTGCAAACGCACTCCCTCGCCGCGGTGAATGCGCAGAAGGGTGTGATGGAATTCTTGTTGATCAATCATCCGCTGGATTGTCCGATTTGCGATCAGGGTGGCGAGTGCCAGTTGCAAGACCTGGCCGTGGGTTACGGCAGCAGCGCATCGCGCTATGCCGAAACCAAGCGAGTGGTGGCGAGCAAAGACATCGGCCCCTTGGTGGCTGCCGAAGAAATGAGTCGTTGCATTCACTGCACGCGTTGTGTGCGTTTCGGTGACGAGATTGCGGGCATGATGGAACTGGGCATGGCCGGGCGCGGCGAGCATTCCGAGATACTTTCTTTTGTCGGCCGCACGGTGGAATCCGAGCTCTCCGGCAATATGATTGACTTGTGCCCCGTCGGCGCGCTGACCTCCAAACCTTTCCGCTATGCCGCTCGCACGTGGGAACTGACACGGCGCAAGTCCGTGAGCCCGCATTGCGGCTTGGGTTCCAACCTGACGGTGCAGATTAAGCAAGACAAGGTCGTGCGCGTGCTGCCGCTGGAAAACCCGGAGTTGAACGAATGTTGGCTGTCTGACAAGGATCGTTTCTCCTATGAAGCGCTGAATTCCGATCAAAGATTGACCCGCCCGATGATCAAGGAGAGCGGTCAATGGAAAGAGGTGGATTGGTCACTGGCCTTGGAGCGGGTGGCACGTGGGTTGAAAGAGATTCGCGAATCCGACGGCGCCGATGCCATCGGCGCGCTGGCTTCGCCGCATTCGACGCTGGAAGAACTCTACCTGCTCAGACGTGTGATGCATGGTATCGGTAGCCACAACGTGGACTTCCGCTTGCGACAAGTCGACTTCTCAGTGGATGCCACGCGCAAGGGCGCGCCTTGGTTGGGGATGAAGGTCGCAGATGTCGGTGAGCTCGATCACGTGTTGGTGATCGGCTCCAATGTGCGTAAGGATCATCCATTGATCGGGCAACGTTTGCGTCAGCTGGCCAAGAAGTGGAACGATGTCATGCTGATCGACGCCATCGACGAGGATCAGCGCATGCGTATTGCTGCCAAGCTGATCACGCCACCCTCGCGTTTTGCGATTGCGCTGGCAGAGGTGGTTTGGGCTGCCGCCGAGATCAAAGCCACACCGGTGTCCGATTCCGTCGCCACGGCCGTGAATCACGTGAAAGTGAGCGACGCGGCGCGCAAGATTGCCGAAAAACTATGTGCCGCCGTGGCTGGGGCGGTGCTCCTGGGGAATAGGGCTCAGCATCATCCACAATCGGGAGTGTTGCATCGGCTGGCGCAAGAACTAGCGCGTATCTGCCAATTGAGAATGGGATTCCTGGGCGAAGCTGCCAACTCGGTAGGCGGTTACGTCGCCGGCGCGCTGCCCACTCAGAATGGAATGCACGCCGCCCGGATGCTGGCCCGTCCGCTAAAGGGCTACGTCGTGCTGCACGCCGAACCGGAACTCGATTGCGCCAACGCGGCTCAGGCTATGCAAGCCATGCGCGAAGCGAAGTTCGTGGTGGCCATGTCGCCCTTTCGGCATCGGGCGTTCGAATACGCGGACGTGATCCTGCCCGTTGCGCCATTTACAGAAACCGCTGGGTCCTTCGTGAACACCGAAGGCTGTCTGCAAGTATTCAACGGGGTCGTCAAAGCCTTGGGCGAGACGCGACCGGCGTGGAAGGTTCTCCGTGTGCTGGGCAATGTGTTCGGCCTGTCCGGATTCGATTTCAGTTCGGCGGAGGAAGTGCGCAAAGCTTGTTTGGACGGCGTCGATATCGCCGCCATGTTGAGCAACGAATTGAAGGATGGTCCAGCGTTGCCGATGCTGACAACCGCCGGCTCGGCACTCGAGCGTATCGGCGAAGTCCGTATCTACGACGCCGATAGCATTGTGCGCCGGGCGCCCTCGCTGCAGCGTACCACCGACGCGGTCGCGCCCTATGCATCCCTTAACTCCGCCACCTTGAACAGATTCGGCTATCGCGAAGGTGAGCAAGTGCGCATCAAACAGGGATCGGGTGAAGCGTCTTTGCGACTCGTGCGGGACGATCGATTGCCCGACAACTGCGTACGTGTGCCCGACGCGCATCCGGCAACGGCCGCTCTCGGCGAGGGCGAACTCGCTCTCGAACGCAGCGCGCAACGCACAGGAGTCGCAGCGTGAACTTGGAATTCTTCCAACAAGCCCTCGGCCCCGCCTGGCCACTGGTGTGGACGTTGATCAAGATCGTCGCCATCGTGGTGCCGTTGATGGGGTGCGTGGCTTACCTCACGCTTGCCGAACGTAAAGTGATCGGCTGGATGCAGGTGCGCATCGGCCCCAACCGAGTCGGTCCGCTTGGATTACTGCAACCCATCGCGGACGCCATCAAGCTGCTGATGAAGGAAATCATCATTCCTTCCGGCGCCAACAAGTTCTTGTTCATCGGTGCGCCGGTGCTGTCCATCATGCCCGCTTTGGCGGCGTGGGCGGTTATTCCCTTCAGCGCCGAGGTGGTGCTGGCCAATGTGGATGCCGGCTTGCTCTATGTCATGGCGTTGACCTCCATGGGCGTCTACGGCGTCATCATCGCCGGGTGGGCGTCCAATTCGAAATACGCCTTTATCGGCTGCTTGCGGTCCGCGGCGCAAATCGTCGCCTACGAAATCGCCATGGGCTTCGCTCTGGTGTGCGTGCTGATGGTCTCCGGCAGCCTGAATATTACCCAGATCGTCATGAGTCAAAGCGTTGGCTGGGGCTTGCTTGGCTGGAACGTGATTCCGCTGTTTCCCATGTTTCTGGTGTACCTCATCGCCGGCGTGGCGGAAACCAACCGTGCGCCCTTCGACGTGGCGGAAGGGGAATCGGAAATCGTCGCCGGATTCCACGTCGAGTACTCGGGGATGGCCTTCGCCATTTTCTTCTTGGCCGAGTACGCCAACATGATCCTGGTGTCGACCCTATGCGCCCTCATGTTCCTCGGCGGCTGGCTCTCACCATTGCCGTTCATTGCGGATAGTTTCCTATGGCTGGCGGCCAAGGTGGCATTCGTGTTGTTCTTGTTTCTGTGGTTTCGCGCCACTTTCCCGCGCTATCGCTACGATCAGATCATGCGGCTGGGTTGGAAGGTGTTCATCCCGATCACCATCGTGTGGGTGGTGGTGGTGGGTGTGTGGATGCGGACACCGTTGTGGTTTTGGGGGTAGGCGGATGACTCAGCGACTAAAAGACTTTTTCTCCACGTTCTTGCTGTTCGAGCTGGTGAGGGGCATGGCGTTGACCGGCCGGCATCTGTTCGCGCGCAAGATTACCGTACAGTTTCCCGAGGAAAAGACACCACAAAGTCCGCGCTTCCGCGGCTTGCATGCGCTGCGCCGCTATCCCAACGGCGAAGAGCGCTGCATTGCGTGCAAATTGTGCGAGGCGGTGTGTCCGGCGCTCGCCATTACCATCGAATCGGAGCAGCGCGCGGACGGCACTCGTCGCACCACGCGCTACGACATCGATCTGACCAAGTGCATTTTCTGCGGATTCTGCGAGGAGAGTTGCCCGGTGGATTCCATCGTTGAAACGCGCATCTTCGAGTATCACGGCGAGACGCGCGGCGATTTGCTGTACACCAAGGAAATGCTGCTCGCCATCGGCGACCGCTACGAAGCTCAGATCGCCACCGATCGGGCGCAAGACGCGAGGTATCGATGAGCTTTCAATCCATCCTGTTCTACGCTTTCGCCCTCATCATGCTGCTGGCGGCATTGCGGGTCATCACCGCACGCAATCCGGTGCACGCCGCGCTGTTTCTGGTACTCGCGTTCGTAACAGCCGCCGCACTTTGGATGTTGCTGGAAGCGGAGTTCCTGGCCATCGCGCTGGTCCTGGTCTACGTCGGCGCCGTCATGGTGCTATTTCTTTTCGTCATCATGATGCTGGATATCAACATCGATCGGCTGCGGGAAGGCTACTGGGACTATTTGGTGCCGGGCTTGATCGTGGCGGGTGTGATGGTGGCGGAAATGATCATGGTGTTGGGCGGGCGCCATTTCGGTCTGCTCGCTGTGCCCACGCCGGCGCCGCGCGAGGCGGGATATTCCAACACGCGTGAACTGGGCATGGTGCTCTACACCGATTACGTGTATCCCTTCGAGATCGCGGCCATTATCCTGCTGGTGGCCATCGTCGCCGCCATCACGCTCACATTGCGCCGGCGCAAGGACAGCAAGTTTCAGGATCCCGCGAGGCAGGTTGCCGTTCGCCGCCAGGATAGAGTCAGGGTCATTCCGATGCCTGCGGAAAACCCGGAGAAGTCCTCTTGATCTCCTTGTCGCACTACTTGGTTCTGGGCGCGCTGCTGTTCGCCATGAGTGTAGTGGGCATCTTCTTGAATCGCAAGAACGTGATCATTCTGTTGATGGCCATCGAACTGAATCTGCTGGCCGTGAATATGAACTTCATCGCCTTCTCCCACTACCTGCAGGACCTTTCCGGTCAGGTCTTCGTGTTCTTTATTTTGACGGTGGCCGCGGCCGAATCGGCCATCGGTCTGGCGATTCTGGTGTGCCTGTTCCGCAATATCAACAGCATCAACGTGGATGACTTGGGGAGCTTGAAGGGATGAAGACGCTATACCTGATTGTCCCTTTCGCGCCCCTGGTCGGGGCCATCATCGCGGGCCTGTTCGGTAAAGTCGTCGGCCGCGCCGGCGCCCATTGGGCCACCATTCTTGGGGTGTTGATCTCTTGCATCGCCTCGGTCCTGGTGTGGATGGAAGTGCAAGCGGGCGAGCGCTTCAACGGCGCGTTGTACACCTGGATCACCAGCAGTGACCTCAAACTGGAGATCGGCTTCCTGATCGATTCGCTGACCGCCACCATGATGGTGGTGGTGACTTTCGTGTCATTGCTGGTGCACGTCTACACCATCGGCTACATGCACGAGGACCCGGGCTACCAGCGCTTCTTCAGCTACATCTCGCTGTTCACCTTCTCCATGCTGATGCTGGTGATGGCCAACAACTTCCTGCAGCTGTTCTTCGGCTGGGAGGCGGTGGGCTTGATGTCTTATCTGTTGATCGGGTTTTGGTACACACGCCCCACGGCCATCTACGCCAACCTCAAGGCCTTCCTGGTGAATCGCGTGGGCGATTTCGGTTTCCTACTCGGCATTGCGCTGATCTTCGCGTACTTCGGCACGCTCGACTATGCCAAGGTATTCGAGATGGCGCCGGGCATGACGGGCAAGACAGTGGAGATTGTCGGCGGGTCGCTGTTGACCGCCATTTGTCTGTGTCTGTTCGTCGGCGCCATGGGCAAGTCGGCGCAATTTCCGCTACACGTGTGGCTGCCCGATTCCATGGAAGGTCCCACGCCAATCTCAGCGCTCATCCACGCCGCCACCATGGTGACGGCGGGCATCTTCATGGTGTCGCGCATGTCGCCGTTGTTCGAATATTCGGAAACGGCGCTCTCGGTCGTCTTGGTGGTCGGCGGCATCACGGCCTTGTTCATGGGTTTGGTGGCCATCGTGCAAAACGACATCAAGAAAGTGGTGGCCTATTCGACCCTTTCCCAGTTGGGCTACATGACGGTTGCGCTGGGGGCATCGGCTTATTCAGCGGGGATGTTCCACCTTGTGACGCACGCCTTCTTCAAGGCGCTGCTGTTCC
>JANNFC010000137.1:0-10867 GCA_031379405.1 Betaproteobacteria bacterium | reverse complement strand
CAAACTCACCCAACTCACGGGCGATGCGCCGGAGTGGAATTTCCACAAATACCTGGTGGCTCGCGACGGTAAGCGTGCGTATAGCTATGCCGCGCGCACGCAACCTGAAAGTAGCGACATTATCAAGCGGATCGAGGCGTTGCTGGCGGAGAAGTTGTAACGAAAGGCAGGGCTTTGTAGGGTGGGTTCCACCTGCCGGGTGCTGCCAACACTGCTCGGTGGGTGGAACCCAGCCTACGAACTACGAACCCCACCCGCCAATCCGGGACTCGACTACTTTGCTATCTCTGGAATCGCCGCGCACACAACCCGCCCATGCCCGGCGCGCTTGGCGCAATCCAGCGCTTGATCTGCGCGATCGAGCATGGCCTGCGCGCTTTCTCCGGGAAACCACTGCGTAACACCGGCGCTGGCGCTCACCGTAAATAACTGCTCTTCCCAAATGGCGGGCGTGCGCTTCAGTGCATCGAGCAGCCGGGACACCATAATTTCACCCCCTCCATACTGGGTTTCGGGCAGTATGACGGCGAACTCGTCACCGCCATAGCGGGCGAAGATGTCCGATGTGCGCAGTTTTTGTTTGATGAGAGCGGCCACATGGCGAAGCACCACATCCCCAACCGCGTGTCCGTGCTGATCGTTGATTACTTTGAAGTGATCCAGACCCAGTATGGCGACGCTAAGCGGTAACTTGTTCCTGCGTGTGCGGGCCATTTCATGGGTTAGAGCGAAATCCAACCCTCGGCGGTTGGGCAGTCCCGTCAGGGCATCGGCGAGCGCGAGATCGCGTGCCTGCGCGAGTTCATCGCGAACCTTCGCCAACTGTGATTGAGTATCGGACAGTTCCCTTCGCGTGGTGCTCAGCTCGTGCAGCAGCCAGCTGGCGGAAGCGGAAAGCGCATGGAATAGCTCATTGGCGGCCTCGGGGTCCGTATGCTGCGCCACTTTGCTGATCATATCGTGCGTCTCGCGACTGAACGCGGCCAGGTCGTTCTGCAGGCCGGTGCTCGCGTGCGTCACAGCGTCAAGAAGGGTTCCCATCATGCTCAGAACCTGCTCCGTTCTGTCCTTGGCATCATCGCTCGACAGCGGTAGCGCAGCGGTACCGGTGATTTCCCGAAACTGACTCAAGAAGTTGGGTGCCGTGGGGGGTAGGCCCTTGGCCGCGAGGGCGCTCAATGCGCGTTGGGCCGCTTCGGCCGGGGATAGGTCTTTCACCGTAATTTCCCTCGCGGCTGGGGCCGCCGTGAACACTATTCCTGGGATAACGGATGGGCCGGGAAAATCTACAGCTTGGATTGGGCGAAACCTATCGATCTGAGTAAGAGGTGCGAGTGGCCGCAAGGTCGATTACACCCCTGGACCAGCGCCGGGGGCCGGTCATTTCGGAGTCGATGCCTTCGGTGTAGGAAACTAGCCGGTATGCGCCATTGCCCATGAGTTCGGCGAGTTCTTCGGCATGGCGCTTGAAAATCTGATCCGCTTCGCCCTCGCCGCCATGATGAAAGCGCTTCATGCGAAGATCGATGCGCAAGCGCGAGTCGCTGATCTGGGTATGTGCCACTTCCCAATTGGGCGCCAGTGGGTCGAGGATGAAGTAGGCCGCGGCACCGATGGCGGCCAGTTCCACGGAAGTCTTGTAAGGAAAGTGCGTCGCCGCCTTGCCGGCGGTGACGACTTCCTTGATGGTGGCCTGGCATCCCATCAGGCTTAGCACGGCGCCTATGGCGGCCAGGGCGGGCAGGGCAGGCAGTTGAAGCGAGGCCATGGTGTCTCCGGTTATTCTGGGTGACTTGCTTATCGGCGGTTATACGCAGTGGTTTAGCTTGAGTCGCTTACAATGCGCGCCGCCAGTAACTCCTCCTACGGCGCCATGGCCGCAAGGCACGGCGCGAAAAGTCTTGAACCACCCAGCCCTCGCTCCCAACGCCGCCCGGGCGTTTGCCAAACGCATCGACCAGTGCATGACGCGCGACCGCTATCGGTTGCGGCAGCAACTGCGGCGCCTCGATGAAGGACGGACGGATCCGAGTGCTTTGGAGTCTCTGCAGGCGAATATCGAACGCTCTGCGGCCGTCTACTCGACGCGCCTGGCGGGGCTGCCTCGTATACAGTACCCCGAGGAACTGCCCGTTTCCGAGCGCAAAGCCGATATCGCCGCCGCCATCCGTGATCACCCAGTTGTCATCGTGTGCGGTGAGACCGGATCGGGGAAGACCACGCAATTGCCCAAGATCTGTCTGGACCTGAAGCGCGGTGTAGCCGGTATGATCGCTCACACACAACCACGCAGGATCGCGGCGCGCAGTGTGGCTCACCGCATTGCGGCGGAGCTCGGTACGCCGTTGGGCGAACACGTAGGCTACAAGGTGCGATTCGCGGACAAGGTGAGTGACCAGAACTATGTGCGCGTGATGACGGACGGCATTCTGCTGGCGGAAACCCAGGGCGATCGCTTCTTGAATGCCTATGACACGCTGATCATCGACGAGGCGCACGAACGTAGTCTCAATATCGATTTTCTACTGGGTTACACCCGGCAGTTGCTGGAGAAGCGCCGCGACTTGAAACTCATCATCACCTCCGCCACCATCGACGCCGAGCGTTTCAGCCAGCACTTTGGCAACGCACCGGTGGTCGAAGTCTCTGGCCGTCTGTATCCGGTGGACGTGCGCTACCGCCCCATCTCTGAAGATGAAGAAGAGGAAGACGAGGAACTGCCCGATGCCATCGTCACGGTGGTGGAGGACGTTTCGCGTCTATCTGCGGGAGGTGATGTGCTGGTATTTCTTCCCGGAGAACGCGAGATACGCGAATGCGCCGAAGCCCTGCGCAAGCAACTGAAGGAGGGGACCGAGATTCTTCCGCTGTTCGCCCGTCTATCGGCCGACGAGCAGGAGCGGGTCTTCAAACCAACCGGCCAGCGCCGCGTGGTGTTGGCCACCAACGTCGCGGAAACCTCGCTCACCGTTCCTGGTATCAAGTACGTCATCGATTCGGGCCTGGCGCGGGTCAATCGCTACAGCTACCGCAACAAGGTGGAGATGTTGCAGATCGAGAAGATCTCGCGCGCCTCGGCCAACCAACGTGCCGGGCGCTGCGGCCGTGTGATGAGTGGTGTATGCGTGCGCCTGTACAGCGAGGAAGATTTCGCCCTGCGCACCGAGTTTACCGATCCGGAAATTCTGCGATCCTCGCTCGCCGGTGTGATCCTGCGTATGAAGCTCCTCAAGCTGGGCGAGCCAGAGGAGTTTCCTTTCGTCGATGCGCCCAGTTCGAAAGCTATCGCCGACGGTTACCAACTGTTGAGCGAATTGGGTGCGGTGGATGACGAGCGCCGCCTGACGCCCGTGGGGGCGCAGTTGGCGAAATTGCCGGTAGATCCAAGGGTCGCCCGCATGATCGTGGCGGCGAAGGAAGAAGGCTGTCTGGCGGAAGTTCTCATCATCGCGGCGGGTCTGGCGATTCGCGATCCGCGCGAGCGCCCGCTGGAGAAACAGGAAGCGGCCGACAGCGCGCACGCTCAGTTCATGGACGAGCGCTCCGAGTTTTTAGGATTGCTCAAACTCTGGGAATTTTTTGACGAAGCGCTCAAGCACAGGCAGTCCAACCGGCAACTGGTCAAACTGTGCCACGACAACTTCCTTTCCTATGTGCGTTTGCGCGAGTGGCGTGAGTTGCACAGTCAACTGGCTGCGCTGATCGGCGAGATGGGCTGGCGAGAGAACGAGAAGGCCTCACGTCCGGACGAGATTCATCGCGCACTGCTGGCGGGCTTGCTGGGTAATATCGGCGTCAAATCGGAAGACGTCGGCGTCTATCTCGGCGCGCGCGCCATCAAGTTCTCCATCTTCCCTGGTTCGGCTCTGCGCAAGAAAGGGCCGCCTTGGATGATGGCGGCGGAGTTGACCGAAACCACCAGACTCTACGCGCGCTGCGTCGCGCCCGTCGACCCCGCGTGGTTGGAGAAAGTGGGCAAGCATCTGGTGAAGCGAATCTACCTCGACCCGCATTGGGAAAAACGCAGCGCGCAAGCCATCGCCTTCGAGCGCGTCACCTTGTACGGCCTGGTGGTGGTGCCAAAGCGGCGCGTTTCCTATGGTCCCATCGATCCGGTGGAATCGCGCAGGATCTTTATCCGCGAAGCGCTGGTGCACGGTCACTATGAACTCGAAGCACCGTTCCTATCGCACAACCTGGGGCTGCGAAAAGACGTGGAAGCGCTCGAACACAAATCGCGCCGTCACGACGTACTAGTGGATGACGAAGTAGTGTTCGGTTTTTACGACGAACGCGTCCCGGCGGATATCTGGAGTGGCCAGCAGTTCGAAAAGTGGCGGCGCGAGGCCGAGCGTAAGGAACCTAAATTCCTCTTCGCTACGCGCGATTTGCTCATGCGCCACGCGGCGAGCGAAATCAATGAAGAGCGCTTTCCCGACAACATGGAAATAAACGGTGTGCGCTACCGTCTACAGTACCGCTTCGAGCCAGGGCATGCGCTGGATGGTGTCAGCATGCTCGTGCCGCTGCATTTGCTCAATCAAGTGGACGAGCGCCGTTGTGAGTGGCTGGTACCCGGTATGCTGCGCGACAAGCTCACGCACCTCATCAAAGCGCTGCCGAAGGGACTGCGCAAGAATTTTGTGCCGGTGCCGCAGTACGTGAGCAACGTACTGAATCATCTACAACCGGAAGCCAGACCCTTGTGTCCCGAGATCGGCGCCGCCTTGCTCAAGGTCGCCGGCGTGGAAGTGCCCAACGACGCCTGGGATGAATCCGACTTGCCGGCGCATCATAAGATGAACTATCAAGTGGTCGACGACAACGATCACGACGTCGCCATGAGCCGGGACATCGCCCAACTTCGCTCCGACCTGGGTATCAAGGCACGGCGACAGTTCAGCGAAAGCGCGCGCGGTCAATTCGAACGCTCAGGGATCACGAGCTGGGATTTTCCCGATCTGCCCGAGCAAATCGAGTTCATTCGAGATGGTCAACGACTCATCGGATACCCGGCCATCATCGACGAGGGCAAGTCCGTCGCCCTTAAGGTTCTGGATACGGAACAGGAAGCCGATGCCGCCACGCATCGCGGATTGCGACGCCTGTTCCGACTCGCATTGCCGGACCAAGTGAAGCACATGGCGAGAAGCCTGCCCAATTTTCAGGAGATGTCGCTGCGCTACGCCATCATGCTGGACCTGGATAGCGGCAAGTCCGACAAGCGTGGCGCGGACAAAGGCGCTATTGCCGATCGCTTGCGCGACGAATTAGTGGAAGCCATCTGCGATCGCGCGTTCTTCGTCGAAGAAACCCCCATCCGCACCAAAGCGGCGTTCCAGGAAAGACTCGGCAAGGCGAAGACGCGCATGCACGATGTCACTCTGGAGCTGTGTCGTTTAGCGAACGAAACTTTCACCGTTTATCAGGACGTTCGCGCCAAACTCAATACACCGTCTCCGCAAGCGTGGCAAAAGGCATTGAACGACATTCGGGGGCAGATTAAGGAGCTGGTACCCAGCGGGTTCCTGGCACGTGTTCCGTTGACTCGTTTGCGGCACATCCCGCGCTATCTCAAAGCCATTCTATTCCGCATCGACAAAATCGCCAGCAATCCGGTGAAGGATTTTCAATGGCTGCAAGAAATCGCGCGCTTGTGGCAGGTTTACAAAGTTAGAGTGGACGACAATCGCATCCGCGGCATCCACGATCCTCGCGTTGAAGAATTCCGCTGGATGCTGGAAGAGTTGCGCGTGTCGCTGTGGGCACAGCAACTCAAGACGCCGTTTCCGGTGTCCTTCAAGCGCTTGGAAAAGTATTGGTCGGAGATACGTTAGTTTTTTCGTGTATCTCTCCTGTATCTCTCCTGATGATTCCTCGCCACGCCAAATCCGCACTCGCGGAGATCGCCCGAACTTACCCGATCGCCGCCATTACCGGATTGTTCATTCTGACAGGGTCGCAACAGTTCGCAGCGATTCCTGAAGATGTGCGCCGCTCGCACGTGACAGCTACTGAATCTGAGCAGTCTGGCGAATGACATAGTGGATCTGCTTATCGATACTGGAGAAAAACTTATCCCGGTCGAGATCAAGTCCTCCCAAACCTTTACGCATGATTACGTGACGGTGTTGGCGCGTTGGTCAGACCATGCGGGACAGCAAGCGGATAAGGCTCATGTCGTATACGCCGGTGACGAATCCTACGAAAGAGAGGGGGTATATGTCCATTCATGGCGAGATGTGTGATCTTCAAAGTCGGTCGCTATCGATCCTGCTAGCATTACACTTGACTCAATGACACGAACAACGAGATGACAATGAAACGCACCGAGTTGGAAAAGCTCAAAGGCAAGAAAATAGACGCGGCACTGGGGCAGGGCCGGATTCCGCACCGCTTCGGCCAAGGTGCTGCGCAGATCGTGGACAGGCGCGAGCAGCGCAAACGCGATCAAGCGCTAGGGTTGATTCCATTCGCGGTGAAGTTGGAGAGCGCCCTCGTGCAGGAGGTGCAGTCTCGCGCGCAGGCGCGGCAGATGGGATTGAGCGAGTTGGTCGGCGAGCTATTGAGAAAGGGATTGGAGAGCGCTGCGAAGTGATGGATAGGGACCGCTACCAGCGTGCCGCCCAGTATTTGCTGGCGCAGCACAACGCACGCGCTGCGTTCGATGCATTGCCGGAGGAGATGGCGCCGCGCACTGTTGCGGATGGCTATGGAATTCAGGAGGCATTTCGGGCGCTGAGGGAAGGTAAGCTCGGGCCCGTGGCCGGACACAAGGTGGCGCTTACCTCGCATGTTATGCAGGAGATGTTGAAATTCTACTCGCCGTTCGCGGGTTCGATTCACGCCAATATCGTTCATCGGTCGGATGCTACGCTGCGCTATGTCGACTACATTCACCTCGGTATCGAATGCGAACTGGCGGCGACCTTAGGACAGGACTTGCCCGCATCGGGTGCGCCCTATACCCGGGAGCAGATAGCGCAAGCCGTGGACACTCTGGCGCCGGCTTTCGAGTTGGTGGACGATCGTCATGCGGATTACAAGAAGATCGCATCGCTCATCTTCACACTCATTGCCGACAATGCCTGGAACGGCGGCATCGTGCTGGGTACGGCGACGCGGCAGTGGCGTGATTTGAATTTGGCGTCCATTCGAGGGGCAGTGGAAATCAATGGCGTCGTGGCGGGCGAGGGCCATGGGCGCGATGTGCTCGGGCATCCTTTCGATGCGCTGACATGGTGTCTCAACACTCGCTTGCAGCAAGGTCATTCTGTACGCGAGGGCATGGTGGTTATGACCGGGAGCATGATCGCCACCAAGTTCGTCAGCGCGGGTGATAGGTTACGGTTTGTGGTGGAAGGGTTGGGGGAAGTGAGTGTGAGCCTGGTTTAGAGTTGCCGGCGGGTTGCGATAGTGGCCTTGCGGTCAGCGGCCGATCAATTCGCTTACCCGCTCTACGTCCATGTCCAAGCTGCGTTACTCCATAAGGTTAAGGTGATTTCAATGCTTCAGCTACGGCCGAATTGCGAAGGTTGCGACAAAGATCTGCCCCCCGATTCGATGGATGCACGCATCTGTAGCTATGAGTGCAGCTTTTGCCGGGATTGCGCCGAAACGGTATTGCAGGGTATCTGCCCCAACTGCGGAGGCGAGTTAGTGCGACGTCCCATTCGTCCGGCGGCAAGATTGCTGAGACATCCCGCCTCAACGCAGCGCGTGAATAATCCATTGCCTCGAACCGCATAGAAAGCGGATCCATGAATAAGATTGGCGACAGTCTACTAGGCAAGCGCGTGCTCATCACGCAGAGCAATGAATTCATGGGGCCTATATTGTGCGAAGTGTTCGGCGCTCACGGCGCTCAGGTGATCGCCGATACCAACGATCTCACCACCCCGCGCGGAGCCCAAATAGCGCTCGATGCGGCCGGTCAAGTCGATGTGTTGATCGGTAATCTGGCTGTCCCCGCGCCCTATACGAAGGCGCACGAGGTCACGGACGAGGAATGGCGCACGGTGTTCGCCCATCTGGTCGATCCACTACCAAGATTGTGCCGAGCGGTGCTGCCGCAGATGATACAGCGGCGCGCCGGTAAGATCGTGGTGATGGGGAGCGCTACCGCCTTGCGAGGACAGAAGCGTGTTTCCACCTACAGCGCGGCGCGCGGCGCGCAAGTGTCGTATGTGCGCTCGGTAGGCACCGAAGTGGCGCCTTTCAATATTCAAGTCAATTTGATCGCGCAGAATTTCGTCGAGAATCCCACCTACTATCCACCCGAAGTGCAACAGCTCCCCGCGTTCAAGGAACGGCTGGCGCGCGAAGTGCCGATGGGTCGTTTGGCTACGCCGGAGGAAGACGCGCTATTCGTGGTGTTTCTCGCGTCGAGCGAGGTCAATTTTTTCGCCGGCCAAAGTTTTCCTTTTTCCGGTGGCTGGGTCACCTGAGGGGATAGCAAGTGAATTGGACCTACCTCGGCATTGCAATCGTTTCGGAGGTCATCGCCACTTCCGCGCTCAAGGCCGCGGACGGCTTCACAAAATGGATGCCCTCGACCCTGGTTGTGATCGGTTATGCCTCGGCGTTCTACTTCCTGTCACTGACTTTGCGCGCGATTCCAGTTGGAATCGTCTATGCCATTTGGTCCGGAGTCGGGATTGTCCTGGTGGCAATCGTGGGCTTGGTCGTCTACAAGCAGACACTCGATTTGCCCGCTATCGTTGGCATGGCTCTGATTGTTGCCGGTGTGGCGGTAATGCAATTGTTTTCCAAGGCGATTGCGCACTAGTGTGCATTTCTTAAACTGAAACACACGCAAAAAAAGCCCGGCACGAAGCCGGGTTTGAACGCTGGGAATTACTCTTGAATGCTTATTTTTTCTCGCGCAGTTCGGTTTCGATGATGATGTCGACGGTGTCTGACGTCATCGGGGCGTAGAGTCCCAGATCGAAGTCCGTACGTCGCACGCGAGCGCGTGCGGAGAAGGCAACCCACTGGGAGCCGGCATAGGCTTTGACGAACTTGGCCAAGGGGTGCTCGCCTTGATAGTTCATGGTCGCATCCAGTACGACGGGATGCGTCTTGCCTTTGATGGTTAGGTCACCGGAGATTTGCATGCTCTTGCTGCCGGTCTGCTTCACACCGGTGCTCTTGAATGTGATTCTCGGATTCTTGGCGGTATCGAAGAAGTCCGGTGACTTCAGGTGTTCGTCCAGTTTCGCGACATCGGTGTCGAGGGTATTGGCGTCGATGGTCACGTTGACTTTGGATTCGGCCATCTTGTCGGCGGAGAACACGATTTCCCCTTCAAAGCCGTCGAACCGTCCATACTGATTGGACATGCCCAAATGGTTATAGGCAAACATGATCTTGGTATGCATGGGGTCGAATGCGTAGGTTTCGGCCGAGGCGGATTGGGCAAACAAGGCGCCGGCCAGCGTTAGTGCTGGAATGGCTGTGTTGAGAAGCGAGCGGTTCATAAGATCCTTCAAGTATGTGGTTTTGCTACTGGGGAAATGGCAGGCATGCAAATTCGCGAGCAATTCTCGCACAATCATGAATATCGCTCGCACGTTTGTGAGTGACTACATCGGCTTGGTCATGATTCTGCAATGCTCGAAACTCGCGACCTCCTGATTGTAGTCGCCATTGCTCGCGCCGGTACCGTAAAGCCGCGGTGGCGCTTGCAGACTCGACTAATCGCCGAATAGCGCGGCTGCGTTTCTATACGCGATTGCCTCCGCCACTTCGTTGGGGAGTTGACTTAGCCATTGACGCGCTTCGCGCGCCAGCGCCGGGACCTGCGGCCAACGGAACGGCATCCAAGTATCGCTGCCGTAGAGAAAACGATCGGGAAATCGCACCAGCAGAGCCTTCCACTGCGGATCGAGTTTTCCGTCTGTCAAAACACTGCGGTACGACAGGTCCGCCCATAGCGCCGGATACTTCGCCATGAATTCTCCGATCGCGCTCGGCGGCGTGCTCATGCCAGCGTGCGCCCATATGATCCGTGCCTTGGGATTGAAGGAGAACAATTTGGCGACCGCCTCGGCATCCGAGTGGGCGTGAAGGTGGATGTTCCTTGCCACCGCGAGATCCACCAGTTTGCGCATCACGGGTGTGTCCACTTCATGACCGTCCACGTGGAATTCGCCGATGCCGCGGTAAATGCCACGCTCAAGTTCGCGCTCCAGAAACGGAATCAACTCTGGATCCTTGAACCACACCGCCCGCTCCACGGCCCACGTCTCGACACTGATGGACTTGCGATACACGCGCAGTTCGGGGATGAAGCGTGAGGGTGCGTGTTGATACAGCTTGAGGGTGCCTTCGATCGGAGTGGAGGAGAGCAGCGCCATGCGCACCCCCGCCTCATCCAGAAGATTGATCACTTTCTCCGGCGGGAAATCCGTCCAGGCGTTGCCGCTGTAGTGCAGGTGCGCGTCGAACAGCGGGAGTTCCGCCGCGGGAATGTCTTTCCCAATGAGCAAGCCAAGTACGACCAGAAAGATTTTTGCCATGTTCTAGAAAAGCGTGATGAGGAGGCGCTTACCATATCACAGCGCTGAATCCGGCGAAGGGGGCGAGCGCGTACATGAGTTCGCGAGGTCGTGGTTGGCTCGTGTTTGCCGGATCTCGTTCCCAAACCGTGTTTTCACCTTTCGCTTATCAGGAGAATAAAAATGGACAAATCCAAAGTCATTTCCAGCGTTGCAAAAGAAAGGGGTCAGGTCTATACTTAGTAGTAGTAAGTATAGACCTGACCCCTTTATTTCTACTAGCCGTGTCCCGTTACCTGCCTAAGTTCTACGGCTACGCGCGACTTTTCTTGTCCACGCACTCTTTCAGCCGGATTCGGCGCTGTGAT
>JANNFC010000135.1:0-7791 GCA_031379405.1 Betaproteobacteria bacterium | reverse complement strand
GGCGGTGGAAACGCCCACCGTCGCGATAGGGCGCCTCCAGTGCGCTCTCCAGGGCCAGGTCAAGTTGTTTCAGGTCGAGTCCTTCCTTGAGAATCTTCTTGACGGTGCGGTAGCTCGGGCTGGCGAAGTGCAAGGCGCGCGCACAGGCCGCTTCCAGGCGAGGGCTGCTAAAGCTCTCAGCAAAACGCAGCACGCCTTGCGCTGCGCGCAGATGATCGAGTACGCGGTTGCTGAACAAGGACTCGATGAGGGCCAGGCAACTCGGGCCCACGCGCCGGGCTTGGGCCACACACCACTGCGGGTCTCGCATCAGATAGGCTTGTGCGTCAGGCGGGATATGGTCGGCCACCGTCGAGCGATCCCCTGGACGATGCTGGCGCGCATGGATGGCCACCAGCGTATGGTCCTGGTAGATGCGCACGACGGCCGCGTTGACCTCCATCCACAGGTGGTGGCGTACCAGCGTAAAGGGCACCGAGTAATACGCCAACTCGAACTGCACATGAGCGTTACCGTGCACGCGCACCTTCGCCCAGACGGGACATTCGGGTGCCACCGCGGGCAGCGGCGTGAGGAGGGCTTGTTCGGTTTGCGTAAACAGCGTCAGCGGACGTGCACGGGTGCTGCCGTGAAGGCGGTTGCCCGCCTCGCCCATCACCCACTCGCGCAGCTGTGCGTTGGCATGCGTGAGATCGCGAAACTCGCGCAGCGGCACGAAGCTCGACTTGACGTACTTCACGCCGGATTCCACCCGACCTTTCTACTGAGTCAGCAACTGTCTGTCATGAAGTCGGCTGTACAGCCATAACCTTCACGATCGCTCACCCATTCCATCCCAAGCGCGGTTGTCGCTTTGTGCTGACGACGCGCCGCCAGAACTGGGGTGAGGATCGGGTGATGTACTACGACGGTCAGGGGCGGCTGCGCTCAGTGCTCGCGTCATGGACCGATGTCTTGGTGCCCGATCTGTTTGCGCAGGCCGCGGGGGACCGTTCGTGGTTTCGCACCGACGATTTGCAGCGGCTGTGCTCGTTGCTCGACGAACTTCTCGACGGGGGATGTGGTGTTAAGTGAATTATGCCGTATATGTAAAGTATACTTCGCCGCAGATTGGCATGCCGGTTGGGCAACCATCGGGATGCTGTGTAGAGATTGCGCCTATAAGAAAGAGGCTAAAGCTGCTGAGAATAGCCTTGACAGTACGCATTGGACGGCGTATTTTAGATTACATACTTTCCCGGTCGACCATCACCATGAAGAAACCCGACCCCAAACGGGAGCGGCTCCGCCGCCAGGGCGTTCTCAATGCCCATCCCGAACGCGTGCGCGCACCGCTGTTTCAGTCCGGCGATTTCTTCGATGCCCGCGATCTGGTCCAGACCAAGTACGAGATGCTGCGTCAGGTGCGCGTCGAGCAAACCTCCAAGGCCGAGGCGGCCGCGCTGTTCGGGATGTCGCGCCCGACGCTTTACCAGGCCGAAGCGGCGTTCGCGCGCGAGGGCATAGCCGGCCTGTGGCCCAAAGCGCGTGGCCCCAAGGGCGCGCACAAGCTCACGACGAAGGTCATGGCCTTTATCGAGAAGCACCGGCCAGACGATGGCGCGATACATGCCCGCGACCTGGCGCAGGAAATCGAAGCAGCACTTGGGCTATCGGTGCATCCACGCAGTATCGAACGTGCGCTCGCACGCAAAAAAAAACCGTAGCAGAAACTACTTTGGAGCGGCTACCGCCAGCGGCGGCAGCCACCTACGAGACGCTACGCGCGGACTTGCTCCGCGGACAGGCGCCTCCGGACGGCGTCGCTGCGCTGCGCTTCCACGGCATGGTGCAGGGACTGGCGCTTCTGCTCCAGTGCGCGCCGCCGCCGCTGCCACCGCGCCCGAAGAGCGAATCGGGCAAACCCATCCAGTGCGACCCCGAGTTGGTTCGTTTGCTCGCCAATATCGTGCTGCGCACTCACTCGGAGCTCACGCATGTCTACTGATCAACAGCAGCATCAGAAAGTGACCGCCACGCATCTTGCGCGCGATGCGTTTCTCTATGTGCGCCAATCGTCGCTACGACAAGTGTTCGAGAACACGGAGAGTACCAAGCGCCAATATGCGCTGCGCGATCGTGCCGTGGCGCTGGGCTGGCCCAGCGAGCGCATCCACGTCATCGATAGCGATCTCGGCCTGTCCGGCGCGAGCGCGCAGGCGCGTGATGGCTTTCAGCATCTGATGTCCGAACTCGCCAATGGTCATGCCGGAATCGTCCTTGGCCTAGAGGTCTCGCGGCTGGCGCGCAATAATGCCGATTGGCATCGCCTGCTTGAAGTTGCGGCGCTCACTGCGACACTGATTTGTGACGAAGACGGCGTCTATGATCCCGCGCATTTCAACGATCGGCTGCTGCTCGGGCTCAAGGGCGCCATGAGCGAGGCGGAACTGCATGTGCTCAAGGCACGCCTGCAAGGCGGCATTCGTAACAAAGCGTGCCGCGGTGAACTGGAGATACCGTTGCCCATTGGTCTGCTCTATCGCCCCGACGGCGCTGTGGTTCTCGATCCGGATCAGCAGATTCGCGCGGCTATGCAACTGCTCTTCGACACCTTCCGCCAATGCGGTTCCGCCAGCGCGACAGTGAAACGCTTTCGCCGCGAAGGCTGGTTATTCCCCTGCCGCATACGGCGTGGCATCGGCAAAGGCGACTTGCATTGGGTAGCTCTCGAACATTGGCGCGTCGTGGATGTCCTGCACAATCCCGGTTATGCCGGTGCCTTTGCTTACGGACGCACGCGGCAGGCCTATCGTGTCGGACGTAAGCACCACTGCGTCCAGGTCAAACGCGAGGACTGGCAGGTTCTGATTCGCGATGCGCATCCCGGCTATATCAGCTGGGATGAGTACGAGCGCAATCAGATCACGCTGAAGCAGAATATGGTTTCATTCAGTGCGCACGGTCGGGGCGGTGTGCCACGCGAAGGAGTTGGTCTGTTGCAGGGGCGCGTGCTCTGCGGCATTTGCGGCGCACGTATGCGGGTGCGTTACCAGGAAGTTAGTGGCAAGAGCGAGCCGTATTACGTGTGTGCCGAGGAGGCAGTGCGCCGCGCCGGCCAGACGTGCCAGTCGGTGCGCGGGCGCGCCATTGACGCGGCAATCAGCGCGTTGCTGCTGGACTGCGTTGCGCCCGCGGCCATTGACGTGGCGCTAGCGGTCGAAGACGAGATTGGCGGACGCCTTGAACAGGCCAGCGCACAACGCGCCAAGCAGATGGCGCGGGCGCGTTACGACACTGAGTTGGCGCGCCGTCGCTACCTGAGTGTGGATCCCGCGAACCGGCTCGTCGCCGACACTTTGGAAGCGGATTGGAATGCACGCTTGCGCGAGCTTGATGCACTCACGCAGGAGCATGAGCGTCGACAGCAGGCTGATCAGCAATTATTGGGAGGCGATGCGCGCGCACGCATTCGCGCACTGGCCGAGAACTTTCCGCGAGTGTGGAATGATGAGCGCATTGCACCGATCGAGCGCAAGCGCATCGTGGCATTGCTCATCGAAGATGTGACCCTCACAAAGGCCGAGCGGATCACCATCAACATCCGCTTCCGCGGCGGACGCACAACCTCATTGCAGATCGACAAACCCAAGCCGATAGCACTGGTCCGCAAGACGCTCCCAGAGATCGTCAAGAAGGCCGACGAGTTGCTCGAGACCTGCACCGATCGGCAGATCGCAGAACGGCTCAACGCCATGGGTTATACGAACTGGCGAGGCCAGCGCTTCACGCACAAGAAGGTCATTGCAATCCGCGTGGGCCATCATCTGCAGACGCGCTTTGCTCGCCTGCGCGCGCGTGGCATGCTCACCGCCAACGAGCTTGCGGTGCAGCTTGGCGTATGTGCGGCAAGCATCTATCATTGGGGCCGCGACGGAATCTTGCGCGAGCATCGCTACGGCAACGGACATCGTTGTCTCTACGAACCAGTGGGCGAGGTGATTCTAGTTAAAGGCAGTGGTGGCCGCTATGGCAGCACGCCGCCGCAGTTCATCACTCCACAATCAACCACACAAGGTGCAATATGAGAGCTACGCCTTCTTTTTGGGATCGCGCGGCGGGCAGGCCGAAATGCTGTACCCGTATCCGCTGGCGAGCTGCGCGTAGGAGCGCTGCACTTCGGGCTCGTAGTAGCACGCGCGCGTGATTGCGCATTTCGGATTATCCACCTTATGTGACCGCCACCGTTATGTGGCCGAGCGTAGGTCGTGTCGAGGGTAGATCACGGAGGATCGCGCGCGTGCGGCAACATAATCGGCTACAGAGTACTCAACCAATCGAGGAGAGCCTTATCGTCCTTCCAGATTGCACTGCTGCGGCATGCCACCGGAGTTTGGCAAGGCGGTTCGCAGGCGCGCAAGGCCGCCTCCTTGGCGCGTAGCGTCAATTCAGCATACCGGTTGGTGGTGTCCAAGCTAACGTGACCGAGCCATCCACGAATCACATTGACTTCGACCCCGGATTCGAGCAGATGTACGGCCGCTGTATGTCGAAACAGATGGGGCGTTACACGCCGCGGCTCAGCACCCGAGGTGTCCCATGAAGCGCCATGGCGTCGCACGAGTTTGTAGATTCCGTGGCGCGTGAGCGCCACATTGCGGCGTGCGCAGAACACGGGATCAGTCGACGTCGCCGGAGAGGGGCGTTCGGTGAGCAGTTGCTCGAGGTGTTTGACCGTATCGTTCCATAGTGGGCACATCCGCCACTTGTCGCCCTTTCCGTGTAGATGCACTCTGGCCGGAGCTTTGAGTTCGAGATGTTCGACCCGCACTTCGGCCGCCTCTTGAACACGGGCTCCGGTGTTGTAGAGGAAGAGCAGCAAGGTTTGATCGCGAAGCGCGTGACGCCCTTGCCGTGGAAGACGGCGCAACAGTGCGGCGATCTCCGCCTGTTCAAGGTAGTGCGTCGCCGGAGCGGACGTGCGCTTGACTGGAATCGCAGCGATTTGCTGACAGGTGCCAAGCATCTCGGGCACTCGCAAGGCGAGATAGGCGAAGAACGTATTCAACGCGGCTCGGCGTTGATTGCGTGTACGCGCATGATTGCCGCGGTCTTGCTCGAGGTGCTTCAGAAACCCCAATACTCGATCCAAGCTCAGATCCTGGAGTGAGAGGCGAACAAGCGGCTGATGCGTTTGTTCGCTCACAAAGCACAGGAACAGCCTCATCGTATCGCGGTAACTACGGATGGAACCGGGGCGTAACCCTTTTTGTACTGCGAGGTGATCGACGAAGAACGTGTGCACCAATTGACCAAGGGTGGGTGTCATGGTTGCAATCCCTCCTGGAGCGCGGGCGAGGCGAAACGCTCGAAGCGCCGATTGGCTTCATCGAGCAGCTCTGCCGTTGTCGTCAGATAGACCGCGGTCGAATTGACATCGACGTGCCCCATGAAGGTGGCCAGTGCCAGCAGGTGCGCTTGGGGATCGGCCCCGGTGCGATACCAGCGCAAAAGTGTCCCAATTGCGAAGGAGTGCCTCAAGTCATGCAGCCGCGGGGGCGAACATCCTGGCGAGATAGTGATCGACAAGGACGGCAGGAGTTGATGAAACGTCTGACTGACCGTACACGGATTGATCGCACGTCCCCCACGCAGGCAGAACAAAGGCGCCTCGGGCGTGAAGTGACCCCAATGCGTTAGCTTGCGTTGCAGGTAAGCTTTGAGCAACGCCTCAAGTTTGGGGCCGAATGGCACCAACCGCGTCTTGTAGAACTTGGTCTCCCGGATAATCAGCGCTCTGCGCTCGAAGTCCACGTCCCTGACCTGCAGCCGGCAGACCTCGCCCACGCGCAGTCCCAGACCGTAGAGAATCGCGAGCAGGGCATAGTAGGTTTCGCCGCGCTGACGGGTCGCGCCCTTGTCGGGAAGTGTGCGAACCAGATCAAGCAATTTACGCGCGTTTGCAGCATCGAATATGAAGGCTTGGCGCTGGTAGGTGGCACGCCGCGGGGGCGAGCGTACCGGGGAGCGTGCCAGGCGCTCTTGGTCGACCATCCAAGAGAACAATCGTGCGAGCGTGCAACGCAAGTGGTTGTAGCTGCGTGGGCGCTGGCGCGGTCGTGAAGCAAGGAATTGATCCATGAGTTCGGCGCTTACCTCAGACACCCCATGGATATGTTGCACCACCAGGTAGTCGTCAAGCAGTGCGAGCGCGCTCGCCTCCACGTCGTAGCGCCGTCCGAGTGAGCGTTTGTAGGCGAGGAATTCCTCGATGTGAGCGCCCATGATGCTGCGATAGCCATGGCGAGAGCGTTTCATAGGACCTCCTCACCATCGCCCAGCGCCACTTCACGCAGGGCTTCGATCGCCACTTTGGCGTAGATTTGGGTCGAGGACGCGCTGCGATGTCCGAGGTAATCGCCAATGTGTTTGAGCGAGAACTGGGCATTGACCAACCGCTGAGCGCAGCTGTGCCTGAGGGTGTGGGAGCCTGGACGAGGAACCGCTATGCCTGCCTTGCGAATATAGTGGCCGGCACGCGTAGCGACCGCCGCCGCACTAATCGGGACCAGGGGTGCCATCGTGCGCAGGAACACGTGACGGTCTTGGCTGGCCGGACGGGCGTTCTTGAGGTAATCGATGATCGATTCGCCCACGACGCTTGACAGGGGATAGGCTGTTGAATTGCCGGCCTTGCGTTCGCGGACCTTCAGTCGCTCACTGCGCCAGTCAATGTCATCGAGCGTAAGTCGCGCCACTTCACAGCCTCGTAGCCCGTAGGAGACCAGTAGAAGCAGCATCGCGTAGTCGCGCTTGCCACACGCACCGCGCCGATCGATGCCCGCAAGGACTTGCTCGACTTGCTCCCATGCGATGGCGCGTGGGAGGCCACGGAGTCGGTACGATTGCGGAAACTCAATCAGGCCGCTCATGTCCTTGGGAAGGATGCCCTCACGGTGCAGGTAGCGCAGAAACACCCGCAGAGTTCCACATGCGTCACGCAGCGTTGTCCAGCCCACGCGAGAGCCGTAATCCGCGACGAATCCACTGAACACCGTCGCAGACAAGTGCGTGAGCTCCTTAAGGCCAATCCGGTTCATGTAGGCGGCAAATTGCCCAAGGTGCGATCGGTAGTGCTCCAACGAGCGCGCTTGCAGGCCTTTCTCATCGGTAAGATGCGAAATGAACCCAGGAGCTTGGGCCTCAAACGGGTTCATGGGTGGGCGCGCACGAGCAGGACCGGTGTAACCCGGCATGACTAGGCGCAACATTTGATGGATGGCATTACGCACAATCGCGCTCGCCTTCTCGCGTACCCGCATAGCACGTCTGCCTCTCCCATGTGCGGACATCCACTCCTGCACAAACGGTTCCAATTGCGCCGCCAGCTGATCCATCTGCGTGGCACCGTGCGTCTTGGCGAACTCACCAAATGAAACCAGCACTGGGATGCGACGTAGTACAGTCTTACTCGAATACCGTCTTTCCGCGAGCCAGCCGACGTACTTCTCGATTGCAGGCGCGATCCAAGATAGGCGGATGCGATCTATCGTGACGGGGCGAATGTAGTATTGCTCAAGCATGACAATCTCCATTGTGAACGGGAGATCACCATGCCATGGTTACGCGCGTTATGTTGCCCTTGTCCCCAGAGTCAAGAGCTCTGTTCGTCTTGGTTCGCAAGGTTGGCCACATAACGGTGGCGGGCACATAAGCGCTACAACTTGAAAAGCGTACGGGCCTATCTGCTCAAGGAATACTTCCAGCACTTCTGGGATTACGACTCGCCCACCTGGGCCGGCAAGTTTCTCG
>JANNFC010000263.1:0-16053 GCA_031379405.1 Betaproteobacteria bacterium | reverse complement strand
GGTTTCGATTCGCATATTCACTTCATCTGTCCGCAGCAGATCGAAGAAGCGCTGATGTCCGGAATAACCACCATGATCGGCGGCGGCACCGGGCCAGCCACTGGCACCAATGCAACGACTTGTACGCCAGGTCCGTGGAATCTACATCGTATGTTGCAGGCTGCCGAAGCATTCCCCATGAACTTGGGTTTTCTCGGCAAGGGCAACGTCAGTCTGCCGAAACCCCTCGCCGAACAAGTCGTGGCCGGCGCCATTGGACTCAAACTGCACGAGGATTGGGGCACGACGCCGGCGGCTATCGACAATTGCCTGAGCGTGGCCGACGAGATGGATGTGCAAGTGGCCATCCACACCGACACACTCAACGAGTCCGGCTTCGTGGAGAAGAGTATCGAAGCTTTCAAAGGCCGAGTCATTCACACTTACCACACCGAAGGCGCGGGCGGCGGACACGCGCCGGACATCATTCGCGTGTGCGGGGAGATGAATGTGCTGCCTTCATCCACCAACCCAACGCGGCCCTTTACCGTGAACACCATCGATGAACATCTGGACATGCTGATGGTGTGTCATCACCTCGACCCTGGTATCCCCGAGGACGTGGCTTTCGCGGAATCCCGCATTCGACGCGAGACCATTGCAGCGGAGGATATCCTGCATGACCTGGGTGCATTCAGCATGATGTCCTCCGACTCGCAAGCCATGGGAAGAGTGGGCGAAGTGATCCTGCGCACCTGGCAAACCGCGCACAAGATGCGCGTTCAACGTGGACCTCTGTCCGAAGATGATGACGGAAACGACAACTTCCGCGTCAAGCGCTACCTCGCCAAGTACACCATCAATCCCGCCATCACACACGGTGTCGCCCATGAAGTAGGATCGATCGAAGTGGGCAAACTCGCCGACATGGTGCTGTGGCGTCCCGCGTTCTTCGGGGTCAAGCCCTCGCTGGTGCTCAAGGGCGGAATGATCGCCGCCGCCGCCATGGGCGATCCGAATGCGTCTATCCCAACGCCCCAGCCGGTGCACTACCGCCACATGTTCGGCGCCTTCGCGGGAGCGCGTAGCGCGACTTCGGTAACGTTTGTTTCCGCAGCCGCTCAATCCGCCGGTATCGCCGATCAATTGGGATTGCGCAAACGCACGGTTGCCGTGAAGAACACGCGCAATCTGTCCAAGAAAGATCTGAAATGGAACGATGCAACACCCAAGATCGAGGTCAATCCGGAGAACTATCAGGTGCGTGCCGATGGGCAACTGCTTACGTGCGAGCCTGCTAAGGTGTTGCCGATGGCGCAGAGGTACTTTTTGTTCTAGCAACACCGTGTCAACGCAAAGGCGCAAAGAACACAAACAGATCCTGGCTCGGATTCCTTTGCGTTCGTTATGGTTGTTTCTGGTCCCTTCCAACGCAATCGCTGTCGGTCCCGGGCAAACGCAGGATTGTAGCCCGCACAATCAAGTCTCGCTAAGCGTGCGGCGATTTATTCTTCAAAGAAGTATCAAATCCAAGAATCTCGTTGGCGTTGATCACCGCGTCCGCGATGTCCTCGGTGGTCACGCGCTTGGTCATCGCCTGCTCGCGCAATAGTTTGTAGGCTTGATCTTCGGTTAGCTGGCGCGTTTGCATCAGGATGGCCTTGGCGCGATCGAGTTTGCGTTGCGATTGCAGCCGCTGCTCCAGTTTCGCGACGTACTTCGAGCGATCCAGTTCGGCTAGATGAAGGTGGCGCGCCAACACGATGGATGATAACAATCCGGAAGATTTGACCGGTGAAGCGATCACACCACTCACGTTGAAACGCAGCATGGCCTCGATGATGGTGGGGTTCTCGTAGGTGAGCACTGCGATAACCGGCGGATGGGCGGGTCGTTTAAGCCAAGCCGGTTCCAGATCGATGACTTCGGGTCGCACGGCCAGGAACACCAAATCAGGTTCGTCTTCAGCGATTCTCTCGTGCGGTGGCCAATAGGCCTTCACGCGGCATCCGATGCGTTCCAGTTGAGCAAGCAATTCACGACCGTCCGCATCGTCGGGATGAAACACGACGATCTTCAGCGAGCGCAGATTGCGCAATGAGAGAGACGTGCCTGAAGTGGTTCTTGCCATGGTCATGAATTTACCACGCGCACGCGTGCAGTCCACTCTTCCAGCGAGTGCGAAATCAAATAGGGATCGGGGCGGACCCAGTGCTGGGTCTCCTCCAGAATATCGAACTGTCCGGTTGCATTCACGCGTCCGATGCGCGGGCGCAAGTAGGTGTGATGATTGTGTTCGTCGATTCGCACTTTACCTTGGGGCGCGTCGAATTCGAAGCCTGGCAATATGCGTAACAACGCTTCCACGTCATCTGAGCCTGCTTTGCGCATGGCGTTGGCCAGCAGATGCACTTGAAAGTAAGCCGCTTCCCAGCACTGGTTGGTCACCAAGTCACTGCCGAAACGACGTTTCAAGGTGTCTTGGCACATGCGGTTGGCCGGAGTATCCACGGACTGAAAATAGGGCGCTGCGGTGATATGACCTTCGGCCACGTCGCGACCCATCTGTCTCACTTCCGCTTCACACGTCGTCAAACTCGCGATGGGCATTCTCGCCGGATCCATCCCGAGTTGGCGATAGGCTTTGTAGAGTAGTGACGTGGCATCCCCCACCACGGTAGAGAAAATGAAATCGGGATTGAGCGATTTGATGCGCTTGGCCAGTGTAATGAAGTCTTCCCACGATGCATCCAGCGGCAAATACACTTCCCCGACTTTCTGCCCGCCGCGCTCGAGAATCAAATCGCTCATGATGCGATTGGATTCGTAGGGGTAGATGTAGTCCGATCCCACCATGAAAACACGAGATCCGAAAGTGCGCGTCATGTACTCGGCAAGCTGAACGCTGTTCTGGTTGGGCGCCGCGCCGGTATAGATGATGTTGCGCGAGTATTCGAAACCTTCGTAGAGCGTCGGGTAGAGCAATAGGGAGTTGGATTTTTCCACCACTGGAATCAGCGCCTTGCGGGTGCTGGACATATAGCACCCGAGGATGACGCGTACCCCGTCTTCTGTCACCAGTTTCTTGGCCAGTGACTGAAATCTGCTCGGCCGCGACTGCGGATCGTAGGCCACTAACTCAATTTCTCGACCGTTGATACCCCCCGCGCCGTTGACCTCCTCGACCGCGAGCCACGTCCCCAATCTTTGCGATCGTTCGATAACGGACGTGACGCCTGTTTCGGAAAATAGGACACCAATTCGAATGGGGGCAGTGGCGGCGGAGTTCATTGCGAAAAAGATTATGTCTTCGTTGCAGTAGGTTTGGCCAGCAATTTTTTCAGCGCGGAGGCGGTGCACGACTCCGAGTTGAGTTCGATTCGATCGCTTCGGTTTGGTGCGCCGGTTCCGCGAATGCACCACGGCGATGCCCACATGATATGAAGTCTGCTCGAGTTCTAACGCTGCCGCAAGAAAAAAACTTGCTTTCTCCATTGACTCCGATGAAAACACGGGTGCACAATATTTTCGCCACAGGGAGCCAGGTAGTTGTAGTTTGGATTGCTTGGTTTGGATTGCTTGGTTGGTACCGGGTAGCGGGTACCTAGTTCAATGCCAGAGTCGGCGACGAGCGATATGGATTCCTGGGCAGGAGAAGCCGCGGGCGGGACCCAGTACCCCCCACATGGAAAGTGCGTGTCGACAAGGAAGTCCGCGCACGAGAGGCAAAGAAGCCCACGGATCGGCAAGGGACGGTCCGTGGGCTTTTGTTTTTCGTGCCGACACGATCGGGAGTTGACCAACAGGAAAGGAATGAGCAGATGAGTAACCTCAATAGGCGAGACTTTATCAAGGCCACGTCCGCGACAGCAGCGGCTACCACCATCGCCGCGCCCTATATTTGGCCAAAGGGCGCACAAGCGGCGGGCACCGTAAAAATGGGGATTCTCCATTCATTGACGGGTACCATCGCCATCGCGGAGAAGTCCGTGGTGGATGCTGAGATGCTCGCGGTGGAAGAGATCAATGCCGCCGGTGGCGTAATGGGACAGAAGATCGAAGCAGTAGTGGAAGACGGCGCCAGCGATTGGCCTACCTTCGCGGAGAAAGCGCGCAAACTGATCGAAAAAGACAAAGTCGCCGCGGTGATGGGTTGCTATACCTCTGCTTCGCGCAAGGCTGTACTGCCGGTGTTCGAAAAGCTCAAAGGGCTGTTGTACTACCCGACTTATTACGAGGGATTGGAGCAGTCCGCCAACATCATGTACACGGCACAGGAAGCCACCCAGTCTGTGATCGCCGCCATGGATTGGCTGGCGAAGAACAAGGGTAAGAGCTTCTACATGATCGGCTCCGATTACATTTGGCCGCGCACCACCATCAAGATTGCCAAGGCAACGCTCGGCCGCCTAGGCGGCAAGCTCGCCGGTGAGGGCTACTACCCGCTCGGACATATCGAGTTTTCTTCCGAGATCAATAAGATCAAGGCAGCCAAGCCCGATGTGATTCTGAACTGTGTGGTGGGTGGCTCCAACGTCGCATTCTTCAAGCAGCTCACCGCTGCCGGTATTACCGGAAAGAACCAGACGATTCTGTCGCTAGCCGTTTCCGAAGAGGAAGTCTCCGGTATTGGCGCTGAGAACACCGCCGGTACGCTGACTTGCATGGGTTACTTCCAGAGTCTGAAGAATCCGGCGAACGAAAAGTTCGTTAAAGCTTTCAAGGCCAAGTACGGCGCCAACCGCGTGACCGGGGACACGCTCGATTGCGGCTACAACTCCGTGTACTTGTGGAAGCTTGCCGCCGAAAAGGCGAAGAGCTTCGACGTGGGCAAGGTGGTCGCGGCGTCCTCCAACCTGGAGTTCAACTCACCCGAGGGCAAGATCAAGTTCCACGCCTCCAACCATCACCTGTGGAAACATGCTCGTATCGGTACATTCCGCACGGATGGTCAGGTGGACATGATCTATGAGTCCGCATTGATTGAACCCAATCCTTTCCCCAAGCTCTAGTCGGGACCAGATCGTTGCAGTGCCGGACGAGCTATTGTGAGCCGCTCGTCCGGGCTTAATTTGTGTCGCGCGATTCATATCGCGACTAGACGCTAAGTTTCGTTTTCCTATTATTCGCGCAACGTTATGACCCTCGATATGCTCGCCATGCAAGCCTTCACTGGGCTGAGCGTATTTACTATCTTGATGTTGATGGCGCTGGGATTGGCCATCGTCTTCGGCCTGATGGGTGTGATCAACATGGCCCATGGCGAATTGATGGCCATGGGAGCCTATGCCACCTATGGAACCGCCGTCTTGTTCGAAACCTATTTCCCCGGGTACATGGATATGTACTTTATCGTGGGAATCGTCCTCGCCTTTTGCGTGACCTTCGTGTTTGGGTTTCTGCTCGAACGCGGACTCATCCAGTTTCTCTATAAAAGACCCCTGGATACCATGCTGGCGACATGGGGTCTGAGCCTGATCCTGCAACAGATCTACCGTCAGTTCATCAACGCCAAGGAAGTGGAAGTGCCCACGGTGTCGTGGCTACAAGGTGCATGGCAAGCCACTGAGACGGTTTCCTTTCCGCTCAGCCGGATCTTCATCATTGGATTGGCCGTAGTCACCGGCATCGCGGTCTACCTGCTGTTGTACAAAACTCGTTGGGGGCTTCGCATACGGGCGGTGACGCAGAATCGCCCCATCAGCGGTGCGGTGGGCATCAACACCACGAAAGTGGACGCCTTTACGTTTGCATTGGGCTGCGGACTCGCAGGAATCGCGGGGAGTTCCTTCACCATGCTGGCGTCCACCGGACCGGTCACAGGTCAAGCTTACATCGTCGATACATTCATCGTCGTCGTATTCGGTGGCGTGGAGAGTTTGCTGGGCACCATATCGTCGGCCTTCATCATAGGTCAGATGCAGTCCTGGTTCGAGTACAGCTTGAGCGGATCCATGGCGCGCGCCAGCATTCTGTTACTGGTGATCGTGGTGCTCTATTTCAGGCCGAACGGGTTATTCGCGACGAAGGTGAGGCGCTGATGGCGAGCACAGTCCACAACGGCGCTCCCGGAGGGGTTTGGGGCTTGTTGAATCGCTATGCTCTGATATTGCTGGCCATTGTCATCCTCGTGGTCTTGCCACTTTCCCTCGGCATTTTCCGTTTGGGATTGCTCGCCAAATACTTGTCGTTCGCTTTTTGCGCGGTCGGTATTGTCCTGATCTGGGGTTACGGCGGAATACTGAGCTTGGGCCAGGGCGTATTCTTCGGGCTCGGCAGTTACATGATGGCGATGTTCCTGAAACTGGAGCGCGCGGCGGAGGCGGATTCCTCCACGTCGGCGCTTTCCACTTTCTTCGGGCAGGCGGGTCTTCCCGATTTCATGTCGTGGAACAGCGTTGAAGCACTGCCGTGGTGGTGGGAGCCCTTCCATCATGTCTGGTTCACCATTGCCGCCATTGTGATCTTGCCGCCGCTTCTCGCCTTCATACTGGCGTACGTGAACTTCCGCAGGCGCGTGGGCGAGGTCTACTTCTCCATCATCACGCTCTCGCTGTCCGCCATCATGGCCATCGTCATCATTGGCCAGCAGGGCTACACGGGCGGCATTAACGGCATCACGGACTTCAAAACCTTCATGGGGATCGATCTCGATCAAGACAGGGCCAAAGTCGTGATGTACTACATCACCGCGGTGTTGCTTATTGTGTGCGTCCTCGTCGGTCAGTTCATCGTGCGTAGCCGCTTGGGCAAAGTGTTGGTGGCCATTCGCGATCGCGAGGATCGCGTGCGGTTTTCAGGTTACGACCCCGCGCTATTCAAGGCTTTCATCTTTGCCGTGGCAGCGCTGTTCTCCTCCATCGGTGGTGCCATGTTCACCATGCAAATCGGCCTGGCGTCGCCTTCGTTGGTGGGTATCGTGCCCTCCATCGAAATGGTGATCTATGCCGCTGTGGGTGGCCGCTTGTCGTTGATCGGCGCGGTGTATGGCGCCATGCTGGTAGGTTACGCCAAAACTTTCTTCTCGGAGAATTTCGTGCAGTACTGGCTGTATCTGATCGGCGCACTGTTCGTGGTGGTGGTGATGTTCTTGCCAGGTGGATTGGCAAGCTTGATGGACAAATTGCGTCCTGGAAAGAAATCCGAAAACGGCGCGATGTCGGCGGCTGTTAAAGAGCTGAAACCCGAGGCAAGATAACTATGGAAATCCTCTCGGTAACCGATCTCACCGTCTCATTCGACGGTTTCAAGGCCGTGGACAGCTTGAGCCTGCGCGTGGATAAGGACGAGTTGCGTTGCGTGATTGGTCCAAACGGCGCCGGTAAGACCACGTTGCTGGACATGATCTGCGGCAAGACCAAACCCTCGCATGGCTCCGTCAAGTTCAAGAATCTCGACTTGACCGACATGATTGAATATCAGATCACGCGGGCGGGCGTCGGGCGCAAGTTTCAAACGCCATCGACTTACGAAGACCTGACGGTCTACGAGAATCTCGAGATCTCCTATCCTGGAAATCGTGGCGTGTTCGGCTCCCTGTTCTTCAAGCGCACGTCACAGATCTCGGACAAGATCGATGCGGTGGCGCAGCAGATTTTTCTCAAAGACTCCCTCGACACCAAAGCCGGTCTGTTATCGCATGGACAGAAACAGTGGCTGGAGATCGGCATGCTGCTCATGCAAGATCCCGAGTTGCTGTTGTTGGATGAACCCGTGGCCGGTATGAGTGCGCGCGAGCGGGAGCAGACAGCCGAGATGCTCAATAGCATATCCAAAGGACGTTCTACCGTGGTCATCGAGCATGACATGGCCTTCGTGCGCATGATCGCGCACAAGGTCACCGTGCTGCACCAAGGGAAATTGTTGGCCGAAGGCAGCATGGACCAAGTGCAGAACGACGAGCGCGTAATCGAAGTTTATCTAGGTCACTAGGTATGCTCATTGACCATGCTCATTAGCCATGCTCATTAACCATGCTTAGCGTCGAAAATCTGCATGTCTCCTACGGTGATAGCCTGGTCATTCGTGGCATTGCCTTCAATATCGCCGACGGCGAAACTGTAGCGGTCATGGGCCGCAACGGCATGGGCAAGACAACACTGCTCAAGAGTCTGATTGGTCTGGTTCCCACGCGCAGTGGGCGCATCGCCTTGAACGGCACGGACCTTACTGCCAAGAAAAGTTACGACAGGGTGGAGTCGGGCCTGGGCTACGTCCCGCAAGGCAGGATGATTTTTCCCTACCTCACGGTGGAAGAGAACATTCTCGCGGGAATGGAAACGGTCGCGGACAGGCGCATCCCAAACTACATCTACGATGTCTTCCCCGTACTGCACGAAATGAAGAGCCGAAAGGGCGGCAACCTCTCCGGCGGACAACAGCAACAACTGGCCATCGCGCGGGCCCTGGTGAGCAACCCCAAGGTTCTTATTCTGGATGAGCCCACCGAAGGCATTCAGCCTTCGATCATCAAGGATATCGCCAAGGCACTTAACAAACTCAAAGCCGAAAGAAGGTTCTCACTTCTGGTATCCGAACAGGTGTTGAGCTTCACCATGGAAATTGCGAATCGCTTTCTCATTATGGAGAAGGGCGAGTTCGTGTATGAGGAAGCGCGGGACAAAGTGGACGAAGCCAAGATCCACAGCTACTTAACGATTTGAGCGTCTGCTCCGAGGAAGAGGAGCGTTCGCGAGGAACTCCGCACCACCGGGCTAATCGCACCGCGGTGAGGAAGTAAGGGCTAGGCGCTAGTGTCACGTGGTCATCACGCGGTGCTCGCCCGGTATTTCGCAGCACCAAGTTAAAGGAGACCTGGAAATGCTTCACGGTGATATTTCAAGCAGTAACGATACCGTCGGCGTCGCGGTAGTCAACTACAAGATGCCTCGGCTTCACACAAAGAAAGAGGTTCTGGACAACGCCCGCAAGATCGGCGAAATGCTCGAGGGCATGAAAGTGGGCTTGCCCGGGATGGATCTGGTGATCTTTCCCGAGTACAGCACCCACGGCATCATGTACGACAGCAAAGAGATGTACGAAACCGCTTCACAGGTGCCGGGCGAGGAGACCGATATTTTTGCCGCCGCTTGCCGTCGTGCCAACGTGTGGGGTGTATTCTCCCTGACCGGCGAGCGCCACGAAGAGCATCCGCACAAGGCCCCTTACAACACACTCATCCTGATGAACAACAAGGGCGAGATCGTGCAGAAATACCGCAAGATCATGCCGTGGGTGCCGATCGAGGGCTGGTATCCTGGTAACTGCACCTATGTGTCCGACGGCCCCAAAGGGTTGAAGATCAGTTTGATCATTTGCGACGACGGCAACTATCCGGAAATCTGGCGTGACTGCGCGATGAAGGGCGCCGAACTCATCATCCGTTGTCAGGGCTACATGTATCCGGCCAAGGAGCAGCAGATCATCATGTCGAAAGCCATGGCGTGGGCCAACAACAGCTATGTTGCGGTGGCCAATGCAGCAGGATTCGATGGCGTGTATTCCTATTTCGGGCACTCATCGCTAATCGGTTTCGACGGCAGAACCCTAGGCGAGTGCGGCACGGAAGAAATGGGTATTCAATATGCCGCGCTGTCGAAGAGCCTGATCCGCGATGCACGCAAGAACATGCAGTCGGAAAACCATCTGTTCAAGCTGGTGCACCGCGGCTACACCGGGAAGATCAACTCCCGCGAAGGCGCCGAGGGCGTGGCCGCATGTCCCTATGACTTCTACAAGAAGTGGATCACCGATCCGGAAGGCACCAAGAAGATGGTGGAAGCGATTACCCGTCCCAGCGTTGGAACGGAAGAGTGTCCGATTCCTGGCATTCCCAATTCGAAGTCCCCTACGCACGCGTAACAAAACTAGGCTGACAAGGTGCGCCTCAAAAGGGCGCACCTTGGTGGTCTGGTATTTGACCCTCGAATGCTCAAACTCGAACAGATAGTCGGCGACGCCAACGACCACGAGCTGTCGCATCGCCTGCACCACCTTGAGCACGACGGCGCGGTGGAATTCATCACCCTCAGTCGTGCCGATACTCAGCGTCATCGCCTCAGAGTCGTCACTGACCGAGGCACCGAATGCGCGGTCATCGTTCCCCGAGACCAGTACTTATTCGATGGCGCGGTAATGTTGCTCGAACCTACGCGCGCCGTGGTGATTCGCGTAGAGGCTAGCCACTGGCTACGTTTTATTCCTCGTGATGTCCACAGCGCCCTGGAGTTGGGTTGCTTTGCTGGTAACTTGCATTGGCGAGTCAAATTTCAAAACGGCGCGCTGCTCGTCGCCGTCGAGAACGATCTGGACTACTACCTGCAGCGATTGCATCACTTTCTCGACGACGGCCGCGCCGTCCGTGCAAGCGATGCATGACACGGCGCGGCTGCTGGCGACGCTACAGCACGCGGATAGTTTTTTCCCCGCCGGTGGCATTGCGTTCTCCTGGGGTGTGGAAACACTGGTAGGTGAACAACACATTCGCACACCGGAGGACTTGGCGGATTATCTGGCGGGGCAGTTGGAGTGGCGCTGGAATCGTTTCGATCGCCCCTTCCTGGCGGCCGCCTTTGAGCGTGTGGAAGATCTCCTGGCACTGAGGGAACTCGACAGGGAACTGGAGGCGATGATGCTTGCGCGCGAAGCACGCGAAGGATCGCGGCGCGCCGGTACATCCTTGCTACTCGTTCACGAAAAGATCAACACACCGGGTGCGGCAAGTTACCGAAAGCACATAGTCGATGGCCAAGCGTTGGGACATCTTCCCGTAGCGCAAGCGCTGGTGTGGAAAGGCGTAGGCATGACGCAAGAGGCCGTGGAGTCAGTCTCGGCCTATACTTTCTGCGTGAGCGTGATCGGCGCGTCCCTGCGCCTTGGCGTACTTGGCCATCTGGCGGGGCAGCAGATCATGACTCAACTTAGATCCTTGATCGCGCCACTTTTGCAAACGCCCGCGATGCCTAGCGTGCATGCGCAATCGTTCACGCCCAGTACCGAGATCGCCATGATGAGACACGAAGTACAAAGCAGCCGATTGTTTGCGAATTGATAAACCACGCCGCAGGGGAGCGCGAAGGTACCCACCGCTCCCCACCCACCGGACCTCACTATCCGATAGAAAGACAAATGAACTCGGTAACCCCAGGATTTTCGACCATGGCAGCGCGCGCTAAGCATCCCGGTGCGGCGCGTGTAGGCATCGGCGGACCCGTTGGCTCGGGCAAGACCCGGCTGCTGGAGCAACTGATTCCTCGCTTCCTGAAGCGTGGCACGGACCTCGCCGTCATTACCAACGATTTGGTGACGAAGGAAGACGCCGTCCGTATTCAGCGTAGCGGACTGATCGATCCTGCGCGCGTACTGGCTGTGGAGACCGGCGCCTGTCCGCATACCGCCATTCGCGAGGATCCTTCGCTCAATTTACAAGCCGCCGACGAACTGGAACGCAAGTTCGGCGCACTGGATCTCATCCTGATCGAAAGCGGTGGTGACAATCTGGCGTCGAGTTTCTCCCTGGACTTGGTCGACTACTGGCTATTCGTCATCGACGTTGCGGGCGGCGACGACATTCCGAGGAAACGTGGATTGGGCGTGCTGCAATGCGACTTGCTGATCATCAACAAGACCGACCTCGCGCCCTACGTAAATGTCGACCTGGATCGCATGGTGCGCGAAACCAGGGAAGTGCGAAAAGCTAGTTTCCTGCTGACCAACTGCCAAACGGGCGAAGGCGTGGATGCGGTAGTGGAGACAATCGCCGGCGCGGTGCTGTTTGACCGCTAGCGCCGTACTCGTCGACGGGGCTAGCGAACGCCAGCTCGATGTGTCGCTGGTAAGCGATGCTTCAGGGCGCACGTACATCGGCGGACAATACGTCGCATACCCTTTCCATCTGTGCCGGGCGTTGCGCAACTTGGGTGATCCCTCAAGTATGCCCACGCTGTACATTCAATCATGCTCCGGAGGCCTGTTCCAGGGTGAGGATCTGCGTTGCCGGTTTCGTGTTGGACCGAACGCGCACGCGCACGTCACCACGGCGGCATCCACCATCGTGCACAGCATGGAACAGGGCACGGCCGCGCAGCGCGTCGATATCGAGGTGGGCGCAGGCGCATACTTCGAGTACTTGCCGGAGCCCATGATTTTGTTTCCGGACGCCTCGGTACAAAGTTCCGTGTTCATTCGCGCCGCACGCGGGGCGACGATCCTGGCTTGCGATAGCTTTCTGGCGCACGATCCGAAAGCTGCGGGGAAGGTGTTCCGAGAGTTCTCGTCGGAACTTTCCGTCATGGATGAGGAAGACCTTCTGCTGGCGCGCGATCGCTACCGCGTCGAGGGTTGCGCGTTCCAACGCCCAACCCCTGGTGTAATGGGAAGTTACCGAACCCAAGCTGGATTTGTCCTGGTCCGGCGTGGCGGCCCCATCGCTGAGTGGACCGACAGACTGCGGGATACTCTCACGGATCACCCGGAGGCTTATGTGGGGGTATCGGCGCTGCCGAATGATGCCGGCGTCTGGGTGCGCCTATTGGCACCGGACGCGGCGATAATGCGCAACGTGCTTGCGGCGCTATGGTCGCGAGCCAGAGAGATGATCACCGGCGTTGTCCCGACACCACGCCGCAAGTAAACAACGATAAGGTTTGAGCCATGGATCGACAACACTTCGCCAGCCCTGTCGCGCAATACATCATGCGCGGGGAACCCTACTATCGCGCCATCGGTAATGAAGTTCAGCTCTACGAAGCCGCCTACGCCGCGCGCATGCCCATGATGTTGAAGGGCCCCACCGGCTGCGGCAAGACGCGCTTCGTCGAATACATGGCCTGGAAATTGGGCAAGCCCATCATCACCATCGCTTGCCACGAGGACATGACTGCCTCCGATCTGGTTGGCCGTCACTTGCTCGATGCTCAGGGCACCACCTGGCAAGACGGGCCACTTACCTTGGCCGTACGCTATGGTGCCATTTGCTACCTGGACGAAATCGTCGAAGCGCGACAAGACACCACGGTGGTGATTCACCCCTTGACCGATGCACGCCGCGTGCTGCCGTTGGAAAAGAAAGGCGAACTGGTGCAAGCCCATGCTGATTTCCAGATCGTCATCTCGTACAACCCCGGCTATCAGAACATCATGAAGGATCTGAAGCAATCCACCAAGCAACGCTTCGGCGCACTGGATTTCAATTGGCCCACGCGGGACATCGAAGTGGAGATCGTCACCCATGAGTCCGGAACGAGCAAGGAGATCGCCGCGAAGCTCGTGAGCGTTGCGGAACGATCGCGCAATCTCAAAGGGCATGGGTTGGAAGAGGGGCTATCGACGCGAACCTTGATTTATGCCGGTCAACTCATCACGCGCGGTATCGACCCGGTGGCGGCGTGCGGCGTGGCGCTGGTGCGACCCATCACGGATGATGCCGATATGCGCGACGCGCTGGAAGCGGCGGTGCAAGCGCACTTCTAACGGGTGAAGGCCAATTTCAGGAGTCCATGACCTCTCACGCGCAACTTGAAAGCTTTCTGGAAAGCACCGGCCAGGAAGTGCGCGCATTGGTTAAGACCGCCGCCCCGGAAGCCTTTCGCTCATTCTCCGAAGCGGGTCTCGCTTCCTGGTTGAACGGCATCCGAGCCATTGTCGACAGCGGCGCGGGGCTCGGACCGTTGGTAACTTATCTCGGCATAGTCCCCGCCACCACGCGTGAGGTTGGCGAGAGTCAACTCGCACATCTGGTTCGCACCACCGAGCAGGTGGTGAAAGAAGCAGGCAATCGGCCTGCGGATGCCATGCTGCAATCACTGCCTCACGTGGCGCGCAAGCTACGCGATCCCGAAGAGTTTGGATTGGTGTTGGAGATCTTTACCGATCTCGCACATTGCGCACCAAATGCCATCGAGGCAGTCGCCGAACGCGCGGGCCAGTTGCTGGATCAATTGAGCGCTGAAGGATTGCGACGCTGGGTGTTGCTCGGCGTGCAATCACATACGCACGATCCGAATTCGCAAGCGCGCTACTTTCGCTTGGAAACCGCCGACGCGCGCTCGGTCTTGCGCGCCGCCGGCGAGGGGACCTTGTTCGGCGATATCGAGCGCCGCATGTCACTCTATCTGCGTGCGCTGTGGGGGCGCGACATGCCACTTCGCCCCAACCAGGCACCGCAACCGAAGAAAGCGCGCCGGCCGTCCATCGTCGAGGGTGCGATTCGCCTGCCGCAAGCATTCGAAGCTTTCCCTGGCGTGAGTGGTGTCGCGCTGTATCGCGCGGCGGCGGCACATGCCGCCGCCCATTTGGCATTCTCGCGAACAAAATTTCCCTTGCGCGAGTTGCGTCCGATTCAAGTGGCGCTTGTCGGTTTAATTGAAGATGCACGTATCGAAGCGCTCGCGCTGCAAGCGTTTCCGGGACTGCGCCGGTTGTGGTCTCAGTTTCATATTGCAACGCCAACCTTTAGCATGACAGCGATCACATTGATGCAGCGACTGGCTCGGGCATTGATCGATCCCGCTTACGAAGACAACAATCCCTGGGTGCAAAAGGGCCGCGGCTTGTTCGCCGAGAACGCCAGTGCCCGACTGGAGGATTGCGCGATGAGCCGGCATATCGGCAATGTGCTGGGTAACGATCTTGGCCAGATGCGCGTACAGTTCAATTTCAAGACCTACGTCATCGAGCCGCTGTATCGCGACGACAATCTTTGTCTCTGGGACTTCGGTCAACCCAAAGGACAGCAGTCCGACGATCAGGATGTAGTCTACCAATCCATCGATTTGGAAAGGGGCGACAGCGAAGAGCAAGCCGAAGTCGATGAGCACAAGCAAGGCGAGAACGCACCGGAGGATTCCGCCCAGCTTTTACCTGCTGATCCGCAGGATCACACCGCCATCGCCGATGCCTTGCTGCGTCCCATTTACTACGATGAGTGGGATTATCTGATCGGTATGGAACGCCCCGCTTGGTGTACGGTGTGGGAGCGCGAGTCCGAACAGGGCGATCCGCAATTGCTGCACGACATCGTTGCACGCCATCGCGACACCGTGAGCCGGCTGCAGACAGTGATTCGCTCCATGCAAATCCAACAACCCAAGCGAGTGCGCCGTCAACTCGAAGGCGACAAGTTGGATATCGACGCTTGCGTCAAGGCCACCATCGACATTCGATCGGGCCGCACCCCGGATCCAAGAATCCACATGCGTACCGCGAAAACGGCGCGCGATCTCGCCGTGTTGGTGCTGCTCGATCTTTCGCAGTCAACCAACGAATTCGTCCCTGGCGCCGGTACCAGCGTGTTGAATCTGGCGCGCGAAGCCACCGCCTTACTTGCCGACGCCCTCGGCAATCTGGGTGACAGCTTTGCCATCCACGGCTTCGATTCCAATGGCCGGCGTGAAGTGGAGTACTACCACTTCAAGCATTTCGACGAAGCCTACGACGACGGCGTGCGCGCTCGCCTGGCGGGAATGAAAGGTCAGCTCTCCACACGTATGGGCGCGGCCATGCGACACGCAGGATCCTTTCTTCGCTACCGGCGAGTGAGCCGGAAACTCATTCTGCTGGTCACCGACGGTGAACCCCACGACATCGACGTGCATGACAAGAACTACCTCATGTTCGACGCCAAGCACGCGGTGGACGAACAAACGCGCTATGGCATTGCCACCTTCTGCTTGAGCCTCGACCCGAAAGCCGACGACTACGTCACGCGCATCTTCGGCAAGCGCAACTACTTCGTGCTGGACAAGATCTCGGCGTTGCCGAAGAAATTGCCTTCGTTGTACCTCAGGCTAACGAGTTAATCCGTCACCCCCGCACAGCCCTTCTCCTATCGCGCAGGGCGGAAAAGCCTAACGCCTTCCGCCGGAAGGAAAAAGGGGACGCTACCCTTTATTTGTATCCCGTGGTAGATTCCGCCCATGCCTCGGTTAGCCCGCGCCGTTTGCGCCCAAATCCCCTATCACATCACCCAGCGGGGCAATCGTCGCGAGCAGGTTTTCTTTACCGATGAAGATTGCCAAGCCTATCTCGGGTGGTTAAAGGAATATGCCGAGAAACACGAGGTCGATATTCTGGCTT
>JANNFC010000102.1:0-1796 GCA_031379405.1 Betaproteobacteria bacterium | reverse complement strand
CAAGCAGTCTGGTCTTGGCTACAATCTGGCGACCGGCACCATGCTAGATGAGCTTCGTACGCAGTTAGCTGGTCTGCTGAAAGAAGCGAACAAAAAATTTGAGAAGAGTGGGGTCCGAACGATCATCGTAATCGACGGACTGGATCATGTGCCCCGCGAGGAGCGGCCCGACCGGTCGCTGCTTACGGAGTTGCCGCTTCCGATATCAATACCCGCAGGCGTCGTGATCTTGCTCGGGACGCAGCGATTAGATTTTTCAGACATTCCGCCCGCCATCCGCAGTCAGGCAGAAGAAGCGACGCGTCTAGTGAAAGTCGCGCCACTCCTACGCGACGCCGTGCATCGTCTCGCAGACCTATCGGGAGTGTCTGACGATTGCAGTCGTGATCTTATCTTCGAACGCTCGCAGGGACATCCGCTTTCAACGCGATATGTCATTGGAGCGTTGTTAGCGCTGCGTACCGCAGAAGAGCGGAAAGACTGGCTACAAAATGGGCCTGCCTACGGAGGTGATGTCGAAGAATTTTATCGTCGGGCCTGGCACGACCTCGAAAATGATGCGAAGGCGCGCGAAGTTCTATCGTATGTCGCTCTGATCGAGGGCAGCGTACATCGAGCGTCACTTGACGAGCTTTTGGGCCCCGAGGCGGTTGATCGCGCGTGGCAGTCAGCGCAGCATTTGCTTAGCCGTAGCGTCGATGAACGTTGGCAGATATTTCACAATAGCTTCCGGCTATTCCTTCTCGAAAAGACAAATACGCGGCATGGCTTGCCTTCTCCCGATGCAAACAAGGCCCGCTATGCAAAGCTCGCCGAGATGGCTCGAAAGGCCTCGGCTGGCGACGAACAGCGATGGATGGAGCTAAGGTACAAAGCACGTGCGGAAGATCACGCGGGCGTGCTCGCGCTGTGTGACCCCGCCCGCTTCAGGCAGCAGTTTGCGGAAGGAAGAAATCCGCGCGATATATTCGACGACATCAAGTTCGGCTTCACAGCCGTAGCCGATCAAAAGTCCCCGTCCAGTCTCGTAGAGCTAATCCTGGCGCGCCAAGAAATTGAGATGCGAACGGAAGCGATGGGAGTTGATGAGCTCATTGACGCCTACATCGCCACAGGTCAGCTCGACCAGGCGATGGGTTTGCTGGACAAAGATGGCGCTACCCTCACGGTAGATAAACCGTATGAGGTCGTCGATGCCTTGCTTCTTGCTGGCCGGCCCGATGATGCACGGCGGCTATTTGACGAGCGAGAGCCACTCGACAAACTTCTTGGTGCGAGGCCCGTTGACGGTCACACCGAGCACGAAGAACTTCGTGACTGGGCACGGCGCGCGGCAATTTTTAGGACTCCCAATGATGTTCTGGCGTCCATCGAACGACTGTCTGCTGTTGATAGAGGCTTTCCGGGCGAAAACGATATAGACCAACTCAAAAGCAGTCTCCGCTTTGCGGCTGCCCGGTGGGAGCTTGAAAGAGACAGCTCGCTCGATGCGGCGCCGGTTGCTGCACGATACCATATTCCTGATCATGAGCTTCCGCTTCTCTTATTCGTTGCGGCGAGGGCGGCTTATTTTGATGAAAAGTCAGAGCTGGCAATTCAGAGATTTACGGAGCTCAGCGCGAGTACGAAGGCTCTTGACGATGAAGATGCGCGTCGAATAGCGAGCCTCATATGCCTGATGCTTCAGCAAAAGCAGCTAGCCCAAACATTTTTTGAAGGTGTTTCGCAACCCGTAATTGAACGCGATGACGCAATCAGTAAGAAGGCGCTGGAGCGAGACTGCGCCGCTATTTTCG
>JANNFC010000084.1:0-7151 GCA_031379405.1 Betaproteobacteria bacterium | reverse complement strand
GATTCGCCGACGATGCCAAGGGTCTCGCCTTTTCGCACGACGAAGGAAACGTCATCGACCGCCTTCACGGTCGCCACCTGGCGCTGCAGCAGACCACCGCGGATCGGGAAGTAGCGTTTCAGATTGCGAACATCGAGCAGGACGTCGGCGGCCGTTTTCATCGATTGCCTCACATCCGCACGTCCATGGCGCTGCGCAAGCCGTCGCTCATGAGGTTGAAGCACATCGAGGTGATGAAGATCATCGCGCCAGGAAGCGCAGCGACCAATGGGTTGACCCAAATCGCCTGGCGCAGGTTGTTCAGCATCAGGCCCCATTCTGCGTCTGGCGGTGTGACGCCTAGACCCAAGAAGCTTAGTCCGGCAGCCAGGATGATCGAGATCGAGATCAGAGAGGTGGCATAGACCAGGATCGGGCCAAGCACATTATTCAGGATGTGGAAACGGACGATGGATAGCGGCCGTGCACCACTCGCCCGAGCGGCTTCCACGAACTCTAAGGAGCGAACCTGCGTTGTCACGGTTTCAGAGATGCGCACAATCGGTGGAATGAAGGTGACTGTCAACGCCAGGATTGTGTTACCGATACCCGAGCCGAGCATGCCGCAGATGGCTACCGCCAGGAGAATGGATGGAAAGGCGTAGAGGATATCCATGCTGCGCATGATGATGCTGTTGATTGTGCCGCCGCTGTAGCCGGCGGCAAGGCCCAGGCTGCCACCGATCAGCAGTGCGAAGAACACCGGCATGACGCCACAAAGCAGCGAGTAACGTCCACCGTAAAGGATGCGGCTCCACAAGTCGCGCCCCACCTCGTCGGTCCCGAGCCAATGGCCCTCATAGCCAGGCGACTTCAAGCGTGCCATCACTGAGCTGATGGTTGGGTCGTGTGTGGCAAACACGGGAGCGGCTAGCACCATGATGACGATCATGGCCAGCAGCAGCGTCACCGAGAGCGTGAGGCGATCGACGAGTAAACGCTCGCGTACGCGCACCCAATAACTCTTGCCAGCCGCAGCCCGCTTGATTACTTCGGCCTCAGTCAACACGGCAGTAGCACCTCGCTCGGAGATTGTCACCGCCGGATCCGCGGGTCGATTAGCGCCTGCAGCACATCGACCAGAATGTTAATGACAACGAAAATGGTGGCAAGCACCAGGATGATGGCGGATAGAACCGGAATGTCGCGGCGGAAGATGGCGAGGTTCAACAGGCTACCGGAGCCGGGCCAGTTGAACACTGTCTCTACGAGGATTGATCCGCCAAGCAGATAGCCGAACTGCAGACCCATCAGCGCCAGCGCCGAGGGCGTGGCGTTCTTCATGATGTGCAAGAGCACTTGGCGCGTGCGCAGACCTTTGGCCGACAGCGCCGAGACGAATTCCATGGACAGGATCTCGAGCACGTTCGCCCGCACAAGGCGGCTGATCACGCCCATCGGGATCAGCGATAGCGTCACCACCGGTAGCACCAAATGCTTGATCTGCTCCCAGCTCGCCGGAAACCCTTCGGGCCCCATGCCCTGGCCCGGCAGCACGTTGTGGACGACCGCAAAGATGGCGACGAGCACCATGCCAACCCAGTAGTGCGGGAGGCTTACACCGGCGATTGCGACCGATGAGAAAAGCTTGTCGAGCCAAGTGCCGTTGTTGAGGGCGGCGAGCGTGCCTAGCAAGACGCCGCAGGAGAAGCCGAGTATCACCGCAGGAATTGCGATCATGAAGGTGTTGGAAAGCGCGCTGAATAGCTCGCTTGCGACGGGCTGATTGGTAAAGATTGAGGTGCCGAAGTTGCCCGTCGCCATCGACTGCAACCATCGCAGATATTGAATGTGAACGGGCTGGTCGAGCCCGAAACGGGCCCGAATCATCGCCGCCACCTCCCTCGGCGCTTCCGGCGGGATCATAATGTCGGCCGCATCGCCCGGTACTAATTTCAAGAGCAGAAAGACCATCAGCGACACGCCGAGTAGGATCGGGATGGCGTAAAGTACGCGGCGAGCAATGAAGTACCACACGACAAGAAACCTCACGCAACATGGCAGGGGAAAGGGCGGAGTGGCCTGGTCTTTATCGGGTCCACCCCTCGTGTTCGCATTGACTTCTGTTTATGGCAGCGATACGCGCGTCAAGTCGACGAACCACGCCTGCGCACTAACAAAGCCCTGGACCGTCTTGGTCATCGCTCGTGGATTGCCGTCGTGAACGATCCACAGCCACGGAGCTTCGTCGACGAGCGTTTCATGCATTTTGGTCAAGTGCTGGTTGGCCTCCTGCTGGCTAGTTGCCGACTCCATTTTGAGCAACAGCTCGTCAAACTTGGGATTCTTCCAGTGTCCCCAATTTGATCCTTTCGGCGTGCTGTTCTCGCTGAAGAACCAACGCACCACCATCGAAACATCCGAGGAAACCAGACTGATGTTGATGGCATCCGAGTTGACCGCCTGCGGTGCCGTCGGCTCAGCGCGGAAGGCTACGAGCATCGTGCCCCACTCCACGACTTCGAACGTGATGTCGAAGCCGCACTGCTTCATCGACTGCTGCAAGAACTCGTTCATCGGGAGCGGTAGCATCTGGCCCGAGCCCGAGGTCGAGATCATGATTTTCGCTTTGGCCGGCTTGCCAGAACCGTAGCCCGCCTCGGCGAGCAGCTTCTTCGCCAGCGCGGGATCGAACTTGTACTCGTTGACCGGCTTGCCGAAGCGTGGATCCGTTTTCTTGAAGAAGCCGACCGAGGGCTCAGCCGTGCCGTTGAGAAGCGTCACAAGTCCAGCACGATCGACGCAGTAGTTTAGCGCTTGGCGGACCTTGACGTCGCGAAACGGTGAACCCGGCTTGGCCTGGTTCAACACCCATGGCCAGACGTGCGGATAGCTGTTGATGCTGACTGCATAACCAGCCTTCTTCAGTCCGTCGATCGAGTCGGGTGGTGGGACCTCGATCCAATCGACTTGCCCGGAGCGCAGCGCGGCAAGCCGCGTATTGGCCTCGGGCATCGGGAACAGCACGACCTTGTCCAGCTTTGGAATGCGGTTCTTGTCCCAGTAGTCAGGGTTCTTCAGCAGATCGACGCTAATACGGGGCTTGAAGTTCGCCACCTTAAAGGGCCCGGTGCCGACCGGTGCTTTGGCGAACTCCGCCCAATTACCCGCCTTCTCGAAGGCCGTCGGGCTGACGAAAAAAATCGTCGTCAGAACATAGGGGAAGTAGGAGATCGGCCGCACGGTGGTGAACTCGATAGTGCTGTCGTCGATCTTGCGATAGCCGTTTCCCGCAATGTACGCCGGACGGCCGCGATTGATGGCGGAACCTTGGGCATCGAATTGCTTGGAATCCTGCTTGAACGTGCGATCCAGGTTCCAGATTGCGGCGCTCGCATCAAAGGGCGTGCCATCATGGAAACGTACGTTGCGACGTAACTTGAACACCCATTTCTTGCGATCCTTCGCGTCTTGCCGCCAACTCTCGGCCAGACCTGGCACGATATCGGCGGCTTTGTCAGCCTTCGATAAGTCCCACATCACTAGCGCATCGAAGCCGGTGAATCCCATAAAGCGGACGCCCTCGAAACCGTTGTTGGGAACGCCCGTCGTTGTCGGCACGTCGCTCGCTGTCATGGCAATCCGCAGCGTTCCTTGCGCGATTGCCGGTCCGGTTGTGGCAGCTAAGCCTAGCCAGGCCATGCTCACAAAGCCCGTTATGCAACGCCCCGTCCAATGCTGGGTCATGTCGTTTTCTCCAAGAGTTCTATTCGCGACAAATTCGGCCGCTTTGCCCACCGCAACACACCATTGGTGGGCACCTGGCCAATAGGGTTTTCAAACGGCTCTTTTCGCCAACGGCTACTGTATTGCTGAACCGGCGAATGGTCAAACGCCATCAACGGTAGCAGTCGTTTGTTGGAATGAATTGCGCTCTTAGGGGGAATTGCTTCGAGCCATGCGTGCGCCCGCGGCGGTTGGTGTCGAGCCAATCGAGGCGCTCGCTCGAGTGCTGGCCGTGGACCATCGTCGGCTTGCATTGAGCAACCGGTTTCGGCTCTTCAAGCCCCTTGGAACAGGCCGAGTCGGCTCGCTAGTGCGCGCAACGGCGCCCGGGTTGGTACGAATGCTCAGCTTGAATTGTACAGGCGCATAACCGACCGCGAGTTCTCCGTGCCACTCACGCCAAGTACCGATTGCGCATCCTAGGCAGCGATGTCAGCCTATTAAGGTGTCTCTACGGCTGAGTTTGACTGACCGGTTCTGAGTAAGATTGAATGTCGGCTTGGCGAAGCAACCGATCGGCGGCTGGTGGCCGAACACGCTCACACGACTCCGAACTGACGAAACCGACCCTGAAGAGTCGCTCGATCTTGCGAAAGTGGGAAGGAAGCAGACGTTCATCGGCTCACTGCACCGGCCAGCGAAGCAATGCCGATAGAAGAAAATGTTAGGGAAACCCTGATTAAGCTGTTCTGCGCCATCAGCGTGACCCACGCCGCGGGCTCACGACCTTGCGCGCGCCGCGGCCCTCTCTCTTTGCCTCCGCGATGAGCCACGCGACGAAACTGGCGACATCTTCATTGCCCGCCGCGGCTTTTCCCTGCAGAACGTAGTAGGCCCTCGCCGCCACCGTTCGCGTGCTGAAGGGGACGCACAGGCGACCCTCCCGGATGATGCGCTTGATGAGCGGGCTGCGTCCGAGGGCGACGCCCTGGCCGTTGATGGCGGCCAGCACCACTTGATCGTAATGACTGAAGTGCAAGGCCCCCGCGGGTTCTAGTTGCGGCAGGCCCACGGCACCCAGCCATGTGGCCCAGTCCAGCGCGGGCACACCCTGGTTGCGATCGTCATAGTGCAGCAGGACGTGATGCCGCAAATCCGCGGGCGTGGCAAGCGGGCGCTTCGTGTCATGCATCAGCGCCGGGGCGCACACGGGCAGCACCTCTTCACCGAACAACCGCGTGCCCGTGATGCTGGTGTTCGGTCCGCTGTATCGGATGGCCAGTTCGATGCCGCTACGGTCCAGATCCACAAGTTCCATCGAAGCGGAAATTCGAACGTCCACTTTAGGGTGATCCTGGGTATAAGCCCCCAGGCGCGGTATCAACCACAGTGAAGCAAATGCGGGCGTCGTGGTCACGGTGAAGGTGCGCGCCTGTGCGGGTGTGCGGATTCGGCGCGTGGCTTCGTGCACCTGCCGGAGCACCTCCACCACGGTTTTCTGCAACGCCATGCCGGCGGGCGTCAGGCTAAGCGCGCGCGTGTGCCGCTCGAACAAGGCGACACCCAGCCAGGCCTCCAGCGCCTTGATCTGGCGGCTGACGGCCGACTGGGTGAGAAACAATTCCGTTGCCGCCTGAGTGAAACTCAGGTTGCGGGCGGCGGCTTCGAAGCCCTCGAGCAGATTGAGCGGTGGTACGTCATAGGGTCTGTTATACATTCCAAATTCTCATGCATGGCATTCCAAATGATCGTTTGAACCCTCCAGGTTGCAGTGCAACAATGTGCGTCAGATGTCTTACTTTGATGCGTCATTCGCATTCATAGGAGGGTAGCATGAAAGTCGATCTGCAACACGTCAGTGTCAAAATCACGCGAGAACAACCGCTGCGTCTGATGCACGCGAGGGGCACCTCGGTGGCCGTCATCTGGGGCGAGGTCTGGCTCACGCAGGAAGGCGACTTCGCAGACTATGTGTTGCGTGCGGGGGATCTGATGCGGTTGAATTCAGATGGGCTGACGCTTCTCCATGCTTTGGAAAACGCAGGTGTCTCGTTGTTGGAACCCTGTGTGGATGATGATGTAACGCCAACCCAGGCGTCAGGATATCTGGCCATGGATACGGTTCCATACTACGAGCAACTCGCCCGCGACATGCGAGCGGATTACATTGCGCGCGGTATCGACAGCCTTTCGCATGGCTTGCGAAACCTCTGGTCGAAACTGGGGCTTCGTCTAAGGCAGAGGCGGCTTTCAGGCTCACCCGATCATCGCAGATTCTCCTATCTACCCTGATTGTTCAACGATCGGAAATGTAGCTGACCGTGGTGCAGACGGAGGTCTGCGCCACGCTTGATTTCTTTGCACTGCTGAGGGAATGTGCCTCACCCAAGAGCTGCCATCCCACTATCATGCGCTTGGATATACCTAAAACTCTCAATGACCGCTAAAACGCGTCAAATCTCGCGGCGCCAAAGGCACTTATTGGCCGATCCCGTCCAGTCCGGCAGAGCTGGCCAATGGCCTTTCACGCTGCGTTTCCGCCGTTCACGGAGGCGTGTCTCCGTATCGTCGACTTGTGAATTGAAACCTGAGATACCTAAAGATCGCCCACATTGGCCGGGCGTTCGAACGGGTTTGCGTACGTCTGGCGGAAGGGAGACCCAACTCGCTTGATCGCCGGGAAATTGAGCGACTTCTATGGCCTTGTGCTGGCGTAGCTGAAAATCCCGACAAGGCGCCTCGTGCAGTTTGGCCGTCACGAGTTGATGAAACGCTCACTTTCATGTTCCATGGCGGCAATTTCTCATAGCGAAAGCCCCTGGCGGCCCTTCAACATGCAAATGTCGTAAGGGTCCGGCGAACCCCATGAGATCCCCCGTCTTTTTGCCCGTCAATCCGTGCTAGACGCACAGGCAAGTATGCGTCAAGCTATCCAGTACCGTTCCTATCTGTGTCATAGGCATGGAGCATTTGACACATGATGCTCTCCCCCAACGGTTGAAAATGAACAGGGTGTTGGCAACCTTGGTCGCCTGTTGCGCGCGGCGAATCCAACGAATGTAGTAGCGCAGAACCCCGCGCCAAGAGCGCGGGGCATTAGAAAAGCTTTAACTGCCGTAGCTCCTCCTTCGGCTTGCCTTGATTCCGGACATACCTCTCGATGACCCCCCAACTGCCACCTTCGCCAACGGTGGCCACATAGTAGCCATCGGTCTAAAACCCCCCACCCCACAGCGCGCACTTCACCACCGGCTTGCGCCGAAATATCTCGCGTGCCGTGATGCTCTTGAAAACCCTCACAATCTGCCCCGGCGCCACCGTCGGATGCGCCGAACACGGTAAGTGAATGTGGTCTCGATCGCATCCGATCCGCTCAAACTCCATGTCGTAGCGCTCGCTGATCTCCACCGCCGTCTGCGTAATGATCTTTACCAGCTCCTCATCCC
>JANNFC010000083.1:0-1941 GCA_031379405.1 Betaproteobacteria bacterium | reverse complement strand
CTCAATGGAAAAGCAAACCTATGTGTATGTACAGGTGCTTGTCGTGATTCCGCTGATGTTCGCGGAATTAGTCATCGGCCGACGGCAGCGCAAGCCGCGGGCGCCGCATGCTTTGTCGCGGGAATCGCGACTGTCCTATCATTCAACGTTTGGTTGAACTGGCATCCGCTCAACGCGTTCGAGAGTTTGGCTGACGCGACCGTCTACGACATCATCGACCACCTGACCTCGAACGTGTTGCTACCGATTGGCGGATTGTCCATCGCTCTATTCGTCGGTTGGGCCATGTCAGAGCGGGTGCTTCGCGATGAGCTTGGCCTGCGCCATGCCGGAAATAGAACGTTGCGCGTGCTTCTGCGCTACATCGCGCCGATTGCGATCGTGCTAGCTACCTTTGCGCCGTTTTTGGGATGACGTTCATGCCGTGCGTGAACTCGTATTCCCCGCGCTCTGGCGCGGGGCAAACTTCGGGGGATTCCAAAGGGGGCGAAGTGATTGGTACGGAGCCCCTTTTGGTCAAGGGCGGCGTCGATACCCTGTCTGCGAAGTCCTTTTTATTACGACTTTCGCCATAGCGTCGGAATTGTAGGTGTGCTCGGCAAAATCTTGACCTAGCCGCGCTTCTTCGCTTCCAGCTTTGCCTTCAAATCCGCAAAGGGATTGAACGTTGAGGGCGGTGAAAAATTGCCTGCATCCGTTCTTCCCGCCGCATCCCTCACCTTGGAATGCTCATTCTCATGGCAATAAGTGCATAGGAGTTCCCAATTGCTGCCGTCTGCCGGATTGTCATCGTGGTTGCTGTTTTTATGGTGGACTTCCAGCAACTGAAGATTGCCATGGCTAAACGTACGCGCGCATCTCCCACAGACCCAGGGAAATAGTTTCAACGCCTGCGCTCGATATCCTTCAGCGCGCTTCTCGGCGTTGCGTCGAGCTTCCAGTACCACCTTGTCCAGTCGGTCATTTCCTTGTGCCATAGGGACCTCATTCTGCTATTTGGCTTGGTAAAGGCCGTCAGCTTACGACAAATTCTTTAGCGCAGAACTAGCCGAAATGGAACGTTCAACGACGCGCGGCGAGTCAGAATGCCTGGCGCCTACTCGGGACAACCAAACTTGGGAAAGTGCCTGCGCAAAAAAACGCCTGGGGATCACCGCCGTGCCTTGCCCCGTAAGGGTTCAGATAACGACCTTGCTCCCCTCGCGCAAGGTCGCGAGCAATTTGTCACGGCTCGCAGTCGCCCCCGCAATGGATGTGATTTCGGCCAGCAACTCCATGAAGGACCAGTTTCCCTCCATGGGCTCATCTGATAATTCCCGCATATGCGCCAAGTCGCGCTGGAAAGCTTTCGAAGCCATTTGATATCCGCACGCCATCAAGCCAAGCGACTCCTCGGTAGTGAAGTCGTCGAGATCGGTGCGAAGCTCCGCCAGCGCCTGCTGAAAATCCTTGCGCACGCCCGACGGCGATAGCGGACTGCGCTTGACCTGATAGGCCTCCTGCGAGAACCGCAGACGGATCGTGTCCGCGTCGAGTCCTTCCTTCATATGCACAAACATCAATCCGCGCAGCAGGCCACTGCGCTTACGGGCGCTGAGATCGGCGAAATTCGCCAGGCGAATACGTTCCATTAGCGTGTCCATGGAGCGCGACACGTAGCTTGCCAACCCTCGCAGGTCATCTCGGGTTTCACGCTCCAGGAGCAGCTGTCCGCACGCATCGCTCACCAGGACCACATTGCAGTCCAGAGCGAGCAGCGATACCGTTCCTTGGTTGTCATGCACGCCGCCATCCACGAGTTGCACCTTCAATCCTTCGTAAGCGTCGGCAATACGCAGTGGCGCGAATACTCCGGGGACGCACGCCGAAGCCGCGACCGCGCGCCCCATCTCTATCTGCCAGTCGGCAGCCGTGTCGTACCAGGCCCATTCCAGTCGCGGG
>JANNFC010000037.1:0-6183 GCA_031379405.1 Betaproteobacteria bacterium | reverse complement strand
TCGAACGGCCAGGCTATCGCGTCGAGGTGGTGGCAGGCGGATAAGAGGCCCAAGCCTCTTATCCGCCCTACGTATAAGGTCGATCCTGTGATCAACAAGATCCTTCCATCCGTCGCAGAATCCGTTGCGGGTATCCATGATGGTGCCACCATCATGATCAGCGGATTCGGCGGGTCGGGCATGCCGAGCGAGTTGATCGAAGGCTTGATCGAGCAAGGCGCCACGGATCTCACCATCGTCAACAACAACGCGGGCAACGGCGAAACGGGATTGGCGGCGCTGTTCAAGGCCAAGCGCGTGCGCAAGATCCTGTGTTCCTTTCCGCGACAGGCGGATTCGCATTATTTCGACGCGCTCTACCGTGCCGGCGAACTCGAACTGGAATTGGTGCCGCAAGGCAACTTGGCCGAGCGTATCCGTGCGGCCGGGGCGGGGATCGGCGGATTCTTCACGCCCACGGGTTACGGCACCGACCTCGCGAAGGGCAAGGAAACCCGCATCATCGACGGTAGAGGCTACGTCTATGAAACACCGATTCATGCCGATTTCGCGTTGGTGAAAGCGGAGAAAGCAGACCGCTTGGGCAATTTGATTTTCCGTAAGGCCGGACGTAACTTCGGTCCCATCATGGCGGCGGCGGCAAAGTGCAGCATCGTGCAAACGCACGATTTGGTGGAAGTGGGCGAGTTGGATCCCGAAGTCATTGTGACGCCGGGCATTTACGTCAATAGGGTGGTGCGCGTGCCGCGTGCATCCGCACTGCCGGTCGTCGCTTGAGGAGCCCCCATGATGAAACTAACCCGAGACGAAATCGCCGCCCGCGTGGCACGCGATATCCCGGAAGGTGCCTACGTCAATCTAGGCATTGGTCTGCCGACCTTGGTGGGCAATCATCTTCCCAAGGGTAAAGAGATTTTTCTGCATAGCGAAAACGGCATACTGGGTATGGGACCAGCACCGGCGCCGGGAGAAGAAGACGAGGATCTCATCAACGCCGGCAAGCAACCTGTCACACTACTGCCCGGCGCATCCTTCTTTCATCACGCTGACTCCTTTGCCATGATGCGTGGTGGTCATCTGGATATTTGCGTGCTGGGGGCATTTCAGGTTTCCGTGGAAGGCGACCTTGCCAATTGGCACACCGGTGAACCGGACGCCATCCCTGCGGTGGGGGGTGCCATGGATCTGGCCGTGGGCGCCAAGCAAGTTTTCGTCATGATGGAGCACCTGACCAAGAAGGGTGAAAGCAAGATCGTCGCGCACTGCAGCTATCCGTTGACGGGCATCAAGTGCGTGAGCCGCATCTATACCGATCTGGCTGTGCTCGATGTCACGCCCCTGGGACTGGTGGCGCGTGAATGGGTGGAAGGACTTACCTTGGAAGAGTTGACTCGTATCACCGGCGTGCCGCTTACCACGGCGCTAATAAAGACCTACGCGTGAAGGAGTTCCTCTACACAGCGCACGCTGCCCGCATCGTCTTCGGCGTGGATAGTTTGCGGCATTTGGAACGCGAGATCGATTTCTTGGGCGCCCGGCGTGCCTTGGTATTGAGCACGCCCGAGCAACGTACCATCGCCGAGGAAATCTCCGCGCGACTCGGTTCGCGTTCCGCGGGCGTCTACGACAAAGCCGTCATGCATGTCCCGATCGAGACGGCGGAAGCGGCACGTGCGGTAGCAAAGGAATTGAAAGCGGATTGTTGTGTAGCGGTGGGAGGCGGCTCGACCATCGGATTGGGCAAAGCGATCGCATTGACCAGCGACTTACCGATTCTGGCCATTCCGACCACCTTTGCCGGTTCCGAGATGACGCCCATTTATGGCATCACGGCGCAAGGTCAAAAGAAAACCGGTCGCGATGGCCGCGTGCTGCCGAAGAGCGTGATCTACGATCCGAAGTTGTTGGCGACACTGCCTGCGAAGATTGCCGGTCCCAGCGGCATGAACGCCATGGCGCATTGCGCTGAAGCGCTCTATGCGCAAGATGCCAATCCAATCGCTTCGGCCATGGCGGAGGAGGGTATTCGTGCCCTTGCGCGCGCACTGCCGCGTGTGGTACGCGAAGCCGACGATATGGAAGCCAAGTCCGATGCGCTCTATGGCGCGTGGCTGGCGGGCACCTGTTTAGGCCAAGTGGGCATGGCACTGCATCACAAATTGTGTCACACCCTCGGTGGCAGTTTCAATCTGCCGCATGCGGAAACGCATACGATCGTGCTGCCGCATGCGTTGGCATACAACGCCGGCGCCGCCGTGGAAGCCATGACGCGCATGGCGGGCGCTTTGGGCGCGGGCGACGCTCCGGGTGGTTTATACGATCTGGCCGCATCGCTCGGTACCCCGCTCGCGCTGAAGGATATCGGCATGCGCGAAGAAAGTCTCGATCGCGCCGCGGACATCGCCACCACCCATCCCTATTGGAACCCACGCCCCATCGAACGCGCAGCCATTCGCAGACTGCTGGACGATGCTTTCTGGGGGAGGCGGCCGAGCGCTTGAAGCTGCGCGGCAGCAAGTGTTTTTAACAAGGGCCGCCGGCCCGAACGCAACATCATACGGAGGAGAGCAACATGACAGACAAAGACATCGTTCCAACCGAGCAGCTTGCTTCGCAACGCCGGCAAGTGATCCAAAGCGGCGCCGCCGTCACGGCGGCGATGGCGTTCCCATTCATTGGCGCGAAGGTGGCGTTCGCGCAATCGCGCAAACTCAAGATCGGCTATGTCGCCCCTGAAACCGGTCCGCTGGCGCCGTTTGGCGAAGCCGACAAATTCATTGTGGGCAGCATGCGCGAAATCCTGAAGAGCGGACTCACCATCGGCGGCAAGAGCTATGTGGTGGAGATCATCGTCAAGGACAGCCAGTCCAACCCCAACCGTGCCGGCGAAGTCGCTTCTGACCTCATTCTCAAGGAAAAGGTGGACCTGATTCTGGCGGGCGGTACGCCGGAAACCACCAATCCGGTAGCCGATCAGTGCGAGCTGAATGAAGTGCCGTGCGTCACCTCCGTATGCCCTTGGCAACCCTGGTTCTTCGGGCGCAACGGCAATCCCGGCGTGGGGTTCAATTGGACCTATCACTTCTTCTGGGGGTTGGAGGACATCATCGCGGTGTTCACCAACATGTGGGACAGCTTGCCCAGCAACAAGATGGTGGGAGGCCTGTTTCCCAACGACGGCGATGGCAACGCCTGGGGCGATCCCGAGCGCGGTTTCCCGACACCGCTCAAGCAGAAAGGCTACTCGATTACCGATCCGGGTCGCTATCAAAACCTCACGCAAGATTTCAGCGCCCAGATCGCCGCCTTCAAGAAGGCCAACTGCGAGGTGGTCACCGGGGTGATGATTCCGCCCGACTTCAAGACCTTCTGGACGCAAGCCGCGCAGCAAGGCATCAAACCCAAGATTGCGTCCGTCGGTAAAGCGCTGCTGTTTCCCGCCGCTGTTGAAGCCCTCGGCCCGAGCGCCGAAGGACTTTCCACCGAAGTGTGGTGGAGCCCGTCGCACCCCTTCAAGTCGTCCCTTACCGGCGCCAGCGCGGCACAACTCGCGGCAGCCTTCGAGAAAGCCACCGGCAAGCAGTGGACGCAACCGGTGGGCTTCGCGCATGCGCTGTTCGAAGTTGGCATCGATGCGCTCAAGCGCGCCAAGAGCCTCGACGACAAAGGCGCTATTCGCGATGCGGTGGTGGCTACCAACCTCAACACCGTGGTCGGATCCATCGCGTGGGGCAAGGGACCGGTGAAGAACGTGGCCAAGACAGCATTGGTCGGTGGCCAATGGGTCAAGGGTAAGAAGAACAAGTTCGACCTGGTGATCGTCAACAACAAGACCGCGCCCAATATCCCGGCCTCAGCCAAATTGAAGCCCATTGGCTGATCGAGAGAACGTAGGGCGGATAACGGCGCGATAAGATCGCGCCTCATCCGCCGGCTTAGGGGTTGTCGCAAGTCGCATTGGAAGTTGCACTGCAAGGTGTAGTGCCCATCAAATAACGAGGAGAAGCCATGAGTACGCATGAGAAAGGAAATGAAATCACATTGCCGCGTCGTGAATTCCTGAAAGGCGCGGGTGTTACGGCCGCCGCGGTCACCTTTGGCGCAGTCACCCTGAGCGCTAAGGAAGTGCAGGCGGCCACCTTCGACGCCGAAGTCGATGTCGTCGTTTGCGGCGGGGGTGGCGCCGGTCTGCCCACCGCACTGTTCTGCCGGTGGCTCGGTGACAAGGTCATGGTATTGGAGAAGGCAGCCACGCTCGGCGGTACGTCTTTCAAAGCGGCGTACTGGTACTGGGTGCCCAATAATGCCGCTATGCGAAAGGCAGGAATCCCGGACGACAAGCAGCATTTCTTGCGTTATGTGGCGCGCCTGAGTCAGCCGCAACGCTTTAATCCCAACGCCGCCAAGTACGGACTCAACGATTGGGAATTCGCCATGTGCGAAGCCATCTATGACAGTTCTTCGGTCGGTACCGAATTGCTATCGGACAAGGGCGCGCTGCCCTACCGGCATGTGGCGCCCGTGCCGGATTACTTCGCGGAAATAGAAACCATCGGCGCCACCGGCCGGGTGCTGTTTCCCAAGGATGGTGCGCCGTCCATGTCCGATGGCGGTCAGGTCGCCACGCGCACGCTGTCCACCGCCTGCCGGCGCGATGGCGTATCCATCAAGACCAGTCATCGCGTACAGAAAGTCATGCTGAATGAGAAACGCGAAGTGATCGGCGTCGAGGCCCTGAACGACGACGGCGTGTATCGAGTGCGCGCGCGCAAGGCGGTCATTTTTTGCACGGGAGGGTTTACGCACGATGCGGAATTGCGCCAGAACTTTCTATCCATTCCCGCTTATGGCGGCTGTGCGGCCATGACGAACGAAGGCGACTTCATTCGCATTTCCAGCACGCTGGGCGTACAGTTGCGCAACATGAACTACGCGTGGATGTGCCCGGTTTCGTTTGAGAAAGCCATCGCCAAGGACCCGTCGCTCATCGGCTGCTTCTCGGTGGCGGGCGATTCCATGGTTTTCGTCGACAAGAACGGTAAGCGCGTGGTGAACGAGAAGTTGCACTACAACGAATTGGCGCAAAAATTCTTCGAGTGGGATGGCGCCAACGCCCAGTTCCCCAACTTGATCCTGACCTCCATCTGGGATCAACGCGCGCAAGAGCACTCCGCCAGTCATGAGTACGGACGCTTGATCGTGCCGCCCGGTATCGATGACAAGCACGTCATCAAGGGCGCGACCTTGGAAGAATTGGCTGCCAATATCGATGCACGTCTGCAGAAGTACGCCGCCGTGAACGGTGGTATGCGCATCTCGCCGGACTACGTCGCCAACCTCAAGGCCACTATTACACGCTTCAATGAATTCGCCAAAACCGGCAAGGACCTCGACTTCCATCGTGGCGAGCGTGGCGTGGATCTGCTGTTCAACGGTAACGTCAAAGAAGAACCGGGCCGTAAGAACCCGACCATGTGGCCCCTCAGCGATAAAGGTCCGTACTACGCCGCCTTCGTCACCGGCGGCACGCTGGACACCAAGGGCGGTCCGAAGACCAATCCTGAAGGACAGGTGCTGGATATCGACGACCAGCCCATTCCTGGCCTCTACGGTGTGGGCAATTGCGTCGCGTCCGCCTCCGGTCGCGCCTACTGGGCCGGTGGCGGTACTTTGGGACCAATCATCGGATTCGCCTATCGCGCAGCCAATCAGGCCCATAAGGAATCTGTAAAGAGCTAACGCAAACGCTCATTCTCGCACCAGCGGAGATCCATGCAATCCATGGATCTTTGTCGATGCGAGGATGACGCAGAGGAGAATCGGGAAAATGCTTAAGTCGATTTTCAACGACATACTGAACTGCGCGCTGGTGGGGGCGCTGATCGCGGCGCTACCCGCCGTTGCTCAAGACGACGATCTCGCCAAAGCGAAAAAGCTTACGGAGCGCGATTGCCAGCAGTGTCACACTTTCAACAAAGGAGAGCAGCACGGACAAGGTCCCAACCTGTTCGGTTTGATCGGACGTCCAGCAGCGGGTGCCCCGGGGTTCGTGTACAGCCCTGGAATCCTGGAGGCATTGAAGGGCAAGACATGGGATCGCGAACTGCTCGATCAATGGCTCACCGATACCGTGGCCGTGGCGCCCAAGGCTCAGATGATCTATTTTCAAGACGACCCGAAAGT
>JANNFC010000706.1:0-7120 GCA_031379405.1 Betaproteobacteria bacterium | reverse complement strand
CCAAAACCGAAGGTCGGGGGTTCGAGACCCTCCTGGCCTGCCAGTGTTTCCGTGCATTAGTGAGAGTCACGCCTTTGACTCAAGTACAACCGTAAGGGGAAAACGTGGTGAGTGTCGCCATCGAAAGCAATCCGGTCATGGATAAGGTCAAAGTCACCGCTGCCGCGTTGTTGGTGGTGGCAGGCGTAGCAGCTTCCGTGTATCTGGCGTCCAGCCCGGCAATCGTGCGACTGGGTGTGATCATTCTCGGGTTTCTTCTCGCGGGTGCCGTTGCATTTACGTCCGAGTCCGGTAAGCGCTTCTACGCTTACTGCCAGGATTCCATCGCTGAAACCAAGAAGGTTGTTTGGCCCGAGCGCAAGGAGGCCTTGCAGACAACGGGTGTCGTCGCGCTGTTCGTTATTGTGATGGCCATATTCCTATGGATCGTGGACGCGCTGCTGGTGTGGCTCGTTCGGTTCCTGATCGGCTGAGTAACTCGAAGACAGATCGGAGAAATATAGGATGGGCAAAAAGTGGTATGTCGTTCACGCTTACTCCGGCTTTGAGAAAAGTGTCGCGCGCGCTCTGCAGGACCGCATTCAGCGCGCAAGCATGCAGGATAGCTTTGGGCAGATCCTAGTGCCGGTAGAGGAAGTCGTCGAGATGCGCGGCGGGCAGAAAGCACTTAGTGAGCGCAAGTTCTTCCCTGGTTATGTGCTCGTCGAGATGGAGATGACCGATGATAGTTGGCACCTAGTGAAGAACACCGCCAAAGTCACCGGCTTCGTCGGGGGAACCGCAACCAAGCCCACGCCCATCAGTGACAAGGAAGTTCAGGCCATCTTGCACCAGATCCAAGAGGGCGTGGAGAAGCCTAAGCCCAAAGTCTTGTTCGAAGTGGGCGAGGCAGTGCGGGTGAGAGAAGGTCCGTTTACCGACTTCCACGGCAGCGTGGAGGAAGTGAATTACGACAAGAACAAATTGCGAGTGTCCGTATCCATATTTGGACGCGCGACACCCGTGGAGTTGGAATTCTCGCAAGTCGAGAAGGCGTAGTCAGTGGTTCGTTCAAATTGGGGAGGGCGCGAAACGCGTCCGTTTGCACCCGCATAGGAGATCAAAGTGGCAAAGAAAGTTGTTGCACTTATCAAGCTGCAAGTGCCGGCAGGAAAGGCGAACCCGAGTCCGCCTATCGGCCCGGCACTCGGTCAGCGCGGATTGAACATCATGGAGTTCTGCAAGGCGTTCAACGCGCAAACGCAGGGTTACGAACCAGGTTTGCCCTTGCCGGTGGTGATTACCGCCTATCAGGACAAGAGCTTTACCTTCATTCTCAAGACGCCTCCGACGACGGTGCTGATCAAGAAAGCCATCGGCCTCGCCAAGGGAAGCCCTAAGCCTCACTTGGATAAAGTCGGCAAGATGACGCGAGCGCAAGCCGAGCAGGTCGCCAAGACCAAGATGCCCGATTTGACCGCGGCGGATCTCGAAGCTGCCGTGCGTACGGTGGCTGGGAGTGCTCGTAGCATGGGTGTGGAAGTGGAGGGCTTCGTAAAATGACACAGAAATCCAAGCGCCAGCGCGCCCTTCGAACCAATCTTGTGCACGCTAAGGCCTATCCTTTGGCCGATGCGCTGAAGATGGTCAGGCAAGCGGCCACGGCGAAATTCAACGAGTCCATCGATGTGGCGGTGAACCTCGGAGTGGATGCCAAGAAGTCCGATCAGTTGGTTCGAGGCTCCATCGTATTGCCTCAGGGCACCGGCAAGATCAAGCGGGTCGCCGTGTTTACCCAAGGCGAGAACGCCAACAAAGCCCGCGCCGCGGGCGCCGATATCGTCGGCCTGGAAGACTTGGCCGAACAGGTTAAGCAAGGCAAAATCGATTTCGACATCGCTATCGCCAGTCCGGACGCCATGCGTGTGGTCGGTCAACTCGGCCAGATTCTGGGACCGCGCGGCCTAATGCCAAACCCAAAAGTTGGAACGGTATCCGCCGACGTGGCGGGTGCGGTGAAAAATGCCAAGGCCGGCCAGGTTCAATTCCGCACGGACAAGGCGGGAATCGTTCATAGCACCATCGGACGAGCGTCTTTTACCGAAGAAGCATTGAAAGAAAACCTTCTGGCGTTGATCGATGCGTTGAACAAAGCGCGTCCAGCCGGCGCCAAGGGTATTTATTTGAGGAAGGTTTCGCTATCCAGCACCATGGGCGTCGGCATTCGAGTCGAACAAGCTACCCTAACGGCGCAGGCACAGCATTAATTTCTTTGGGCCAACTTTCTCCCGCGGGCGAAGGTTGGGTTGTCAAAGACCGTTGGGGTGTTCTCGTCGGGGCAGTATTCACGAAGGAACCCTTAATCGATGGCGGCCATGACGAAAGACATGGTGCTTTCGCCCAACGCAGATGGCGGTTCCCAAGACAGCGTTTTTTGGACGGGAAGCAGTTTGCTCCATGCAATCAGCAGTTCGTCGGAAGCGGCAGTTACCAAAGCGTTGCCCAGCCGGGTTTGCGTCGGTGAATGTGTCTGTCGAAGGTCGCTATTTCTGGGATCGGGTGGCATCGCGGTTGGGTGTCATCCTCACACAGCAAGGAGGTAGGCCTTGAGTCTAAGTTTGGAGGACAAGAAGGCTGTCGTTGCCGAAATAGGCGCGCAGGTCGCTGGCTCCCAAGCCATCATCCTGGCGGAGTATCGCGGAATGCATGTTGTGGACGTCACCGTGTTGCGTGCGAAAGCGCGTGCCTCGGGCGTTTATCTTCGCGTTCTCAAGAACACTTTGGCTCGGCGCGCGGTCGCCGGCACCCCGTTCGAAGGCTTGGCTCAGCATATGGTCGGGCCATTGGCTTACGGGATGTCGAAAGACCCGGTGTCGGCGGCAAAGATTCTTCAGGAATTCGCGAAGACCAACGACAAGCTGGTAATCAAAGCCGGCGCGATGCACCACCAAGTGATGACCGCAAAGGAAGTCGCGGTCCTGGCCAGCATGCCCAGCAGAGATGAATTGCTGGCCAGGCTGATGGGCACCATGCAGGCACCCGTAACGAAGTTGGTGAGAACCATGCACGAGGTGCCCAGCAAGTTTGTACGCGCGCTAGCGGCAGTGAGAGACCAAAAGGAGCAACAGCCTGCTTAAGGGCTGTGCTCGCTGACATTCACTACAGTAACTGACTAAGTATTGGAGCAAGCAAATGGCATTAGGAAAAGCGGAAATCCTGGACGCGATCGCTGGTATGAGCGTCCTTGAGCTGTCGCAACTCATTAAGGATATGGAAGAGAAGTTTGGCGTTTCGGCGGCAGCAGCCGTAGCTGTGGCAGCGCCCGCTGGCGCCGCCGCGGCTGTTGTGGAAGAGCAGACTGAATTCACGGTCATGCTCCTCGCGGCAGGCGACAACAAGGTTAACGTGATCAAGGTGGTGCGAGCCATCACCAGCCTGGGCTTGAAAGAAGCCAAGGATCTGGTGGACGGCGCGCCCAAGGCCGTCAAAGAAGGAATTCCGAAGAAAGAAGCCGAGGACATTGCTAAGCAAATTATTGATGCTGGCGGCAAGGCCGAGATCAAGTAGTCGCAGTTCGTTAGCAGCAAAGGGCTGGCGGGCGACCGCTGGCCTTTTGCCGTTGGGTTTTCTCCCAGAAGTTTCGCGGTATTCGAGTCATTTTTAAATAGGTTGTTTAGTGGAGTCTATCGATCGTCGCTTGCAGGTTTTCGGACATTACACGAGCGACCATCGCTGTACTCCTGCCAGTGTTTTTCCCCAGATGCTTTTCCCATTTGTATCACTTCACTCGGAGCGACCATGACCTATTCGTTCACGGAGAAGAAGCGTATTCGTAAGAGCTTCGCCAAGCGGGCCAGTGTGCTCAAGGTACCCTATCTGTTGGCGACCCAAATCGACTCCTACGCATCTTTTCTTCAGGCGGACGTTTCAACCGAGAAGCGCAAAACTCAAGGGCTGCAAGCAGCCTTTAGTTCGATCTTCCCGATTTCCAGTCATTCGGGCAACGCGCGCTTGGAGTTCTCTAGCTACTCCCTGGGCGTCCCACCCTTCGACGTAAAGGAATGCCAGCAACGCGGCCTCACATTCGCCTCGCCCCTGCGCGCTAAGGTGCGACTGATCATCATGGATCGCGAAGCCTCCAAGCCAACGATCAAAGAAATGAAGGAACAGGAAGTCTACATGGGCGAGATTCCGCTCATGACGGACACGGGTTCGTTCATCATCAACGGCACCGAGCGCGTGATTGTTTCCCAGTTGCATCGCTCCCCCGGCGTGTTCTTCGAGCATGACCGTGGCAAGACTCACTCGTCCGGCAAACTGTTGTACTCGGCTCGCATCATTCCCTACCGTGGCTCATGGCTGGACTTCGAGTTCGATCCGAAGGATTACGTCTATTTCCGAGTCGATCGCCGGCGCAAAATGCCGGTGACCATTTTGCTCAAGGCGTTGGGTTACACGCCGGAGCAGATCTTGGCGCATTTCTTCGAGTTCGATACTTTCCACGTCAATAAGAAGGGCATCTCCTTCGACTTCGTGCCGGAGCGCATGCGCGGAGAAATTGCGCGTTTCGACATCGTGACCAAGCAAAGCAAGGTCATCGTGCAGAAAGACAAACGCATCACCATCAAGCACGTGCGCGAGATGGAGCAAGCCGGGCTGACCAAGCATCCTGTCGGTGAAGACTTCCTGTTGGGCAAGGTGGTGGCCCATAACATCGTCGACAAGGAAAGCGGCGAAGTACTGGCACGCGCCAACGACGAGATCACCGATGAGATTCTGAAGAAACTCACCGAAGCCGAGGTCGAGAAGTTCAACACGATCTACACCAACGAGCTCGATCAGGGCCCGTTCATGTCGCAAACTTTGCGCATCGATGAGACCCAGGATCAGTTGACCGCACAAGTAGCCATCTATCGCATGATGCGCCCTGGCGAGCCGCCGACCGAAGACGCGGTCAAGACGCTGTTCAACGCGCTGTTCTTCTCGCCGGATCGTTATGACTTGTCCTCCGTCGGGCGCATGAAATTCAACCGCCGTGTCGGCCGCACCGAGATCGAAGGTACCTCCACGCTGTCCAACGCGGATATCGTGGCGGTGATCAAGATCATGGTCAATTTGAAGAATGGCCGCGGTGAGATCGACGATATCGACCATCTGGGCAATCGTCGCGTGCGTTCTGTGGGCGAGTTGGCGGAGAATCAATTCCGCGCCGGTCTGGTTCGCGTCGAGCGCGCCGTCAGAGAGCGTTTGTCCCAGGCAGAATCCGAGAACCTGATGCCGCACGATCTGATCAACGCCAAGCCGGTTTCCGCGGCGGTGCGCGAGTTCTTCGGTTCGAGCCAGTTGTCTCAGTTCATGGATCAGACCAATCCCTTGTCCGAGATCACCCACAAGCGGCGTGTGTCCGCCTTGGGACCGGGCGGATTGACGCGCGAGCGCGCGGGCTTCGAAGTGCGCGATGTGCATCCCACTCACTATGGCCGCGTGTGCCCGATTGAAACACCGGAAGGCCCGAACATCGGTTTGATCAACTCCTTGGCGCTATTCGGCAGGGTGAACCACTACGGCTTCATCGAAACGCCTTATCGCAAGGTGAAAGACGGGCGTGCGGTGGATGAGGTCGCTTACTTGTCGGCCATCGACGAAGGCCATCACGTGATCGCACAGGCCAACGCCGGTATCGACAAGAAGGGCAAGTTGTTGGACGAATTCGTGTCCAGCCGCAACAAGAACGAGTTCATGATGAGCACGCCCGATCACATCGAGTACATGGACGTGGCGCCGTCGCAGATCGTATCGGTGGCTGCCTCGTTGATCCCGTTCTTGGAGCACGATGATGCCAACCGGGCCTTGATGGGTTCCAACATGCAACGCCAGGCCGTGCCCTGCTTGCGCCCGGAAAAGGCGTTGGTCGGCACCGGTATCGAGCGCACGGTGGCGGTTGACTCCGGCACCGCGGTACAAGCCCTACGCGGCGGCGAGGTGGACTATGCCGACGCCAACCGGATCGTGGTTCGCGTGAACGATGAAGAAACCGGCGCCGGCGATGTCGGCGTGGATATCTACAACTTGGTCAAGTATCAACGTTCCAATCAGAACACCAACATCAACCAGCGTCCGATTGTGAAGCGAGGCGACAAGATCGGCGCCGGCGATGTCATCGCGGACGGTGCCTCCACCGATTTGGGCGAGCTGGCCTTGGGGCAAAACCTCCTGGTCGCCTTCATGCCGTGGAACGGTTACAACTTCGAGGATTCAATTCTCATCTCCGAGCGCATCGTGGCGGAAGATCGCTTTACGTCCATCCACATCGAGGAACTGTCGGTGGTGGCGCGCGATACCAAACTTGGGCCGGAAGAGATCACGCGCGATATCTCCAATCTATCGGAGGGCCAGTTGGCGCGCCTGGACGAATCGGGCATTGTGTACATCGGTGCGGAAGTCGAGGCGGGCGATGTGCTGGTCGGTAAGGTCACGCCCAAGGGCGAGACGCAGCTAACGCCAGAAGAGAAATTGTTGCGCGCCATTTTTGGCGAGAAAGCCTCCGACGTCAAAGACACCAGCTTGCGCGTGCCTTCGGGGATGTCCGGCACGGTGATCGATGTCCAAGTTTTCACCCGTGAGGGGATCGAGCGTGACAAGCGTGCGCAGCAGATCATCGACGAAGAGTTGGCGCGTTACCGCACCGACCTCAACGATCAGTTGCGAATCGTGGAAAGCGACACCTTCGGCCGTATCGAACGCCTGCTGCTCAACAAGATCACCAACGGCGGCCCGAAGAAAATCGCCAAAGGCACCAAGATCACCCAGGAGTATTTAAACGAGATCGATCGCTTCCATTGGTTCGATATTCGATTGGCAGCAGACGATGCCGCCATTCAGCTCGAGCAGTTGAAAGACAGCTTGGAACAGAAGCGCAAAGAATTCGACATCGCCTTCGAGGCGAAAAAGAAGAAACTGACCAGCGGCGACGAATTGCCTCCGGGCGTGCAGAAGATGGTGAAGGTCTACATCGCGGTCAAGCGGCGGTTGCAGCCCGGTGACAAGATGGCAGGTCGGCACGGCAACAAAGGCGTTATCTCCAAGATCGTACCGGTGGAAGATATGCCGTACATGGCCGATGGAACGCCCATGGACGTCG
>JANNFC010000694.1:0-13870 GCA_031379405.1 Betaproteobacteria bacterium | reverse complement strand
GTTTCATTCATGAAGCAGTAGAGCTTGTCTTCCGGCGAGATCCAAACCACCTCGCAACCGGTCTTGTTCTCTCCGCCATTGGCCAGGCTATAGGCGCAATAGCCATCGAACTCGGGGCTGCGGGATTCCCCCGCCAAGCCTAGGGCACTCACGGTCAGAAAAATCAAAGCGGCAATCAATCGTCGCATAATGGCTCCTGGTCACTACAAGTAATACGGACTCCCGCTTCAGCGTCAACGCGGGCGATTCTTTCGACATCGTCCAGCAACGGATCGATGAAGGTGCTCAGATTAACAGCGGTATCACAGACCGGTATCTTCGTAGATCTCCCGCAAGCCGATGCTCGTTTGAACTGAACCGCATTCGACTTGGATTTTCTCGTCGCGTTCGATCGTCGCGACGAGCCACTCGCCCCTGTTCGAGCGGGAATAGTAAGTGACGGCCATACGATCGGCGTCTACAATCAAGTAGTAGTGCAGGCTATCGATGGCACGATACGCTTGCAGTTTTTCACGCGTGTCTATGCTGGCGGTGGAAGGACAAAGTACTTCCGCGACTAGGCAGGGCGCTTCCTTGAACAAGGTATCAGCGGTCGCGGGTTCGCAACTTAGCATTACATCCGGATAGTAGAAAACGCGACCGTGGGCCAATCGCAACTTCATGTCCGCGATATATACCCCGCAAGGTGTTCCTCTCGCAGCCGTCCGCAACCTGACCGCACAGTTGAGGGCAATTCGGTTGTGCCGTTCACCGGCGCCGGTCATCGCGTAGGCAACACCATCGACGAATTCGTGCTTCTCCGTCGCGGTCAATTCTTGTGCGAGGTATTCGTGATCGTGCAGTAACTGCTTTTGCGGGTGTCCCATGCGAAGGCCTGACGGATGACTAGACCTTAAGGGTATCACGTGAACGCGTGCGGTGGATCACGTCGCGACCAGGTGTCGCTATTTCTTAGCGCGATTGCTGCTCAATTGGCCGGCACCGCATCCATTGCAGTTTGAGCAGCCGGTTGCGCATCCGGCCTCATCCTTGGGGGGCGATGCAGTACTTGATAGTAGCTTTGCGAGCCAAGGGCGTGGCAAGTAGCGATAGGCCACATGCGCGGTGGCCAGTGCAACGATGGCGACGACAATAAAAGTCTCATTCATGTTCAGGTCATCCAGAGCGCAACGCGATAGGTGACGAAGGAAGCGAGATAAGCCAACCCGAAAAGATAGGCCGCCATCAGCATCGGATAGCGCCAGGTGTTGGTCTCGCGCTTCACCACGCTCAGGGTGGATATGCATTGCGGAGCGAAAACGTACCAGGCAAGCAGCGACAGTGCGGTGGGCAAACCCCAGGTGGCGGCGATGAGAGGCGTCAACGATTCGGAAAGCGCCTCGCCGGTTTGCGACAGCGCATACACGGTACCCAGTGCGCCAACCGCCACCTCGCGCGCGGCCAGTCCCGGCACCAGCGCGATGGAGATCTGCCAGTTGAATCCGATGGGAGCGAAAATCACTTCGAGATAGCGGCCGATCATGCCCGCGAAGCTATAAGAGATAGGAGGCAGGGTGGCATCGGGCGGCGGGCTCGGGAACGTGCTCAAGAACCACAGCAGAATCATCAGCGACAAAATGATGCCGCCCACCCGTGACAGAAAAATCTTGGTGCGCTCCCACAGTCCGATGGCAAGACTGCGCGCATAGGGCCAGTGGTAATCGGGCAATTCCATCAGCAGGGGCTGAAGGCGGTCCCTGGCGCCGGCGCGCTTGGCGAGGAATCCAACGGCCATCGCACTCACGATTCCGGCGACGTAAAGCGCGAACAGCACCACACCTTGCAGATTGAAAACTGCGCCTACCGTGGCGCTTGGAATGAAGGCCGCGATGATGAGCGCGTAGACGGGCAAGCGTGCCGAGCAAGTCATCAGCGGCGCGATCATGATGGTGACCAGACGCTCGCGCGGATTCTGGATCGTGCGGGTGGCCATGATGCCCGGCACGGCGCAGGCGAAGCTCGATAGCAGCGGAATGAAGGAGCGCCCCGAGAGTCCGACTTTTCCCATCAATCGATCGAGCAGGAACGCGGCACGCGGCAAGTAGCCGCTTTCTTCCAATGCCAGGATGAAGAAAAACAAGATCAGGATCTGAGGCAAGAACACCAGCACACTACCGACGCCTGCCACGACACCATCCACCAGCAAACTGCGCAGCATGCCCTCGGGAATCACATTGAAAAGCAACGTGCCGCTCCAGGCCACGCTCGCCTTGATCATTTCCATGGGCGCTTGCGCCCAGCTGAATACCGCCTGGAATACGAGAAAGAGTACGGCGGTCAACACGGCAGGACCAACCAGCGGGTGGAGCAATACGCGGTCGAGCTTCTCCGTGACGCTGTGAACATACTGTGGTTCGCTCACGCTAAGGGAAACGATGCGGCGAATTTCCCTGGCGACTTCCTCGGGCGAGGTGCCGATGATACTCGACGCTGACTTAGGTGCCGCGATAGCGCGGGTCGAAAGATGCTCCAGTGCTTGGATCAGCGCGCGCTCGCCGCCGGATTTGATCGCGACCGTTTCCACCACAGGGACACCCAACTCGGCGGACAATCGCGCAATATCGATCTTGACGCCGCGGCGATGCGCCACATCGGCCATGTTCACTGCCACCACCATCGGCAACCCCAAGCGCGCTACATCCAGCACCATGCGCAGATTCAGAGGAAGGTTGGTGGCATCCACCACGCAGATAATCCCATCGGGTGTGGGCTCGTCTTGACGCTGCCCTAACAGCACTTCACGGGTTACAGCCTCGTCGGGCGTCGTTGCCTTCAGGCTGTAGGCCCCCGGTAGATCCAAGACACGCCAGGTTTTGCCTGAAGGCGAAGCGAACCGCCCTTCCTTGCGCTCGACGGTGACGCCCGCGTAGTTGGCAACTTTTTGCCGCGCACCGGTCAGGCGATTGAATAGGGCCGTCTTGCCGCAATTGGGTTTGCCCACCAATGCGAGGGTGACAGGAGCGCTCGCCGTGTTCATCCTTTGCGCTTCTCGACACTGTTCACCGCGATAAGCGCGGCTTCAAATCGGCGCAGGGCAAAGGTAGCCTGTCCGATGCGCACCGCGATCGGGTCTCCGGAAGGAAATCCTTTAGCCACCACGCGCACGCTTTCCCCTGGGAGGAAGCCCAATTCCATCAGCCGTTCCACATGCTCGGCCACGCCTTGACCCTCCGGCGCTAGCAGTCCGGTAATGGTGGCGGAGCAGTCCTTGGGGAGGGAGGCGAGTGTCGTCCCACCTGACCGCACGGCTGCTGAGGCGGTTTGCGCTACGTTAGACACGGCGTATTTGTGAGCTACTTATCGGGCTAAAGGAGAAGTTAAATGAAAATCGTTCTCATCTTAGCGCATTCCCGGGAAGGCTGTCGACTCTGGGTCGACAGCCCTAATCTTGACTTCTAGAGCGGTGGCAGTGCAACGCCGATCTGCTCCAGAATTCCGCGTGGCGCGCCGCCGGGGATGGGTTCGGGGTGAATCTCAGAGATCTTGCCGTTCGCCACCCGGTAATGGAAGTAATGCTCGGGAATGCGCACCACCTTTCCTGTGGGCGGAATCGGATCCATACCTGGCATGGCCCACACGCCTTTGTGCGTGCCGCCTTGCCGCCATTTCACCGCATAACGATCGCCGTGAATCTCGACCGGGTCATGCTCGTAGTGCCAGTCCGGAAAGCCGCTATAGAGCGCACTGATCATGGCGCGAAACTGCGCCTGGGTTAGCACGCGGGTGGCCGCGATGAAGCGCAGGTCCGGCGACGTGGTGCCGACGATCTTGTCCACGTCGTGGGCCTTGAGGCCCTCGATGTAGGTGAGTAATACGGCCGGAATCGTAGACATGGTTCTCTCTGGAAACGATGGATTTTCAGTTGGTTTGCGTGGGAATCTTCATTCCTGCCTTGCGTAGTCCGTCTGCCCATTGTTCGACGGCATCTTCGGTCTTGAACCAAAGGCGCAAGTAACGCATCGGATCTTTTTCAAACGCCGGATTAAGCGCCAACAGTCGCTGCAATGATGCCTTGGCTTCAGTATCTTGTCCTAACTGGCCGTATATCGCGGTGAGCCACAGATGCATGTACCAAAATCCCGGCATCTCAATGCGTTGTGCGTACTCTAGCGCAGTTCGGTAGTCCTCGTTGCGGAAATGATGGTACGCCACGGGGAACAGATACCAGCCCGGATGGGCGGGATTGAGAGTGATGGCTTTCTTGATGAAGGCCAATCCGCGTTCTCTCTTTTCTGCGTACGTGAATCGAACGCCCAAAGCGGCAAGGATTTCTGTATTGTGAGGGTTTAGGGCCAACGCTTTGTCCGCCTCCGAATAGAAGCCTTCCAAATCATTGCGAAAAAAATACACGTTGGCAAGGGCGTAATGTGCCATCGGACTGGTTGGAGCGAGATCTACGGCATGCCTTGCTGCGTCGAAAGCACGCTTGAGCGAGTCCGGGGGTCCCTGGTATTCCCCCCAATACTGGTCCGTAAATACATAGGCGAGGTTGGCCCAAGCCTCTGCATAGCTCGGGTTTCGCTCCACCACTTGAGTCAGGCAGGTCTTTGTTGCCGCGTGCTTGTCGGGAGTGAGGAACCGTTGGTACTCGTAGGCCAATAGGATGCACTCGTAGTCTTCTAATTTGGTTGGCGCCTTGGTTCTGAGTTTTTGGATTTGGGCGCGATTGACTGCCCCATGAATGTCGCCGATCCGGGTCACCACTTGGGACGTAATGTCATCTTGCACAGCGAATAGATTTTCGGGGGTGAGTTTGCGCTCATAGGTCTCCGCCCAAACATGGGCGCCGCTGGTGGCGTCGAGTAACTGAACCGTCACTCGTACGGTATCCGCAGACCGGCGTACGCTGCCCTCCACTACAAAGTTGGCACCGATTTCCTTGCCGATCTGCCGCACATCGGTCGATTTGCCTTTGTATTGGAAAGTGGAGTTCCTGGCCAGAACGCGAAGGTTCGGAAACTGCGAAAGTCCGGCAATAATTTCCTCCGCAATGCCATCGCCAAAGAATTCCTGCTTGGGATCTCCGCTCATGTTGTCCAGCGGCAGGACTGCAATAGCAGGACCGCTGGGCATGGCCAGGGCGGGATCCGCGGTGCTCTGGACAGACGGTGTGCCAGCCATCTGATTTTTCTGCCACACTACTATGCCCATAACGATCGCAAGCCCGGCGACGATGGTAGTGATGATCAGTGGTGTTTTGCGGAATTTCGATGGTGTCCGCCTGTCGGTAGAGGCGGCCGGTCGCGTACCGACCCGATAGGTTTGCACGGGTTTGGCGATGTTTTTGACTTGATGTTCCCCCGCGAACTCGAAGTGAACCCCGGACTTTCCTTCTACCGCGTCACGGATCACGCTGGAAACGCGAATTCCGCCTGGCTCTGCCAGGGATTCAAGACGTGCGGCGATGTTCACGCCGTCGCCGTATATCGTTCCGTCGTCTTCTTCAATCACGTCTCCCAGATTGATGCCGATGCGAAGCTGCATGCGTTTATCGGGCGTGACGTCGAGATTGCGAAGTTCGAAAGTTTTCTGAATCTCGATTGCCGCCGCTACTGCTTCCACCGCGCTGGGACATTCCGCCAGTAGCGCGTCGCCAGGAGCATTCACCACGCGACCTTGGTGGCGTTCTATGAGATCCTTGACTGTTTGGCGGCAGGATCTGAGGTCCGCCACCGTTCCTCGCTCGTCGGCTTGCATGAGTCGCGAGTAGCCGACCACGTCCATGCTCAAAATCGCGGAAAGCTTGCGCTTGGAGGGCATGCCTAGCTTCTAAGGGAGCGCGGGGTCTATGCAGCTCAGAAACATGGTCTTATACGATTCCCTCCGAAGAGTGAGATGGTGGCATAGTATCAATCAACGCAGCGACGCGTTAAATGCCTCCAGCGCAGCGGATCCTGGACATAGCGTGCTTTCGTTGAGCTGATTGAAGGGCGTATCGACGCTACCCAAATGCGCGTGCAGATCTTCCGGGTCTGTATCCATGTACAGCAGTCCGGTGACTACTTCTCCGGCTGCCTGCCGCTCCTGCAGGTAGTTCATGGCGGCAATGCGATTATGCGGGTCGTAGTCGGGGTGCAGCTTATGCAGCCGGACGATCGAGCCGTCGTGTTGCGTCACGGCTTGCACGCTGCCGGCGGCGTATTGCGCGGTGATGGGTGCGCGGCCAGTAATGAAGTCCAGGCTATTCACAGCCTCGTTGTGTTCGCGCACGTAGTCGTAGCTTTTGGTGGAGCCCGAGTGATTGTTGAATGCCACGCAAGGGCTGATGACATCGATGAAGGCCGCGCCTTGGTGCAGGATGGCGCCCTTGATGAGCGGCACCAATTGATCTTTGTCCCCGGAAAAACTGCGACCCACGTAGGTGGCACCCAGTTGCAATGCCAGGGCGACCATGTCGATGGGCTCGTCCATATTGGCCGCACCGCGCTTGCTCTTCGAACCTTTGTCCGCGGTGGCGGAGAACTGACCCTTGGTCAGGCCATAGACGCCGTTGTTTTCCACGATGTAGACCATGTTCACGCCACGCCGAACACTGTGCGCGAATTGTCCGAGTCCGATAGAGGCGGAATCGCCGTCGCCGGACACGCCCATGTAAATCAGATCGCGATTGGCGAGATTGGCGCCTGTCAACACGGAGGGCATGCGCCCATGCACGCTGTTGAAGCCGTGCGAGCTACCCAGAAAGTAAGTGGGGGTTTTGGAAGAACAACCGATGCCGGAGAGTTTTGCCACGCGATGCGGAGGTAAGTCCAACTCAAAGCAAGCTTGAATGATGGCCGCGCTTATGGAATCGTGTCCGCAGCCCGCGCACAAGGTAGAGATGGCGCCTTCGTAATCGCGCCGCGTAAATCCTAGCTTGTTGGAAGGCAGGCTGGGGTGGTGGAGTTTGGGTTTGGCGAGGTAGGTCATAATCTAGTATTCGCGGTTCACTGGGCAACGCGCCGCAGCGGCGAGACGTTGAACATGCGCAGCTTTTCCACTACTTCTCGTACGATGAAGCGCGCGGTGATGGGCGTGCCGTCAAAGTGCAGCACGGGGATAAGCTTGGCCGGGTCGGCGACGCACTCGTTTACCAGCAGGGTGCGAAGCTGGCCGTCGCGGTTTTGCTCGACGACGAATACTTGATCGTGCGCGTTGATGAATTCGGTGACATCGTCGTTGAACGGAAAGCTTCTGACTCGCATCGCGTCCACACCGAGGCCCTGGTCATCAAAGCGGTCGAGCGCTTCGCTCATCGCCGGCGCAGTGGAGCCGTAGTAGATCACGCCGAAACGGGTGTTGTGCTTGGCGGGCCTTTCCAAGGGAGCCGGGACCAGGTTCTTTGCGGTCTCGAACTTGCGCAGCAGGCGTTGCATGTTCTCCACGTAGTCCGGGCCCGCTTCGCTATAGCGGGCGTCGCGATCCTTGGTGGTGCCACGGGTGAAGAAGGAACCGCGCGCCGGGTGGGTGCCGGGATAGGTGCGGTACGCAATGCCGTCGCTGTCCACATCGCGGTAACGTCCGAAGGGTTTGCCCGATTCGAAATCGTCGAAGTGCATGACCTTGCCGCGGTCGTAGCGGCGCGCATCGTCCCACTTCAGCGGATCGCACAGGCGATCGTTCATGCCGATGTCCAGATCCAGCAAAACGAAGATGGTGGTCTGCAAACGATCCGCCAGATCGAAGGACAAGGCGCCGAACTCGAAGCACTCCTTGGGATCCTCCGGAAACAGCAGCACGTGCTTGGTGTCGCCATGCGATGCGTAGGCACAGGACAGGACATCGGATTGCTGCGTGCGCGTGGGCATGCCGGTGGAAGGTCCGCCACGCTGTACATCGAATATAACGGAAGGAATCTCGGCGAAGTACGCCAGGCCGATGAACTCTTGCATCAGCGAAATGCCCGGCCCCGACGTGCACGTGAAGGCGCGCGCGCCATTCCACGCCGCGCCGATCACAATGCCGATGGAGGCGAGTTCGTCTTCGGCTTGAATGACCGCGAACTTGTGCTTGCCCGAGGCCTTGTCAACGCGATACTGGTAGCAATGGCGGGTGAAGGCTTCCGCCATGGAGGACGAGGGCGTGATGGGATACCATGCCGCCACCGTCGCGCCGCCATAGACGCAACCCAATGCGGCGGCGCTGTTGCCGTCGATGAAAATCTTGTCGCCGACATCGTCCGTGTGCTGCACCTTGAGCCCGATCTTCGGCAAGTTCGCCATCGCGAAATCCCTGCCCATGTGCAGCGCTTTAAGGTTGGGTTCGAGCAGGCGTTCTTTGCCTTTGTATTGCTCGCCGATTAGTTTTTCCACGGCCTTGATATCGATGTCGAGCAAGGCGGACAGCGCGCCGACGTAAAGGATGTTCTTGAACAACTGCCGTTCGCGCGGATCGCTATATTCGCGATTGCAGATCTCGGTGAGTGGCATGCCCACGATGTGAATGTCTTCGCGGAATTTAGACTTGGGCAGTGGTTTGGAGGAATCATAGAACAGGTAGCCACCCACTTCTATTTCCTTGAGATCCTCGTCCCAGGTTTGCGGATTCATGGCCACCATGAGATCCACGCCGCCGCGCCGCCCGAGGTAGCCCGAGCCGGAGACGCGCACTTCGTACCATGTCGGCAAGCCCTGGATGTTGGAGGGAAAGATATTGCGTGGGCTTACCGGCACACCCATGCGCAGGATGGCTTTGGCGAACAGCGTATTGGCTGAGGCGGAACCCGAGCCGTTGACGTTGGCGAACTTGATGACGAAATCGTTGACGGCGGTGATGGGCTTCATGCTTGGTTCAACGTCAAGCCGGTTGCGGTTCTTTCTGCGGGGCTCGGCTCCGGCAACCAAGGCCCGCTTGCGTCATTTCCAGGTAGTACTTCTGCATATCCCAAGCGCCCGTGGGGCAGCGCTCGGCGCATAGTCCGCAGTGCAGGCACAGGTCCTCATCCTTGGCCATGATGCGCCCGGTTTTGAGGGTGTCCGATACATATACGTCTTGCGTGTGGTTTTGCGCGGGCAATCGCAAGCGATTGCGCAAATCTTCTTCCTCGCCATTGGCGGTGAAGTTGATGCAATCGATGGGGCAGATGTCGACGCAGGCATCGCACTCGATGCACAGCTTGGGTGCGAACACCGTCTGTATGTCGCAGTTCAGACAACGCTGCGCCTCGGCGAAGGCCAGCTTCGGATCGAAGCCCAGTTCCACCTCTTCCTTGATGTTGCGCAAGGTGATGGCGTTTTCCTTGATGGGCACCTTGAAGCGGTGGGCGTTGGAGATATCGTTGTCGTAGCTCCACTCGTGGATGCCCATCTTTTGGGAAATCACGGCGAGCATGGGCGCGGGCCGCTGGCGGATATCCTCGCCTTGACAGAACTTGTCGATGGACACGGCAGCGTCGTGACCATGTGCCACCGCCCAGATGATATTCTTGGGACCGAAGGCGGAATCGCCACCGAAGAATACCTTCGGATGCGTGGCTTGCATGGTGACCTGATCCACCACCGGCATACCCCCCTTGTCGAACTCCAGCCCGATATCGCGCTCGATCCATGGGAAGGCATTCTCCTGACCCACGGCGACGAGCACATCGTCGGCTTCCATGTGAACATCGGGTTCGCCGCTGGGTACCAGGACGCGGCGGCCCTTGGCGTCGTACTCGGCCTTGACCTTCTCGAAGCGCACACCGGTCAGGCGGCCGTTATCGTGAGTGACAGACTACGGCACCAGGAAGTTGTGGATCGGGATGCCTTCGTGCATGGCATCTTCCTTCTCCCAGGGGCTGGCCTTCATCTCGCCGAACCCGCTGCGCACCACCACGCGCACGTCCTCACCGCCGAGGCGGCGTGACGACCGGCAGCAGTCCATGGCGGTGTTGCCGCCGCCCAGGACGATGACTTTCTTGCCGATGTGGGTGATGTGCCCGAAGGACACGCTGGATAGCCAATCGATGCCGATGTGGATGTTCTTTGCCGCTTCCTTGCGGCCGGGGATGTCCAGATCGCGCCCGCGCGGCGCGCCACTTCCCACGAAAATCGCATCGAAGCCCTCGTCGATGACGGCCTTGAGGCTATGCACGCGGTGACCGTAGCGCATTTCCGGTTGCAGACCGAGGATATAACCCACTTCTTCATCCAGGACTTTTTCGGGCAAGCGGAACTTGGGGATTTGCGTGCGCATCATGCCGCCGGCGTAGGGGTCGGTTTCGAACATCACGACGTGATAACCCAGCGGCAGAAGGTCTCGCGCCACGGTTAGCGAGGCGGGGCCGGCACCAATGCAGGCGACGCGCCTGCCGTTCTTCTTGGCAGGTACCTTAGGCAGCCGGTCGGTGATGTCGTCTTTGTAGTCAGCGGCCACGCGCTTCAGGCGGCAGATGGCGACGGGTTCTTCTTCTACTCGTCCTCGCCGGCAGGCTGGCTCGCAGGGACGGTCGCAGGTTCGACCTAATACACCGGGGAAAACATTGGATTCCCAATTGATCATGTAAGCGTCGGAATAACGCCCGGCAGCGATCAATCGGATGTACTCGGGAACGGGCGTGTGCGCCGGGCACGCCCATTGGCAATCCACAACCTTGTGAAAGTAGTTGGGATTGCCGATGTCAGTCGGCTTCAAATCTCCTCTCCACAGCGTAAATTGCTCTTCTTGCTCGACGGTACCCCGAGGAGCCGAGGTACTTTAGGCCAAGGCGAACAGCACTAAATTGGGGCACGATGCTACGCCGAACCCGTCACCGAGGAAAGACGCGGGAGTGTATTTTTTGGGAAACGTGTTTCGCAGAACCCACACCTGGGGCGCAACCGTACCCTACGCCGGCTGTACGGTACTGCGCTGGCTGCGCCCCCCAACCTGCAATGCGGTAGTTACACCAAAGATCAGGAATGAGCCTATTCCGACGAATAGCCATCCGGGGTGGTGGGCATCCATCATGGCCCCGAACATCATGGGTGCGATGGCGAGGCCGACGTCCAACCCTGAATAGACTACCCCATAGACCCTACCGGTGGCGCCACGCGGTGCAGCCGCCCGTACCATCAAATCCCGTGAGGGGCCAGCCAAGCCATTGCCAAACCCGATCAGCGCCAGAATGGCCACCACCACGCCGGTGCTGAACCATCCGGACGCGAGCAACATCGCCAACGCCCCCGACACGGCCAATGCTCCAGCAACCACGTTTTCGTGATGCTGCGCGCGGGCGGCGAGGAATCCGCCCGTAAGCAACCCTAAGGCGCTGGCGGTCATGTATATCGTGATGCTGATGCTGGCTGCGGCGTTGGAGATGCCGTAGATCTCCTTGAGCGCGCTGGGCGCAAAAATCTGGATGCCGCCCAAGGCGATGGCGGTGACGAAAAAGAACCCGAACACCATCCACACCGAACGCATGGTCAGGAACGACAGCGAATGGTTCGCGGACGTCCCAGCTTTGGGGCTCGGAGCATTCGTTCGCAAGTCGGCGGGTTCCAGTACATCGCGGTAGGCCACCAGCAAGATGAGCACGACGGTGGCGAGCACGGCCGCCGCCAGTAAAGCTATCCGCCAGTGAAACAGTGTGCTCAATCCCGCCAGGAAAATCGGCGCCATCGCCCAGCCGACCGTCCCCATGACGCCATGCATGCTGAAGGCGTGCCCCAGGCGCGCAGTGCTGACTCGCTTATTGAGCAAGGTGAAGTCTGCCGGGTGGAACACCGAATTGCCCAATCCAGCGACGCCCGCGAAGATCATCAGCGAAAAATAAGACTGACTCGCTGCCAGCCCCAGCGCTGCCACCGCCAGGCACAACACCCCGGCCATGAGTACCGGCAGCGCGCCTTTGCGATCCACCACAAACCCGCCCAAAGCCTGCCCCACGCCCGAGACCACGAAGAACACGCTCATCAGCAAGCCCAACTCGGAATAGCTCAGGTCAAAGGCATCTTTCAACCACGGGAACAGCGGTGCCAGGATAAGGTGAAAGAAGTGAGAGGTGCCGTGGGCAATCCCAACCAGGGTGATGACTTGCGCATCGTTAACGCCCGAGGCGGCGGTTTTGGAGGTGTCCATCAAAAGAAGGCAATGGTTCGAACTTCGATACTTTCCCGTGTCGGGGCGTCGGGCGGGCTGGTGGGGTCCTCGAAGGCGCTATGCGGCATGAAGCGCGCGCGCCCGTCCACTTCCGAGTCATAGCACTTCAGTAGCAGCGCCTGGCTGGGGTCCATCTTGGGGAAGTAGTACCACTTGTGGTTCGCGGAATGGCGCATGGTGAAGATCTCCCCCGTGCGTTCGGGGTAGCGCAAGGCCAGGCGGATGCAGTCCCCTTCCGTCATGGACCCCACGTCGCACATGGCAAGCGGCAATTCTTCTACTCTGCGATGGATGGGTTTCCACAGGTTGAAGAACGCTACGCGACGCTTGAGCAGCACCTCGGCCTCATCGGGCAGGGTGTCGCGTACCCTTTGCGGGCCGGATTTTGGGGTGTAGTCGCTATGCACCAGCCGCACCGGGTTGGCGGCGGAGGTGGTCAAGGCTTTGACCGCCTTGCTGCGGATGTTGTAGTCGAACACATGCACGCGCTTGGCGCCGACGTGGCCACGCACGAACTCGGCGACTTCCTTGAAAAATTCGGTCCGCACCGCTGTATCGTCGTCAAAGCGATCGAAGTCAATGGGGCAGGGACGGAGCTTGAAGCCTTCCTGGTCCACGTCGAAAGAATCAGCCTTATCCCAGCCGTTGTGAATCTGGACTTCCTGCGGGTCGTTTCCAGGTGGATTGACCACCGTACCGGGTGGCGGATCATAGAAATACACCTCGGGGGTGAGGCCGTTATCCAAGGTGTAATTCAATGTGGAGCGTACAAAGGTTTCTGTCGTCATGCTGCGTCCGGGCGAGGTCAATTTGGGGTCGCCTGCAGTATAGCCGCCCGTGGGTAATGCTGTTAAAGTTCGCGACACATAAAACCAAAAACAGCAGGTTTTGGGGGAGCCGCCTAAGTTGTCGCCCGTGGTGAGGGAAATTTGCCCCGACGCCTGCGCGCGATGGATTCCAAATAGCAGATGCATTGGAAATCGTAGGGGCCCGTCCTGAGCTTTTTTCAAACCATTCATCTGAAAAGACGGAGTCGCAATGAAACTCTACGCCGATCCAATCACCGTAAACTGCCGCAAGGTATTCGCGGGCTTCGACCTGCTGGGCACCCAGTATGAGCTGGTGAAAGTCGACTATTTCCAAGGGGAACAAAAGTCTGCCGCCTATATGGTCATCAATCCCAATGCATCCCTCCCCGCCTTGGTCGATGGTGATCTGCAGCTATGGGAGTCCAATGCCATCCTCCAGTACGCGGCGGATAAGAGCAGCCTGGAGTCCGCCTATCCGAAAGATCTCAAGCAGCGCGCGGACGTCAATCGCTGGCTGCTGTGGGAAGCCAATCAGTGGTTCCCCGCTGCCTACATCTACCTGGTGGAAAACGTCGTCAAGCCGCTGCTCAAAGCTGAACCGGATAAATCGGTCACCGACGCCGCCAAGCCCAACTTCGACAAACTGGCCGGCATCCTCGAGCAGCGGTTGCAGAAGCAATCCTGGCTGTGCGGACAAAACGTCACTATCGCCGACATCGCGGTGGCTTCGCCCATGCACCTGCACTCCTACCAAAAGCTGCCGCTCGATCCTTATCCCAGCCTGCGCCGTTGGTATGACCAGATGGAAGCGCTGCCGTGCTGGAAGAAGACCGACGTGGCGCCTTTGCTGGGCCTCAAGTAATTTGTCCGATTGCCGTATCGCGAATAGACACCTCTCCCCGCTGGCGGGGAGAGGGCAGGGCAATTAAACAGTCACCATAACAGTCTTGGAAAGAGAACGCGTATGCACGAAACCCAGATGCTTG
>JANNFC010000656.1:0-5505 GCA_031379405.1 Betaproteobacteria bacterium | reverse complement strand
CGTCCCGAGCCGGTCGTGGCCGGCGCCGGTCCAATCAATCGTGACACGATCGATCGCTATCGGACGATGGCTGTTATGCTGTTTGATGATGCGCCGGGTCAGAGGGATCGGGGTCGCGTGTGGCCGGGATGGTGACGACCTTGTTGTTAGACTTGGACGTCAATGTGGTGGAGCGAACCGAGCTTGACGAAGTGTTCAAGGAGCAGGTCGTCCAACTGAAGCATGCCGATGACGCCGAAGTGTTGAAGGTCGGGAAGCTCGTTGGCGCGCAGGCCATTGTGGTGGGCGAAGTACAACAATGGGAGCGAGCCGAGGGAGAGCAGATCAGCCGCGTGTCGCTGGTCTTACGGATGATCGATGTCGAGAGCGGCGTGGTGTTATTCAACGGGGAAGGATACGGGTCAGACGCCACGGTAGATGATTCAGAAGGTTTGGCCCGTGTCATCGCGAATCGCATTCTCACTCGGTTCGGATCGCAAACTGGGTTGCTTGGGTCCGGACGTATCGGAGTCAATTGGGAGTTGCAGGAATCGGCGGGTGCTCGATACTACCTTGTGCGGGAACTCCGCAGCGGCTTGCCTGCCGAGAAAGCGGGCCTCAAGGTGGGCGATCGAGTCGTTGCCTGCAACGGCGCGGTCTTATCGAGTGTGTCTTCAGAGCGGGAAGCGAAACGGCTCTGTCAGGTTCACGTAGGGCAGACCTTGAAACTCGACATCCGGCGTAGCGGTTCTCCGTTGGAGCTCAGCATCGTGCCAGAGCCGAGACCGGGACTCTGAGACGATGGATAATATCCGCAACCAGAGAGGGCGCAAGCCCAAAGCCTACAGCCAGGCCGACCGTCTCGCTCGCACGATGCGAATGCTTGCGAGTCGAGCTTGCACGATCCAGGAATTGGTCCAGGACTTCAGCATCAGCTCCAGGCAGGTACGTCGAGATTTGGCTGAAATTGAAGCAGAAGGTCATCCACTGACTTCCTCGGATGATGCCGGTGAAAAGACATGGCAATTGCCTCTTGGATACAAGGGCCTCCCACCGATCACGCTGACCCGGTACGAACTCATGTCTCTTCAGCTGGCTCGCTCGATTATCAGCCATCTGAATGGCACACCGTTCTCGGAAGACCTGGATACAGTCATTGCGAAAGTGGCCGCATCGTTACCCGCCAAGACAGCCAATCATCTTGAACGAATTGTCCAGGTGTTTGCGCCGCTTCAACGAGGGATCAGGTCGTACGCCGAAAAGAACGATCTGCTGAGGCAGCTTCGCACCGGGCTTCTGCTGCAACTCACCGTAGACCTGACCTATAAGAAACCGGATGCAACCAAGGCGTTGATCTACCGCGTCGATCCCTACGCCCTTGTCTTGTACGACCACGGCCTCTACCTGCGCGGGTATTCCCACCGCTCCGGGGAAGAGCGACTCTTTGCCGTGGATCGGATGAAGCAGGTCACGTTGACCGAAGATCGCTTTGAGATTCCTGCTTCCTATTCCTCCACTGACAGTTACAGTAAACAGTTTGGATTAATTGAAGAGTCGCCGCAGGAAGTACGAGTCTGGTTTAGTCGTGACGTTGCCCATCTCATGCTTGAACGTCAGTGGCATCCGACCCAGCAGATCAAGAAGTTGAAGGACGGATCGGTAGAAGTCATCTTCCACGCCGGTGGATTGGACGAGATTGCCTACTGGGTGCTGTCGTGGGGAAAAGAAGCGAAGGCACTGAGTCCGCCCAAACTCGTCAAGATCATGACCGACCAACTCTCGAAGTCTCTCAAATACTACTCCCACGCATAACGGTCTCCCTCCCAATAGTCCTCTAAACGGCGTGACATATTCCGTCACACCTGCATGTTAGCCTCGCCTTCAGTTACAGGAAGGAGGCAAGCATGAAGATGTTGTTGGTCAGTCTGATGGTTTTGGTTGCGGCCGGTTGCGCCGGTCGGTGGGTGCAGCCAGGCAAGACAGATCTTGATTCGCGGCGCGATTCCTTCGACTGCGAAAACGTCATTGTCACCAAACACGGCGGCTGGCAACAGGTAGAGCCGTTCACGGCTGCGATGGAAATCCGCGAGTGCATGCAGGTGAAGGGATATCATTTGGAAAGAAACTAAGACTGCGTTGCCAAGCATGTGCAAACGAGCAGATGGAGGGGTAGAGGATGTTGACTAGACGCGCGTTATTCAAAATCATCTCCACACTGGGCATTTCGGCCATGTTGCCGGGCAAGATATTCGGTGAGCACATGTCAGTGCCTTCTTCCATTTCCCAGAGGCGGGATCTAACTCTGGCCTGTGAAGGTGCGACTCCACTAATAATTCAAACACTCGACGATTTGCTGGATTCTGTGGACTGTATGGAATTAGCCGAACGGTATGGTTCGTTCGAAAAGGCTGGAGGATATCCTGGTGGCCTGTTCGGGGTGTGTCTCTTCTGTCGTGCAAGAGATCTGGATGAGAGGCCACTATATGTGGGTCCGAACGACTTCCGGTGTGGCAACTGTGAAGCCAAGGGCACAGCGGTAGAGTTCTTCGCAAGAATGGAAGGGATCACAGTCGAAGAGGCGGTGCCAAGATTAGCCATGCTCGTGAAATCCGGATCGCTGCAGAGACGACGGAACGAGCAAATAATACTCTGGGGCATCATGGCAGAAGCAAGCCGGTACTATCACCATCTCCTCTGTGACACGACAGAGGGTGAGCCAGGACGAAAGTGGCTAAAGGAGCAAGGAGTGACAGTAGAGATGAGGGAAGATTTGAATCTGGGCTACTTCCCGCGCTGTCGTGATGGTACCCAACCTGAATTGATCGAGCATTTGGTTAGCTTGGGTTACGACTCCGATATTGTCGTGTCCACTAAGCTTCCTGTCGGGCGTCGAGGCATGCTCCAACCAATAGGGGATGCCCATGGACATTGGTGGGGATTTATTAAGCGCGGCTTATGGCCCGAGAAGGAAACTCTATACTACTACCTATCAGACATCCATCGGTTGGCGCCTCGATCGGTTGGAAAAGCAGTTGATTGTGACCTTGCCCTGTTTATGTGTGGGCCAGCGGTTTATCACGAAGATGGGGATACATGTAGTTGAGGGGCAAGCGCATGGAGCGGAACTGAAGGCTGACAAATCACATAAATTCTAGGAGGGCGCTATGAATCGAGAGCCAAAGCCACTGACAAAAGTTCAACAGGGAATCTTTAAGAGCCTGCTGCCGAAAGCAGTAAAGCCGTTTGTTCATGACGGGTGGGATCATGTGACGGATGCAAAGAGGTACTACGATGTGTGGTTCGAGATGCCGGGGATGACGGAACAGTATGCCTCGCTAGGCTTCACCAACAACCCAGACCCCCTCTACTGGACGGTGCCGTTGCCGAGTAGGGCTGTGATCGCGCAGTACAAGGCAGCAGGATATGGTGATGATTACAAGCGCTATCTTTGGCGCTATGTCGAGCTGCCGGATGAGTTTTGGTCCATGCAAGAAGGTAGGCAGGTCGCTTGGTTAACCAAGTACATGGAAGACAGTTTGAAAGAAGACGAACGGCTCAGAGGGATGTGAGGTCAAGCATGGCGATATCCGAACAGGGGAGAGCAGAACTTTCCGCTACCGTGGACTGGCAGCGGCCTGTGCTGTTTCCGGAGCTATGCTGGAGTGGTTGTCATCTATTGAATCGGATATCGAGGATCATCGCGTGCCCGCTCTCCATATGGAACTCGCTTCCCCCACGTTCGATTTTCTACAGGCATGGCGTGGGGCATGGCTCTATGATGGTTTGCAGTTATGTTGCTCAAGACGGTTTGTCCAGACAGGTCGTCCTCACTCGTTCAGAGGCAAGCCTCCTCGTCCGGTTGCTCATTGGCCAGAGTGGTGATGAGTCATAGTGAAAAGGCCATGGATGTTTCGAGTCAGAACCAATCTGTTGCTTGACCTCGTCGAGGTCAGTGGTATAAGAAGGACCGACTTGATACGTGCGTTTATAGTCTGCGAATTTGCAATGAGCCAATACTGTCATCAATTGTTCTTGAGATGGGGATCGCTTGGGAGAGATCTGTCTCAAAATAAGCTTGCCTGGAAATGCGCGAGGGGCTTTAAAAATGCAGGCATGTCATACCTTTGTGAAAAAGAAAAAATCTATAAGGTGTTGCTCAAGAAGTCGGGACGAAGATTCGGGCCACTCGATGATCCATTTGCAGTGGATCTTGGTCTTCATAAATGGCTAAGCGATGCACGAGAAGAAGCATATTCATCCTGGTTGGCATGGGTACTGATGCTACTAGGCAAGAGCAAGCACGTCGGGGAAGTTTTCTCGGTTGATTTCGGATACAGTGTTGAAGGGATTAGATGCGAGCTTGAGGAGTGGGTTCATGAAGGGCATGTGGGCCAGAGTGGCAAGATTGATATCCTCGTCCATTTTCAAGAAATGCCTGCGCTTGTTATCGAAGTCAAAGTTGGTGATGCAGACGATGCTGATACGGGAAAGCAAACAGGCTACGCAAAATCTTTTGGAAAAAAGAAGACATTTGGAAAATCGGTTAAGAAAATTTTGTTGGCAAGCTCAGGGGAGAAGAGCCTGTACGAAGGAAGATTCGTTTTGAGGAAGTGGGACCAGGTTTGTGTGAATATCAGGCGCCTGGTCCCAATCCTAGGCTTGAATCTCACCCAGAAGGCCATTGTTCTTGCATTCGTTGGCGCAGTTGAACAGAACATCGCAGATTTGCCTGATATATCGAGCCATATAGCAATGGGGTTGGAGAAGTGACCAAGCTTTCCAGAGCAGACAAGTTCCGCAACGAGGGACTTGCATCCTATTTGGATGTGCGCAAGTGCTTGAAAGATTTTGAGAATCTAATCCAGAAAGACTGCAGCGATTTTCTCAAAAGCAAATCGGCAGAATTGAGAAAAATACTGAAGCCGCCGAAGGCATCTGATGTCCCGATTCCATATGCTAAGTCGTATGAGGAAGGGGCGGAAATTGGTGCCGGTGTTTGGGATAACGATCATTACGTATGTGTAGGGGTTGTTTGGGAAAATGAGAAGCCAGTGCGAGCATATGCGTCGAGATATGTTGGTGATGGAAAGAAAATGGCGGACTATGTTTATAACAAAATTCGAAGGCCTGGAATGGAAAAAGAGGAAGCGAACGGTTGGTACTTAACTATTTATGAGGTAATCCAGATCTACGACCGTAATCATTTATTGAGGGCAATTTATTCAGCTTTGAATAAATGGATGAAAATAGGAAGCAAATTCCAAGTTGCTCGGAGCGCGTCTGCTAGGAATCGTCCGGTATGAGAGCTCGCTACTATTGTCACCTGTTCCGGTCGTCCTTCCGCCACGATCTGTCCGCCCTTCTGTAGCGTGAGTTGAACAGTAATCTAGAACGGAATACGCTTCACGAACGACGAGCGACAAAGGTTGTCGCAGCGGCGAATCTGTTGGATAACTGGTGCCTGTGTTGACAAGCTTGCGCAGGGCGGCAGAAAAAAATAAAGGAATCGGGAGTCTTAACTGACAT
>JANNFC010000598.1:0-7981 GCA_031379405.1 Betaproteobacteria bacterium | reverse complement strand
CGAACGACGCAGCCTGGAATGCAATCGTCTCCACCAGCCCGCAGCATGGTGCCAAACTGCGCGACATGATGGCCCCTAAGTAAGCATTGCTTTCCGTGTACGCTCGCCTCATGCAAGCTTGCGGCACGCTGGCCGCCCTGGTCATCGGCGCCATCGTGGTAATGGTGTGCTACGACGTGGCTGCGCGCAACCTTGGGTTTCGCAGCCTGACGTGGGTGGTGGAAGTGACGGAGTACGCATTGCCACTCGCCACCTTTCTCGCCGCGCCGTGGCTGCTCTATCGCCGAGAGCACGTTCGCTTGGATCTACTGCAACCAGTGTTGTCCCCTGCGGCCTTGCGTCACATCGAACGCCTTGCGGCGCTGGTAGGGTTGATCGTCAGCGCGACGATCTGCTGGTACGCCGTTGCCGTCATGCTCGACGCTCGCAAGATCGAGGCGTTGGTGATCAAGACATTGGTGTTCCCCGAGTGGTGGCTATTCCTCCCGCTGTTTTTTTGTTGCGCGCTAATGGGCGTCGAATGCGTGCGGCAACTTTTCGCCCAGAGGAAAGATAACTAGCCCATGCTTTGGTGGCAAACCTTGTGTCTCCTGTTCGGCGCGCTCACGCTGTTGCTGCTCATCGGGCTACCCGCGGGCTTTGCCTTTCTCGCCATCAACCTGGTGGGGGCCGTGCTATATCTGGGTGGCGAACCTGGGTTGATGCAGGTCGTGCGCAATAGTCTCGCCTCCATCACCAATTTTTCTCTCACGCCGATTCCGTTTTTCGTGTTGATGGGAGAAGTGCTGTTTCACACCGGGGTAGCGATGAAGGCGATCGACGCCTTCGACAACCTCATCTGGCGTGTGCCAGGCAGATTATCGGTGATTGCCGTGGTGGCGGGCACCGTGTTCTCCGCCATTTCCGGTTCGACCATTGCCACCACCGCGCTGCTAGGCAGTTTGCTGTTGCCGGAGATGTTACGGCGCGGTTACAACCCGAAAATGGCCATGGGGCCGATCATGGCTATCGGTGGCGTGGACATGTTGATTCCACCTTCTGCCCTCACCGTATTGCTCGGTAGCTTGGCGGGCATTTCTATCTCGGGCTTACTCATCGCGGGCGTTGTGCCAGGCGTATTGCTGGCCGTCTTGTTTGTGGGCTACATCGTGGTGCGCACCTCCATGAACCCGGAACTGGCGCCGCGATTTCAGCATACCGGCGTTCGAGGATGGGCGCGCTGGCGGCCATTGGTGATTTACGTCATTCCGCTGCTGCTGATTTTCGTAGTCGTGGTTTCCGCCATGTCTGCCGGTTGGGCGACGCCGACCGAGTCCGCGGCCGTGGGTGCCGCCGTGACCCTATTGGTGGCCGCCTGCTATCGTGCCCTTACGCTCGCCAATTTGATGCAGGCACTAAGAGGCACGGCGGCCATCTCCGGCATGATTCTTTTCATCATCGTGGGTGCCACCACGTTCTCGCAAATCTTGTCGTTTTCCGGCGCGACCGATGGACTGGTGTCCTTGGTGCAGGACGCATCGCTGCCGCCCATGGCGGTGTTGCTCGGTATGATGGCAATTCTGCTGGTGCTGGGTTGCTTCGTCGATCAGGTGAGCATGATGCTCATTACCTTGCCCTTCTTCATGCCCTTGGTGCAGCACTTCAACTTCGATCCGCTGTGGTTCGGCGTGATGTTCCTCATCTGCATGCAACTTGGGCTGCTGACACCGCCTTTCGGCATGCTTCTGTTCACCATGCGCGGCGTTGCGCCGAAAGAAATTGCCACGCGCGACATCTTCGCCGCCGTCACACCCTATGTGCTGTTCGGTCTGCTGATGCTGTGCATGGTGCTCTTCATCCCAAGTCTCGCCACCTGGCTACCAAAGGTTTTGCTTTGAATAGCATGACTCAGGTTGTTTCTACCTCCGAATCCTGCGCCACGGCGCATCGTGGAAAACCTTCGCCGCTAAGAGATGTTACATTGTGGGCTACATCGTCACGTTGTTCGAATTTAGTCTAATAATAGGAGGAGGAGACAAAATGGTAATCGGAAAAATCGCGTCAGTCATGGCGGGTACTGCTTTACTGTGCGGGGCGACAGCCTACCAGGTGGTTCAAGCCGACGACGCATTGGTTTCGGCTCTGAAGTCGGCCAAAGTGGTGGAACTGAATTTTGTCTGGGATTCGCGTTCGCCTTTGCTGTCGTTCAATCCGCCATTTGCGGCGTCGCTTTCCAATACGCACAAGCAGACCAAGGGTTGGATTCCCGAGCTAAGCTTCGCCAGCGATATGATGTTCTTCAGTGGCCAACACGGGGCGCCGACCATCGATGCCATCGGTCACATTGGCCATAGCGGAAAACTTTTTGGCGGCCTGGACGGCGAGCAAAGTGAAATGCCCAGCGGCCTGACGGCTTTGGGAATCGAGATTTATCCCAAAGAGAAGTTCATCAATCGCGCGGTGTTGCTCGACGTGGCGAAATTCAAGAACGTGGAAGCCCTCGCCCCGGGCGAGGAAATCACCGCGGCGGACCTGGAAGCCACCGCCCAGGCACAGAAAGTTGAAGTTCGTGCCGGCGACTCGGTGCTGATTCGTACCGGCTATGGAAAATTCTTCGGTGACAAAGCCAAATACATGGGCCTACGCCCCGGACCGGGTGAGAGCGCCGCGAAATGGCTGGCGGAGAAGAAAATCTTCCTGAGTGGCGCGGATCAGTTGACCTATGAGGTCTATCCCGAAAAGGGCAGCGTCTTCCCCTGCCACCGCATCCTTATCGCGGACAACGGTATTTACCTCGTGGAGAACATGAACCTTGAAGAGTTGTCTCAGACCTTGGCGGCGCGCAAGGACTACGCCTTCACCTTGGTGCTGAATCCATTGCGCCTGCGAGGGATGACGGGGTCGCCGTTGAATGCTTTTGCGATTGTGCAGTAGGGCAGATAGCGCGATCGCAGGTTAGGGAGAGTTGCCCCTCACCCCGACCCCCCGCGAGCGGAGCGAGGGAGAACAGTGGTGGTCGCGCGCACAGTTGTGATCCTGGATCCACAGCGGAGATGACATGGTTAATGCGATCGTATTGTTGAACATTGCACGCGCCCGCGTGGGCGAGGTGGCGGAGAAATTGGCCGCCATAGAAGGAATTTCGGAAGTCTATTCGGTGGCGGGGCGTTTCGACTTGGTGGCGGTCGTGCGGGTCAAGAGTAACGAAGCCTTGGCCGACATTGTCACCAACAAGATGCAGAAGCTGGAAGCCATTGAGGCGACCGAGACGTTGATCGCCTTCCGGGCCTATTCTCAGCACGACCTGGAAGGGATTTTTTCCATCGGGATGGCATAGACGCGCGTTATTTGCTCGGCAACGGGATGCGTCCGATCAACGCAGGGTTGGTCAGGAGTGCTGCCGTGAATTCGCGTTGCAGCTGATCGCGAAAGATGGTCTCGCGCTTGACGAAGGTCTCCATCTCCGGCGCGCTGAACATTTTGTTCAGAAATTCCAACTCCTTTACGCCATAGGTGCCAGCCATGGCGCTCGTGATGACTTGGCGCATTGCGCTGACCACGGCCGGATCGCGTAGCGACTGCAATGCTGCCTTGCTTTGCTCGGGCGGCAAGCTGTTGAGAGTTTCGTAGATCTGTCGCGTGGCGATCTGCCGGTAGGCAGGTAACAGAAACAGTTTTTCGGCGGCGGCCATACGATTGGCTTCGCCTTCGGAGGCTTGCGCCAACGCAACAGGCGGGATCGTAGAAAGCAGGCACGCGCATACCGTCCCGCGCAAGGCTCGAAAATTCATGATCTTTCCTCTCAGGATTGGAGCGCCAGTGCGCAGACTAATTCAAATGCAAGCGGCTGTGCTTGGGCACCCGCGCCATCAGGTACTCCATCTGATCTTGCAGAATACGCCGGTTTTGCAGGATGAGGTGCTCGTGACGACTAGGAATGTAAGGCGCGTAGAGCAGCGGCCTATGCGCCGCCTCCGGGGTACGCCCCCCTTTAAGCGTATTGCAGCTGCGACAGGCGGTGACCACGTTCATCCAGCGATCCCGTCCGCCCAGATGCAGTGGCACCACGTGGTCACGCGACAGGTCACTATCCCGGAAGCGGTCGCCGCAGTAACCGCATAGATAACGGTCGCGTCGATACAGCGCCCAGTTGGTGAGATGGGGTTCGGATTTCTCTTCCCGGATAAGGTCCGCCGGGCCGCGTATAGCGATAATGCTGCGGGTCGAAATGGCGGAGCGCTCGCCGGTCAGCCTGGAAAAACCCCCGTGGAAGGTGCAGACCATGTCCCCGATTGACCAGGCCACCATTTCCCGGGCGTGATAGGTGATGGCCTGCTCGATGAGCAGCCAGCGGTTAGGTCGGCCCGCCATGTCCAGCGCGAGAATCATGGCGGTCGATCGATAGGCTTCAACTCTAAGAAACTCCACCCTTAATCCACTCTCAATCCACCCTTACTCCACTTTTAGCAAAGGAACTACTCCGGCAGCCATTCTAGAAAATATCGGGTCCCCGGCCAAGCCCACCTAACCCTTGGCATGCAGTTGTTTGAACAAACTGGATTCCCGCTTGTAGAACCCCTCCGTGTGGAAGGTTTCCGGGAGCTTGTAGAGTTCATAGTCCAAATGGTGACACAGTTCGTGCAGCAGGGTTCGAACAAATGACTTGTACGCCACCACTTGCTTACGTGCCACGGTGCGCATCCAGACCGTAATTGTGGACCATTGCGGGGGTTCGTTGGGCTCATAGAGCCCATGCAACTCGCCCCAGTTGCCATGGGGGCGTACGGCCAGTACTTTGACTTCGATCGGGGGGACGGCCAGTTGAACAACCAACTCGCTAAGCAAAGCTTGGCTGGCGCCCTCGACGTCTTTACGCTGATCAGCCTCCAGCCCGGCACCGATTTCGGTCAGGGCAGCGCGCATCGAAGCCTCCACTGCGAGCGGCACCTCATGGATGGCGTCGCTCGTCAGGTAGATCCGTTTTCGGGGTTCGGAAAGGCGATCGAAGTAGGCGAAGGGCATGGGCACCCAAGTGTAAGGCAGATTTGAAGGCACTACCCTTGAAATCGCGCCACCCGCCCCCATTTGCCGCAGCAGTTGGTTACTGTGTGGCTGTCAAAGCCGTCCGCCAACTTATTCAAATTCCGAGTAACCGTTGAGCAAATGGAGTGGTGAGTTATGAAGATTCGTCCCTTGCACGATCGCATTATCGTGAAGAGAGTGGAAGAGGAGCGCAAGACCGCCTCCGGTATCGTTATCCCCGACACTGCCGCTGAGAAGCCCGATCAAGGCGAAGTCATCGCCATCGGCACCGGCAAGCGAACCGAAGAAGGCAAGGTCATTCCCTTGCAGGTCAAGGTTGGCGACAAGATCCTGTTCGGCAAGTACTCCGGACAGACCGTGAAAATCAAAGGCGAAGAGCTGCTCGTGATGAAGGAAGAAGACGTCATGGGTGTACTGGACAACGCCTAAATCAAGGAGGAGTAAGGATCATGGCAGCAAAAGAAGTCAAGTTTCGCGATGCCGCCCGTCAGCGCATCATCGCCGGTGTGAACGTCCTGGCGGACGCCGTCAAAGTGACCCTGGGGCCCAAGGGCCGTAACGTAGTCATCGAGAAATCCTGGGGCTCCCCCACCGTCACCAAGGACGGCGTCTCAGTCGCCAAGGAAATCGAACTGAAGGACAGGTTCGAAAACATGGGTGCGCAGATGGTCAAGGAAGTAGCCTCCAAGACTTCCGACACGGCAGGCGACGGCACCACCACCGCCACCGTGCTGGCCCAGTCCATCGTGCAGGAAGGCATGAAGTATGTCGCCGCCGGCATGAACCCGATGGACCTCAAGCGCGGCATCGATAAGGCGGTCATCGCCATCGTCGATGAGTTGAAGAAAATCTCCAAACCCTGCTCCACCACCAAGGAAATCGCCCAAGTGGGTTCCATTTCCGCCAACTCGGACCCGGATGTCGGCAAGATCATCGCGGACGCCATGGACAAAGTGGGCAAGGAGGGCGTCATCACGGTGGAAGACGGCAAGAGCCTGAACAACGAGCTCGACGTGGTCGAGGGCATGCAGTTCGACCGCGGCTACCTGTCTCCTTATTTCATCAACAACCCGGATAAGCAAATCGCCGTACACGAGGACTGCTTCATTCTGTTCCACGACAAGAAGATCTCCAACATTCGCGATCTTCTTCCCGTGCTGGAACAAGTCGCCAAGGCCGGCAAACCCCTGCTGATCGTGGCCGAGGAAGTCGAAGGCGAAGCGCTGGCCACCCTGGTGGTGAACAACATGCGTGGCGTCCTGAAGACCTGCGCGGTGAAGGCTCCGGGCTTCGGCGATCGTCGCAAGGCGATGTTGGAAGACATGGCCATCCTCACCGGCGGCACCGTCATCAGCGACGAAGTGGGCCTGAAGCTCGAGAGCGTCACGCTGAAGGATCTGGGTCGCGCCAAGCGCGTTGAAGTCGAGAAAGAAAACACCATACTGATCGACGGCAGCGGTGACAACGCCCAAATCGAAGGCCGCATCAAGTCCATCCGCCAACAGATCGAAGAAGTCTCCAGCGACTACGACCGCGAGAAACTGCAAGAGCGCGTCGCCAAGCTGGCCGGCGGTGTGGCGCTGATCAAAGTCGGTGCTGCCACCGAAGTCGAGATGAAGGAGAAGAAGGCTCGCGTGGAAGACGCCCTGCACGCCACCCGTGCCGCCGTGGAAGAAGGTATCGTCCCCGGTGGTGGTGTCGCTTTGTTGCGTGCGCGCTCAGCCATTGCGTCCCTGAAAGGCGCCAATCCCGATCAGGATGCCGGTATCAAGATCGTTTCGCGCGCCTTGGAAGAGCCGCTGCGCTGGATCGCCGCCAACGGTGGCGTCGAAGCCTCGGTGGTGTTGAACAAAGTGGTCGAAGGCAAAGGTAACTTTGGTTACAACGCCGCCACCGATCAGTACGGCGATCTGGTTCAAATGGGCGTGATCGATCCCACCAAGGTCGCCCGCTGCGCGCTGCAAAACGCGGCGTCCATCGCCGGTTTGCTGCTCACCACCGATGCCATGGTGGCGGAGCTGCCCAAGGACGACAAAGGGCCCGCCATGCCACACGGCGGTGGAGGGGATATGGATTACTAATCCATATCGGTTGTTTGCAGAAACGAAAAGCCCCGCACAAGCGGGGCTTTTTTATTGGCGACTTGAAGAGCGGATGCGTACCTCCGCAAACTGCATCCCTTTAATCCTGTCAATCCTGTCAATCCTGCTCAGAAGGAATTACTTGTAGAAGAGGCAATGCTCGCAGCAATTCCTTTGGACAGGATTAACACGATTGCAGGATAAATTCCTCGGGATGCATCGCATTGCAGTCATCGAATCCTCTGGCCTGAAATGAATTAGACTACTCGGCTGGGAGTGCTGATGTGGCGTACACAAGAATGGCACGCCATTACACGGAGTCGGTTCCTCGTGGGGCTGCTCGCAGTACAACCAATAGAAGAATACGGGGGAATTCGATGCCCCCATCGCTCGTCATGTGGAGGCTTGAGTGCAGGCAATGAGTCGCAAGGTGTTAGCCATTCTTATGGCCTTCATTGTGTGCCTCGGTGGCATGACGGGATGTGCAAGCGTTTCCCCGCGCAGCGCCGCATCGGCGCTTGCGACTGATCCCTGTGACGAAGCCGCCCATCGAAAGGAACAACTGTGGAAAACCCTCGGGGGAGGCGTCATTGGTGGCGGGATCGGTGCCGGTTTCGGAGCATTGATCGATAAGTTGCTCGGTAGCAAGGACCATCGCTACCTCAAGTGGATGGCGGTTGCCGGTGCGGGAATCGGTGCCTCCTACGGCTACTTTGAAACCGCCGACCTGTACCGCCGCCAATGTGAACTCCTCAAGGTCGCGCAGCGCAATCAGATCGAAGCAAGTTTTCGGTCGATTGAGTTGACAGAGGACGAAGGCGAAAGTGCCTCGTCGATGGGCCAGCCGACTTTCCCCATTCTGCTGGCGAGCATCGAGA
>JANNFC010000668.1:0-1921 GCA_031379405.1 Betaproteobacteria bacterium | reverse complement strand
TTAAAGCGCGATTCGACGATGGTCAAGAATTCGCCCTTGGTCAGTGTGCCGTCGTTGTCCGGATCAGCCTGTTTGAATGTCTTCTTGTCGATCTTCGTGGAACTCATTTCCTTCATATCGAGCGTGCCGTCATTATCACCTTCGAGACTAACGAACTTGGCCTCAGCGGCTTTCTTGACCTCGGCTATATCGAGGGTGTCGTCGTTGTCGGAATCCCAGGTTTTCAATTTTTCGGCGATGGAGTCCGTCGCGGCCTGGGCCGGGCCGGTAGTGTTCAGAGCGCTGGTAAGGGCCAGCATCAAGGTCGTTACAGCGAGCCTACGTAGTGTCATCACGTTTCCTTTCGTCAGATCTTCTATGGAAAAAATCGGTTGCTTGGCCAAGTGTGCCGATCCACACTGGAACTTCTTGGCCAACCTTTCTGCCGACTCATAGTGCATCTCAAGTTTTCGCTAGTCTGTGCGCTGAGACACCTGGCGGACAGAACGGCACAATAGCGCTGTCTCGAACCTCAGATCTTCCGGGATACATGCCCGCATTTGCGCTCCGTTCAAGCGGTGATATCGGCGATGATTCCTACTGCTTCTGCGGCGTGCGAGTCGCCTGCCACGAAACGAATTGCGGCGCGCCGTCGCGTTTGATCCACGTGCTTGAGAAGCGGATTTCCACGCTGAGGTCTTTGTCTTTCACGCGCACATCGAAGTTACCCAAACCGGTGATGATGGCGATGCATCCGAAAGTACGTACCGTGACATCGGAGCGACGCATCACTTTGTACTTCACGTTGCCCGAACTCATCGATTCGATGTAGGTCTTCTTGCTATCCACCACCGAGCTGGAATGGGTATAGACCAGATCGTCGGCAAACAACTTTTCCATGGCGGGGAAATCGTCGTTCATCTGCGCGGCGTAACGTGAGTCTTCCGCTTTCTGCGCTTCGTATGCATTGATGTCTTCGCAGCTACCGGCGATTGCTTGTGTGACAAATAGTCCGCCTGCCACTGCGGCGCTTACGAACATTGCTCTCATGTGATGCAACATGTCTTCTCCTTAGGTCGATTGGGCTCGGGTCAAGGTTGCATAGGGCTCAGCCTCGCAACGCCATTTCCCTTTGGCCGGGGATTCCACTTTGTACAGCGACACCTTTTCGCCCTTGACGGCGAATCCGATGCGTTCCTTACCCTCCGGTTCCTTTTCGTGGTGGCTGGTCATCACGTCACAATTTGCTTGCGTGGTGTCCAACAATACTTCGTAAGCGAACTTACGATCGGGGAAAACAGCATCGCCGGCTTCGGTGAACTCGTAGTATTTGCCTTGCGCATCCTTGTATTTCCCCGTGACGGTATTCTTATTGATGAAGGCCTCCAGAGGTTCATTCAGACGAGTGAACTGCGTAGCCTTACCCTTGGCGAAGTGAGGTTCCTTGAGCGAGAGGGTGACGAACATTCCATCGATTGCGCGCTTGCCCGAGAAGTAGCTGTACGTCACATCGGCGGTATTGATAATTCCTTCGGATTTGGCGGTGACGAAGCGCCAGGAGTGGGGCTTCTTGTCGGGCTCGATCTCGATCATGAACTGCAATACCGCCGAGCGGAAGTTGGTGGTCAAGATGGGATAGATTCCATTCTCTTTCTTGAGTTGGATGACGATGGGCAGCGCCTTAAGTGCCGCCGTGCGCGGTGAGCGCGTGGATTGGAGCGCGGCGATGTAATGCTGCGTCATCCAAATGCCTTCCACATGCTTGACGAATACGCGGTCTGGGCGGGGCGTGCGCTTGGTCGATTGGGCGGCGTCGCTGGAATTTTGCGACGCAGGCGGCGCTTCGGATTGCGCCGGGGCTTGGAGAGAATACAACGCCATGAGCGATGCACAGAAAAGTCGTGCAAGAGTAGAGAAATTCATATTGGTTGGATCAAGTGAG
>JANNFC010000633.1:0-9575 GCA_031379405.1 Betaproteobacteria bacterium | reverse complement strand
ACTCGGCGGACAACACTCTCAAGCGCGCCTCCATCTGAGCGTTGTCTTGCGCGCAGCAGGCGCCCGCGACCATGAGCAGCAATGCCAGCGCCCGCGCCATCAGCTTTGTCTCTGGCTAAGTTGCTTCACCAAGGGGGCAATCTTGTTTCTTAGCACGCCCGGATCCACCGGCCCGATTTGCTTGAAGCGGATGACGCCCTGCTTATCGATGACGTAGGTTTCCGGCACGCCGTAGACGCCGTAGTCGATTCCCACCTTGCCATCGGGATCCATCAAGGACAGCGTGTAGGGATTGCCGTGCTTGTCCAACCAGGCGTCGGCTTCGGGTTTCCTGTCTTTGTAGTTGAGTCCGTAGATGGGCGCGAGACCACTCTTGGAAAACTCCACCAGCAGTGGATGCTCTTGCAGACAGGACACGCACCACGACGCCCACACGTTAAGTATCCACACCTGCCCGCGCAAATCCTTTTCGCTCACCGTTTTGGCCGGCTCGTCCAGGCGCTGCAACGCAAAGGCAGGCGCGGGTTTGTCGATCAACGGACTGGGCACTTCGCGTGGGTTGAGGTCGAGACCCTTGTAAAGAAAGGTCACCACGAGCGCGAAAATGGCCAGCGGTAAAGCAAAGCGCATCATGCGGCGGCCTCCGCCACCGTCGCCCCCTGCATCTGGGCACGCTTGGCCTTGCTCGCAAGCCGATAGCGACGGTCCGTCACTGCGATGACACCGCCCAGTGCCATGAGGAAGGCACCGCCCCAGATCCAATCGACAAAAGGCTTGTGATAAATACGTACCACCCAGCTCTGTTTGCTCACGGCCTCACCCAGGGACACATACAGATCTCGCGTAAAGCCGGTATCAATGGCCGCTTCTGTCATAGCCATTTGTTGCACCGGATAGAAACGCTTCTCCGGATACATCATTTGTGGGGGTTTGCCGTCCTTCTGTACTTCGACCGTTGCACGTACGGCATCGTAGTTAGGTCCTGGATGATTTTCCAGCTTGGCCAGCTTGAAGCGATAGCCCCCGACCTCGACCGTCTCGCCGAGGTTCATGCGCACATCCTTCTCTGTCTCGAAGCCGCGCACGCACGTCACACCGATTATGAACACGCCTACCCCGAAGTGCGCGATAAGCATACCCATATAGCCGCGCGTGAGCGATGCGTAGTTTCGATACCACGGTGTGCCCGACGTCTGCGCTAAGCTGCGCAGCCGTGACACCAGCCCCGCCACCCCGGAAGCCATGATCCACGACGCCATGAGGATGCCTAGTGCCACCAATGGCGTCCACTTACCCAGCACGTAGGGCAAGGCCACGGCGCACACCCCCGCCACCGCAGCTGCCCACTTCAGTTGCGTGAGCAGATCCGGTAGCGATGCCTGCTTCCAGCGTGCGATCGGACCCACCGCCATCAGGAACGTCGCCGGCGCCATCAACGGTAGAAACACCGCCTCGAAGTAGGGCGGGCCCACCGAAATTTTGCCCAGTCCCATGGCGTCGAGAAACAGCGGATACAAGGTGCCTAACAGGACGGAAGCCGCCGCCACCATCAGCAGAATATTGTTACTAAGCAGCAAGGACTCGCGAGAGAGCAACGCGAACTTCTCACCGAGGCCAACCTTGGGCGCACGCCACGCAAAGAGTATCAAGGAGCCTCCGATGACGAGGGCGAGAAAACTCAGAATGAAGATCCCGCGCTTGGGGTCCGTAGCGAAGGCGTGCACCGAAGTCAACACGCCTGAACGCACCAAGAACGTACCGAGCAAACTGAGCGAGAAGGCGATGATAGCGAGTAACACTGTCCAGATCTTGAAGCCGCCGCGCTTTTCGGTGACCATGAGGGAATGAATCAGCGCCGTTCCCACCAGCCACGGCATAAAGGAAGCGTTCTCCACCGGATCCCAGAACCACCATCCCCCCCAACCCAACTCGTAGTATGCCCACCAACTACCCAAAGCGATCCCTACCGTGAGGAACGACCAAGCGATCGTGGTCCAGGGGCGCGACCATCGCGCCCACGCCGCGTCCAACTGTCCGCCCATCAAGGCCGCGATGGCAAAGGCGAACACCACCGAGAAGCCCACATAGCCCATGTAGAGCATGGGCGGGTGAATCACCATGCCGGGGTCCTGCAACAGCGGATTGAGGTCACGCCCATCGGACGCCGCAGGCAGCAGGCGCTCGAAGGGATTAGAGGTGAGCAACATGAAACACAAGAAGCCGATGCTGAGCATCGCCATCACGGAAAGTATGCGCGCCACCACCGCTTCCGGCAGATTACGGCTGAATACGCTGACCGCCACCGTCCACGAGGTGAGCATCAACACCCACAATAGCAGGCTACCTTCATGACTCCCCCAGGTCGCGGCGAAACGATAAGGCGCGGGCAGGGCCGAGTTTGAATTGGATGCCACGTTGAGCACAGAGAAATCATTACTCAAGAACGAGGTGGCCAAGCAAGCGAATGCGATAGCGACAAAAACGAATTGGCCCTGGGCGGCGGGACGCGCCACCGCCATCCAGGCCGAATGCGATCGGTACGAGCCGATGAGAGGAACGACTGCCTGCACCACGGCGATACACAATGCCACGATCAAGCAGAAATGACCGATTTCAGGAATCATTTGTTGGAGTATCCGGACTGAGGTTGCACCAGGGATTTCTCGCTGGTGGTTTGCGCCTTGCGGGCTCGCGCCAGCGCGTCGGCGGCTTCTGGCGGCATGTAATTTTCGTCGTGTTTGGCGAGCACTTCGCTCGCGGTGAATTTACCATCGGCGTCCAATTGGCCTTGTGCCACCACGCCTTTGCCCTCCTTGAACAGGTCAGGCAGTATGCCTGTGTAGACGACTGGCACGCGATGCAGCGTATCGGTCACGGCAAAGGCCACGGTCACTCCGTCGGCTTGTCGCACCACGCTGCCTGTTTCCACCAGACCGCCGATGCGAAACGTGCGACCCTTGGGTGCCTCCTTGGCAACAATCTGGGTCGGGGAATAAAAGAAAACCAGGTTGCTGCGGAAGGCACTCAGAATGAAGCTGGCGCCAGCTGCTAACACCACCAACCCAGCCGCGATCCACGCCAGACGCTTATGTCTCGCTTTCATAGGCCGCCTTCCGCCAGGGCTTGCGTGCGTTTGGCGCGCACCTGTGCCGCGCGTAGGCGCCGACGCAAGCCGAAAACTTCGGCGACCACCACCATCGCGGTAATCAAGTACGACCCCCAAACATAGAGGCCGTAGCCTCCCATCTCGAAAAACGTCTGTGCACTGCCCCAGTTCACGCGAGCACCTCCTTGATCCAGGCGGCGTTTGCTTCGCGCTCCAAAATCACCGCGCGCACACGCACTAAAGCAGCGCCAATACAGTAAGCCCAGAACGCCAACGCCATGATCAGCATGCCCCACAACATGACGGCCGCCATCGACGGGGCTCTGGTAAGACCAATGCTGGCGCCCTGGTGCAGCGTGTTCCACCATTTCACGGAGAAATAGATGATGGGGACGTTGACCACGCCGACCAATGCCAGCAACGCGCTCGCCCGGTCTGCCTTACGTGCCTCGTCGATCGCGGCATGCAAGGACATGAAGCCAATGTACAAGAACAGCAGAATCAGCTCCGAAGTCATGCGTGCATCCCACGCCCACCACGTACCCCAGGTAGGTCGGCCCCATAATGATCCGGTCCAAAGGGCGACGAAAGTCATCAGCGCTCCAGTAGGTGCAAGCGCGCTGGCCATCATGAACGACAAGCGCGTATTAAACACCAGGCCAATGATGCACCAGAATGCCATAACCAGGTAGATGAACATGGACATCCACGCCGACGGAACGTGGATGAAAATAATCCGGTAGGACTCCCCTTGTTGAAAGTCCGTGGGCGCGACAAAGAAACCGATATACAAGCCCACTAGGGCGAGCACCACCGCCGCAGCGAAAAACATCGGTGCCAGTCGTCCCGCCAAGGGATAAAAACTGTGCGGCGCGGCATAGCGCCAAAATCCGCCCACGCGCTGTTTTTCTAGAACGTCCACTACACCATCCACTTTGAGATCATTCCAATGCAATTCTTAGCGCCGCCGCCGCGCCCAAGGGTGCCAGCACCAGGGCAACTAGAAAAAACCCGGCCAACAAGGAAAGCTGAGCATGCGCGCTGTGTCCCGTGGCCAGCGCCGTAGCCGCGCCCGCGCCGAAGATCAATACGGGAACGCATAGCGGCAAAATAAGTAAGGATAACAAAGCCCCACCGCCACGTACGCCGAGGGTGAGCGCGGCACCGATGGCGCCCAGTAGACTCAACGTCGGGGTGCCCAGCAACAACGAGCCCAACAAAACCAGCACGACATCATTCGGCACATCGAACTGCAGACCCAGCAATGGAGCCATCAACACCAGCGGAAGTTCCGCCACCAGCCAATGCGCGAGAACCTTCGCCATGACCAATATCGCCAGCGGTGCGGGGGTCAATAGCATCTGTTCCAGCGTCCCGTCCGCGAAGTCCACGGCGAACAAGCGGCCAAGCGCCAACATAGAAGCCATCAATGCCGCCACCCATATCACACCCGGCGCAATGGTTCTTAGCGTGCCAGGTTCCGGCCCTACTCCCAAGGGAAACAAGCTCACCACCATCACGAAAAAGAAAAACGTGGTCAGCACATCCGCGCGGCGGCGCATGGCCAATAGCAGATCTCGCCGGAGCACTGCACTGAATGCGCGCAACACGCTGCTGTCATTCATTGTGGCAGTGACCCGCCCGCCAAGCGCAATCGCGTAACGGGCACATCGCCGAGTCCCACTTCCTGATGGCTAGTTAACACGACCATACCGCCTGCCCGCGCCTGGGCGGTGATCAGTTGCGTCAGATCCTCGATTGCCGGCGCGTCGAGCGCGGCAAAGGGTTCATCCAGCACCCACAACTTGCGTGCTCGGCTCAGAGCCAATCGAGTCAACGCCACCCGACGCTTTTGTCCCTGTGACAATACGCGCGTTGGCAAGTCCAGATACATCGCCAGTCCACGCTCTCGCAACTGGCGCGCGATAGCCGGCGCCGCGCCTGGTTGCTGCAGAACAAATCCCAAATTCTCCCCAGGAGTGAGATCGTCCTTGAGGGCGTTCAAATGACCCAGATACACGAGTTCCTTCTGGAACTCTTCGCGCTCGCGATGAATCTCGCTGCCGTTCCATCGAACCACCCCTGTGGCCGGGTGCGCCAAACCACACAGCAAACGCAATAAACTCGTCTTGCCGGAGCCGTTGTGACCGCACACCCACAGAATGCATCCGGGTTCGACGCCAAAGGACAGATCGCGAAACAGCAGGCGCCCGCCACGCACGCAAGTGAGTGCCACGGCCTCAAGCATCGAACCGTTCGAATTGTTGAAAAATCAGGCGGCCATACCCTTCGCTAGCGCTCGACGCTTGTGCGTCAAGGCCACGAGAAGCTTGTCGTACGAATCCCTGAATGAGGCCACCCCGTCGGATTCCAGCGTTCTTGTGACAGCGTCGAGGTCGATGCCGTAGCTCGTCAGCGCGTTCATCTGCCCTCGCACCGCGGCCATATCGACGGTGATGGTTTCCGCTGCCACGCCATGATCCTGAAACGCAGTCAGCGTTTCTGGGGGGAGCGTGTTCACCGTATCGCGCCCAATGAGCGTTTCCACATAGACCACGTCGCGATACTTGGGATTCTTAGCACTGGTACTCGCCCACAAGGGCCGCTGCGGCCTTGCACCACGCGCTATTTGCGTGGCCACCAGCGGATCCTGCAAAAGCGCCTGGAATCTGGCGTAAGCCAGCTTGGCGTTGGCAATGGCGATCTTGCCCTGCAATTGCGCGCCTCCGGCAATGCTCTCCACCATCTGGTCGATCTTGCCGTCGACGCGACTCACGAAGAAGGACGCCACCGAGGCGACGTTACGCGGGTCGGTACAACGCGCGAGTCCACGCGCCCACGCATGCACGACCTCTTCGTAACGTAGCACGGAAAACAACAGCGTGACGTTGATGTTGATGCCCTCGCCGATGAGCTGCTCGATAGCAGTTACGCCTTCGGCCGTTCCGGGCACTTTGATCATCACGTTAGGACGCGCCACGCGCTTCCATAAATGGCGAGCGCTGTTTATAGTACCGTGCGCGTCGTAGGCTAGATCCGGCGCTACTTCAATGCTCACGTAACCATCGACACCCCCGGTACGGTCATAAACAGGCCGCATCACATCGGTGGCGGCTTGAACATCCGCGACTGTCAATGCCTCGAACAAGCCTTTCGCATCGATAGCGGGATTGGCTTGGATCTCACGCGCGATTGAAGAATCATAATCGGCGCTACCGCTAATGGCCTTGTGGAAGATGGTGGGGTTGGTGGTCACGCCAGTCACACCGGCGTCCATCAAGTGCTTTAAGCCACCCGTCACGAGCAGCTTTCTGTCGATAAAGTCCAGCCAAACGGACTGCCCGCACTTCCCAAGTTCCGCCAGTGTCGCCAAAGTCACTCCCATGCCGGCGCAGCCGGAATCAAAATAATCGAAATTGTGCCGCCACATTCACCCATAAATGCCACCCGCCAGGGCGGCAATAAAGGGGACTTCGCGGGCGGGGTATTGACCCCGCCCTTGACCAAAGAGGGCTACGTGAAAATCACTTCGCCCCCTTTGGAAACCCCCGAAGTTTGCCCCCGCATCAAGAGCGCGAGGAATACGAGTTTACGGGTGGCGGAGAGGGTGGGATTCGAACCCACGGTACAAGTCACCCTGTACAACAGATTTCGAGTCTGCCCCGATCGGCCACTCTGGCACCTCTCCGCTTCGTGGTATTTTACACACACACTGATCAATACCATTGATCAGTTGGGTTATTGTCATGACAGAGCGCCGAGGTCCTGTTCTTGCTCCCAGAAACCCTGCCTGTCTCGCGTTGTGCACTTGTGTTCAGATGTGTCGGTTTCAAACGTCAACCAAAGGAGGGAGCCCTCTGGGCGCTTGTTGGATACCGTATGCGTATGCTCTACATACTGCCAATCCTCCTGCTCCTGGGCTGCGATGCAAGCAGCCTCGTGGAGCGCCCGGTTCTCCCACTGAATCAATCGGGAGAGTTGGTCGTTCTCACGCGCCAGTCCCCTACCACGCGATACATCAACCCCGCCGGACAATTCTCCGGCGTGGAGAACGACTTGGTGGAGATGTTTGCCAAAGAGTTGGGCGTCAAGGTTCGCTTCCAGGACAAATACGCGCTCTCGGCCATTCTTCCAAAATTACGCCGTCACTATGCGCACTTCGCCGCTGCCGGTCTCACCGCATCTCCGGAGACCCGTAGCGATTTCAAGCTTGCGCCCGCTTACCAGCGCGTTCAACAAGTGGTGGCCTACAATACTGATGGTCCCAAACCTCAATCCATTCGCGACCTGGCGACGCGAAAAGTTGCGGTGCTCAAGGGTTCGCGTGCGGCCACGCTGCTGAAGGAACTCAAGCGATTGTTTCCGGCGCTGCGTTGGACCGAGATCGACAAGGGTGATATCCATGATGTTCTCGGGCAACTAGCCGACGGCCATCTCGAAGCCGTCGTTGCCGACGCCCATGCGGTAGATGTGGCGCGTAATTTTTTCCCCAACCTGCAGCGCGCCTTTGCGCTGGGCGAACCTGAAGCGCTGGTATGGGTATTCCCAAAGAAAGGCGAACCGGATCTGTACCAGCGCGCCACGGCGTTCTTTTCGCGTATCGAGCGCGACGGCACACTGAAGCGGCTATTGGATCAATACTACGGCCACCTGCAGCGCATGGGTTCGGTCGACATCGAGAATCTAATCGAGAAGATCCAGACCGACTTGCCTAAATTTCGCGTGCACTTTCAGAACGCCGCCGAGATCACCGGCATCGACTGGCGCATGCTCGCCGCCATCGGCTTCCAGGAATCGCATTGGGATCCGCTGGCCACTTCACCCACGGGCGTACGCGGGCTGATGATGCTCACGGAGGAAACCGCCGATCACTTAGGCGTGTCCAACCGGCTCGATCCCAAACAAAGTATCGTCGCGGGTGCGCGCTATTTTGCCGACCTCAGGGATCGGCTGTCAGACAAGATTCAGGAACCCGATCGCACCTATCTGGCGCTGGCGGCCTACAACCTGGGCCTCGGTCATTTGGAAGACGCCAGAATCCTCGCACAACGCATGAAGCTCAACCCCAATCTATGGGTCGACGTGAAGAAGGCGCTACCGCTTATCGCTCTGCCGGAACACTACATCAATCTCAAATACGGCTTCGCACGCGGCGGTGAAGCCGTGATACTCACCGAGAACATCCGCAACTACTACGATGTCCTCGGACGATTTCAACCGCCTCACACACCCGGCTATCAGCTTCCTGCGGCACTGCGTATGCCTACCAGTTGGCGGCGCAACCTTCCCGGCGCCTGGTACTCGATGGAACCAACTACCCTCGCCGGATCGAGCTAGCCCGCATCTTGCGCCCCAATGAGAAGTGCGGGCTAGTCGCAGCCCTTACGAACCCGCGTCGAACCGGAAAATTCGTTATCGCACGCCGGCTGGGTAAAGATGTGGGGGCCGATCGCACGAATGGCCGAACGCGCGCGGCGGTCGATCTCCACCAGCTCCGGGTCGTTGGTACGCACCCAGGCAATCAGCTCGTCCACCTTGCGCTCATCGACCACGGGACGCCATTCAAGCGGTAAGGTGTTACCGTGGCAACTGCCGAAACACCTTGAACCCGGAACCTCCCAGTGCGATCCCTGTGTAGCCAGAATCAGATACATGACTTTGGCGTCTTGCGCAAACACACCCTCGGCCACACTCGCCTCATAGAACATTCGCTGAGCCTCATCCCAGGGCTCGGTCATCTTGTGGGCGGCCGCGTCGTAGATCACCGCTGCCTTACGAAAGCCAGCGTCGAAGGGCTGGCCCACCAGAACCCGAAACAGCGGGGGCAAGCCTTTGCCATCCAGTACATGGCCACGCGGAACCTTCCAAATTTTTCCATTCGCCTGTCGAAACGCGAATTCTTCGACAGTACGCATCTTGGACACGAATGGATCGTCCATCCACTCCACTACGACCTTGCCCTCGAATTGCCCATCCTCCGCGCCCTGAGCACTCACGAACGCGGCCACGCCCGCGAGCAACACCAACAGCTTCCTCATCTAGCCTCTCCATACAATTTCTTCACCAGATCCAACGATGCCTACGATTGCTTCCCGCCTGGATTTGGATGATAGCCGGATTTCAAGCCTTACGGTCGCGCGTCATCGGCGGCGCGATTAGGGACGCGAACAGGGGCGAGGCTTTCTGCCTGGCGACCCTGACCGAACAACCCCCGCAAGCGCGTGAGGGCGTCGTCGACGTAGGTGAATACCACCGGAATCACCAGCAGGCTCAAGAAGGTCGATGTGATCAAGCCGCCGATTACGACGATCGCCATCGGCGCCCTGAAGCTCGGGTCAGTGCCCACGCCTAGGGCAATCGGCAACATACCGGTCCCCATGGCGACGGTGGTCATGACGATGGGGCGCGCACGCTTGTGACAAGCGTCGAGCAATGCCTCCCAGCGATTCAACCCATGCTCACGCCTGGC
>JANNFC010000612.1:0-11383 GCA_031379405.1 Betaproteobacteria bacterium | reverse complement strand
CGAAATGACGAAATCACTCATGCATCTTCTCCTCTGGTTTAGATAACGCTCTTGGGGCGATGGCAATACCCTGCAATCGCCGCACGCGCTACTTTAGCGCATTTGCGAAAGTGCTTTGCGTTTCCATAACTCCCAAGCGCGGTCGTACCAGGTGGGCGACTTAAGATTCGCCACCTCGCCTTCATTCAAGTAAGTAACCTCTGAGCTTAATGCGAGCGCTTGAGCCTGCAGCTTTGCATTCGTCTGCAAGTAAACGCTGCGCGCGACGGCTTCGGAAATGGAACTGCCCACCACCACGGCACCATGGCCGCGCATGAGGGCGGCGGGCTTGTCGCCTAGTACGACGGCCAGGGCGCGTCCGAGATCAGGGTTGCGCACCAACATATCGGTATTGCCGCCCGCTTCGCGAATCTCGAATATGGGCACACCCTCGCCGACAAAGGCCGCCATATGATAGACCGGTCGCAGCGGTACTTTCGTGATGCCGAAGGAAATGATGGAGGCGGCGTGATGATGCACGATGGATTTCACGTCCGGACGGCGCTTGTAGATTTCGCCGTGGATGAAGCGTTCGAGGTAGAGCTTGCGGCCGCTCGCATCGACGGCGTTGCCGTCGAGATCCAACTCAAGGATGTCGGCGGCCGACACCAGCTCCGGTGCGATGGAACGCGAGATCAGAAATCGATCGGGACTCTTGTCATGCCGCACGCTCACGTGTCCGTAGCCATCCACTACACCTTCGCTGGCCAGAATGTGATTCGCCGCGACGAGGTCTTCAATGAGTAGTGGGTCTGGAACGCCGGCGGAACTCGGCGCAGCATTTCCGGTGCTTGGATGACCCACCCACGCGCCGATTGCAAGGGTGGTTGTCATGCGCAGGAACCTTCGCCGGTCCGGATGCTCTTTAATCTTCATTCGTCACTCCAATTCATGATGTCCGACGCGTGGTGCCCGCGGTGAGGATTTCGTAGCGCGGTCACCAGGAACCACAGTCATTTCATCACCGAGGTTTCGGTGGGTTACGCTGCTGCGTTGCTAACCCACCCTAGGTTCATGGTGCCGCGGTGGGCACGACGATGCCATCGTACAACCAGGCCATTGCCTCGAAACTTGGAACCGCGCCGGGCTTCGGTGCGAGCAATTGATTGCGCAGTTCGCGCACCACACCGGCGGCATGATAGATGTCGCCATAGTAACGCGAAGTCATCTGCACGCGCGCGGTGCGCAAGTAGCGTGTGTCCTGGTACCAGCGCAACGCGCGTGCGAAGTCGTAGCCGGCGATCTCCGCATAGGCGGCAAGCACCACGGCATCTTCGATCGCCATGTTGGCACCTTGCGCCATGTACTGCAGCGTGGGGTGGGCCGCATCGCCCAAGAGCGTGACGCGGCCTGTGGACCATTCGCGCATCGGCTCACGGTCACACAACACCCACATTCTCCAGGTGTTGATCTTCTCCAACAACCGCGTGACTTCTGAGCGTTCGGTGTGGAACTTCCGCTGCAACTCGTCGGGATCGCCGTAGACGTTCCAGCCTTCCTCGTACTTGTCGCTGTGAAATACCGCCACCACGTTGTAGAGTTCGCCACGCCGCAGCGGGTAGTGCACGAGATGCGTCTTCGGCCCGGCCCAAAGCACGACGTTGTTCTGCCACAGATCATCTGGAACTTGTGCGCGCGGCAGCACGGCGCGGTATGCGATATGACCGGAAACTCGCGGTGCCTGGTCGCCCAAGAGTTGTGCGCGCGTTTTCGACCAGAGACCATCGGCGCCGATCAACGCGCATCCCTCCACGCACTCGCCGTCTTCTAGGTGCAACACCACCCGGTCGTGAAGTTCCTCGTGACGCAACACCTTCTTGAGCGTAGCCATTTGGATTGTGCTCTGCGCGCAGCAGGCATCGAGCATGACCTGATGCAAGTCCGCGCGATGAATCACCCCGTAGGGGTAGCCGTGGAAGCGTTCTCGAAACGCCGGTCCGCCCACCGGTATGTGCGTTACTTGTACGCCGGTGACGGCGTCCATCATGATCAGGTTGTCGGGATGCACGGCATAGCGCTCGATGGCAGCGGTGAGCCCCAACACTTCGAACATACGAAACACATTGGGACCCAGCTGTATGCCGGCGCCAATCTCGGCGAACTCCGCACCTTGTTCGTAGAGTTGAACGCTCACTCCCTTGTGTGCAAGCGCCAGGGCGGCGGCGAGACCACCAATACCTCCGCCGGCCACTAGCACGGGGCGTTGGGGAATTCGACTATTTTTATGAGTGACCATATGTGACCAAATACTACTGGCAAAATGCGTCTTAGTTTTCCCGGTCAACACAAAGAGGCAACGATGCGCGTCCTAGCTTTGGGTCATGTGGTACTTAAGGTGCGAAATCTCGAGCGCTCCCTGGCGTTCTTCAGCGGCGTATTGGGTCTCCCCCTGGTCGCGCGCACACTCATTCGCGATACACCCATGGCGTTTTTCTCCATCACGGGTAACCACCACGACTTTGCCTTGATGGAGATCGGTGCGAGTGCCCCCTGCGCACTGGAAGGCACGCCGGGCCTCGCGCACGTTGCACTCAAGGTCGGGAACGCATTGGATGATTTGCGGGCGGCGCGCACTCATCTGCAAACACAGGGTGTGGCGATCGATCGAACGGTTGACCACAAGGTAGCGCAGTCCCTCTACATTCGAGATCCCGACGACAACTGGATCGAGTTGTACGTTGATGCCGATCCGCGCATTTGGCACGACGATCCCAGTAGAGTCGCACATAGCGAACCATTCGTTCTCTAGTCGCGTGCCCTTGACGTCCGCTTCGCCCATTGTCCGAGCCGCGTTCTGGATGGGCGGTGCCATGTGCTGCTTTCTGGCAATGGCGATTTCAGGACGCGAGTTAGCGCGGGAACTCACCACCTTTCAGGTGCTTTTTTTCCGCAGCCTGATCGGGCTCGTGGTCATAGCCGTCTTTCTCTATCGTGCCGGGTGGGCGCACGTGCGCACCCGTGTCATTGGCACCTCTGTTCTCGGCACCCATTTGGTTCGCAACCTTGTTCATTTCACCGGCCAGTATGGGTGGTTCTACGGCATCGCCCTCATTCCGCTGACCGAAGTGTTCGCCCTCGAGTTCACCATGCCGATCTGGACCGCTGTGCTGGCGCCTGCTCTCCTGGGCGAACGCATGACGCGTACGCGGGCGCTGGTCGTCGCCATCGGTTTCGCCGGAACGCTGATCATTCTTCGACCGGGCATCGCCATCGTGCACCCGGCGGCGCTGGCGGTGCTCGGGGGGGCATTTGGGTTTGCCTTGGCGCATACCTTGACCAAGCGTCTGTCGGGTACCGAGTCACCGCTCGCTATCCTGTTCTACATGACGCTGATTCAGCTCCCGCTAGGATTTGTGTTTTCGCTGCCGCATTGGGTGTGGCCCTCAGCCGGTGCCTGGCCGTGGGTTGTCGTCGTGGGTAACGCTGCGCTATTCGCGCACTACTGCATGACGCGCGCCTTTCAATTGGCCGATGCAACAGTGGTTATTCCAATGGACTTTCTGCGCCTGCCACTCATCGCCACGGTTGGCTTTGTGTTCTATGACGAGAAGGTGGATGTTTGGGTGCTATTGGGTGCGATCGTACTTTGCGCGGGAGCGTGGCTTAATTTGAAAAGTGCCGGGCGTGAGCTACACAATTTGGATAGTCCTTAGCGCTCCCAAAAGAATGAGCGCGAATCCTGTGACGCGCGAGACCATTTTCCGTGCAATAAGCAATTTCTCCAACAGCACGAATACGCTAAGGGCAGCGATCCAAAGGAGGTTCATCACTCCCACGGCGAATAACACCAGCATCATGAGCCAACAACAGCCCAGGCAATACCATCCGTGGGACAATCCCATGCGCCACGCCCCTGCGGCGCCATCGCGCCAATGTCGAGTGAGGAAACTGATGGGAGATTGGCAATGCGCAAGGCATGCGCTTTTCCAAACCGTCAACTGATAGATACCGGCACTTGTAAGGATTAGCCCGCTGAGAAGTGCGCTGTCTGTCTCCATGAGATCCGAGTAGAGTCTCAACTCGGTAAGCAAGTACTGAAGTCCAGTCGCGGCAAAGCTGAAAGCCGCCCATACGGCGAGGTACCCAGTGGCGAAAGTGGCGGTAAGCCAGGGGACCTTGCTTCTTGCTTGCACGCGACGACGAATCTTTGCGTACAACAAGATCGTCGGAGTGGCGCTTGGGATCATCATCCCCACCATCATGATGACCCACATGGCAAATCCGAGCGTGAAGTTGTACAAGTCCCATTTGCCCATTGGCATCAGCCACATGTATCGGGCAGAGCCACCGTTGCCCGTCATCGCTTTCATTCCTTCCGCCACGAGTACCAAATAGATCCAGCTTAACGCTACTAACAGTGTCAAGCTGGTACCTATGATCCAACGATCAAGCCTTGAAGACCTGTCCATTCGGACCCCAGGGGCACAAACGCGTTTCTTCAGTCATCGCGCCTGCAAAACTTCGCAGCGAGGGCGCGGTGAGGAGTGCGCAATACGATCCCTAAATTAGACTCGTGAGCCGAGACGCTTTTTGGCTTCGTCGTGGGTATAGGCCATGCCTTGGTTGTTAAAAGCGAAGGGGGCTAGCGAGCTATGGCGATTGGCGAAATCGAATTTAATGTCCCCCATGCCCTTCGCCGTGCCTGCCGCGACTTCGGCTTCATAGAAAACCCAACCCTCGGGCAGCACGGTAAGCATTCGCAATTCCGTGTCCGTCACAGGATTGCGAATGGGGGTTGTCGAGGCCCGCACAACATTGGAAACTTCAATGCGCCCCGTGCGCTTGTCAATGTCCCACTGGAACTTAATCGGTCGGAACAGCGGTTCATGGAAGTGCTCGACGATCACGCTAAAAATCTGAAACATGGTGCCAACGGGTTGGCCCTCACCGGACAAAATCTTGAAGATGGCATCGCGCTGCTCTTGAGTGGTCTTGTCCTCCAGAATTGGCTGCATATGCCCTCCTCCGTGGTGTATCGCACGGGGGAAGAAAAACGTCGCAACAATGGTCAGATTGTCCAGCCGCACGTCACCGTAATAGCCCTCGTCCACATGCATACCCACTACGCCATCGCAATGCCCTTGCGTCGGCGGAGCCATAGATTCGCACGGACACCCATAGTCGCAACTGCAGTACTCCAACCACTGCCCTTTCAGGAACCACTGTACTTCGGCCATGTTGCTGCCTCCCCCAGTTTTAGACGTGCCCCGCCTTGGCGCGTGGCGACTAGCTGTGATTTCTAAAAAAAAAGCCCAGTGCGAGGAAAGCCTAACAGAGTAACCATAGTGGATCAAGTGAGTAGAAGTGTGTGTCAGGAGTAAATTGGTTGTCCGGTTTATAGCAAGTAGTCTGTCCGGTTTGTGGAGGAGGGATGCAAGACGTCCCCAAGACTTGGCACGCGCTGGCTGTCGATATAGGTACCCGATACACTGCCTCCTGCGAAGGGGTAGTGATTGATGGCGCGCCGGAACAATTATCTCAACGCGCCGACCACATCTGCGATCATTTTATGGGGTTGCCAGCGCTTTCCATCAGGATCCACACCTGTGCGCACGATGATCAGATCCTCACCCGGTATTACGCTGACGTACTGTCCTTTGCTGCCGGCGGTGGAGAAGGTGCCCACTGGGACGCCGGGCATTTGATCGAGCAGCCAGAATTGCGCGCCATAGCCCCACTGGCCTTGCACGGGTGGTTTGGAGGGCGCGGGTGTCGTGGAGAACTTCAGCCATCCTGCAGGCAATAATCGCTTGCCGTTCCACACGCCATCGTTGGCCAGTAGTAATCCGAACCGAGCGAGATCGCGGGCGGTGGTGTACGTTTGGCTCGATCCGACGAAGTTGCCCAGATGATCGATTTCCATGCGCGTGTGGTACATGCCCAGCGGATGCAGCAACTCATCGTAGGGAAAGCGCCAGTACTTCACGTCATCGTTGAGCCGGTGACGCAAAGCGCGTAACAGCAGCAACGTATCGTTGTTGGCGTACTTCCAACGCGTACCCGGTTCGACTTCGAGCGGGGTCGTCGTTACGGCACTGACGACGTCCTGACCGCCGAAATAGATAGCATTGGTGTTGGATCCTCCGCTGGCCAATCCGCTCGACATCCACAACAGATGCTTATAGGTGATGGCCTGGCGCGGATCGCTCGGACGATTCCATTCCGGAATATCTGCTTTCGCATCCAGATCGACAATGCCTTGCGCAGAGGCGATGGCCATCAAAGCGGCGGTGATGCTCTTTGTCGTCGACCAGGTACGATAGCCAGCGTGAATGCCAAATCCCCTACGATAGCGCTCGGCGATAATCCTGCCGTCCTTTAGAACGATAACGCCGAGCGTGACAACCCCTTGCGCGTCGCCGTAACTCTTGCCGTCGAAAGCACGGTCCAGAATCGGTGCGAGTTTTGCATAGTCCGCGTCGATGCCATGGGAGGGCAGATTCACCTGGTCCCCTCGCGGAAACGCAACGTCGGCCAAGTCAGGCGCGGCAGCATAAGAGATATTTGGTAGCTTAGCGATGTCGCCGCGTTGCCAGTGAGGAGGCAACAAGGTGCATCCCATGGCATCACGAAAAGCGGCGACTTGAACGATGCCACCCGTAGTATCGGCGGCTGTGACGAGCTTGCGTTTTTCGTCGATCACCGGATCCGGGTAACCCAGCCCGGCGACATCCACGAGTTCGACCTTCTGGATGTCGTCCAAAGGACGACCGGCAAAAAAGTGCGCCGAGCAAGTGAATAGCGCGCGGTAGCCCGCAACGATGATGGGCTCTTTGTCCTCGGCGATGCCGGCGGGCCGCTGATAGGGTTCGGCGGCGATGGCGGAACCGACGACAATAAGGAGTAGCGTGGTTAGTGGTTTCATCTTGGATTTGTCACGGAGTAATTGCCCATCGATCACTTTGCCCCCTTTGGAAACCCCCGAAGTTTGCCGCCGCGCCAAGAGCGCGGGGAATACGAGTTCAACCAAAGGTGGTGCGTTGGGCTTACACCTCGAAGCTTGCACCCTCGATGCCGGGAGCGATTTCCAAAGTCGCGGGACAAGCGGCACGCGCCTCTTCGAGCATGGCGTCGAGCGCGGCGTCGTCGCGGCCCGGATCATGGTGGAAGGTGAGGTAGCGTTTGACGCCGGCTCTGGCCGCGAATGCCACCGCGTGTGGAATGGCGCTGTGTCCCCACCCAATTCGGCGAGGATATTCGAGGGCGCTGTACTGAGAGTCGTGAATGAGCAGGTCCGCGCCCTGCGCCAGGTCGAAGCCGGAGATCCAATCCTGCTCGCCCGGAAACTGCGGCTCGCCCAAAGCCGGCTCGTGATCCGGAATGTAGGCGATGGATTTACCGTTTTCGCTGATGCGATACCCCACGGTCGGGCCCGGATGACACACCAGCATGGCGCTGATTCTGAGGCTGCCGATTTCGAATCCATCGAGGGGTACGTCGTGCAGCGAAAGGTCGCACAGGAGTTCCTTCAAGCGCACCGGAAACAACGGCGGCGACAGATAACGGCCCAGGCGTTGACGCAAATCCATGGTGGTCGAAGGTGGCCCCCAGATGTGGACCTCTTGTCCGGGTTGATCCAAAGGCCTGAAAAAGCCCAACCCCTGAATGTGATCCATGTGCAGATGGCTGAGCAGTACGTCTACTCTGCCAGCCTCCGGTCCGACGTGAGCGCCTAGGCGCCGGATACCGGTTCCGGCATCGAGCACCAATCGAGTTCCGTTGGCCCCGACAACTTCCACACAAGAGGTGTTCCCGCCGTAGCGTACGGTTTCCGGCCCAGGCGTGGCCAAGGAACCACGCGTTCCCCACAGCGTGACTTTCATGCTGGCTTAGGCTCCCAGAGGGTGACCACGGCACCCAGCCGACGACCGCCTTGACCCTCCAGCGGCAGCGCCGTCACTTCCAGTTTCTTGCGAATACCTTCCGTGACCCGGAGCCAGAAAACACAATGCACGGCACGGTACATTTTCAGAGCGGTGACGAGTGGACCGGCGTTGTCAGGCAAGGGGGCTGCGTCCTCGGCGACCAGGTCAAAGACGGCATGCCATTTCTCCACGGGCATTTCTCCTGTCTCCTCAAACGATTTGCCGACCATCGCCCCCGCCGGCTCATTGAAGTACAGCAAGTTCGCCTTCGCATCGAACAACAATACGGGGATCGCAAGCGTACTCGCGAGCCGCCTCATAAGTATGATTTCTACGGCTTTCTGTGGCACCCATCTACCCTCTATGGCGCGATGACCTTGCTGTCGCCGCGACCGCACCCGAACTAGCCACCATTTAGCGCCAATCGAATCGCTTTCGCAACCCGCTAATGTCCTACCCTCCGGGCGTACCCTGGGTGTTTACGTATAGCGCATAGACGCTCTTGCTCGCCACCATGAAAAGGCGATTGCGCTGCAATCCGCCAAAGCACAAATTCGCGCAACGCTCGGGCAGATTGATGCGCCCGATCAGGCGCCCGTCCGGGTTGAAGACGCATACGCCATCGAGCTGGGCATCGCCCATGCCCCATCCCATCCAAAGGTTGCCGTCGACGTCGCAGCGCATGCCGTCCGGTGTACCGGCGCCGACATCGCAGTATTTGCGGCGGTTGGCTATCCGCTTTCCTGCGTCGGTCACGTCGTAGACATAGACGTTGCGCGGAGTCGTCCCCGACTCCACCAGATATAACAACGATTCGTCGAGGGAGAAACATAGTCCGTTGGGGCGGCTGACCTCGCCTTCGACCACGGTCATCTCGCCGGTGAGGCCATCGACACGGTAGACGTTCATCGGCAGTTCCTGCTCCGCACGATAGCCCTCGTAGTAGCTGAGCAATCCAAAGGGTGGGTCGGTAAACCAGATGGACCCATCGGACTTCACCACGACGTCGTTGGGCGAACTCAAGCGCTTGCCCTCGAAGCGTTCGGCGACGGTGCTAAGGGTGCCATCGTATTCAGTGCGGCTGACTCTGCGTGCGCCATGCTCACAAGTGACCAATCGTCCCTGCCGGTCTCGCGTATTGCCATTGGCAAAGTTGGACGGCTTGCGAAACTCGCTCACCGCACCGGTTTCCTCTTCCCACTTCATGATGCGATTGTTGGGGATATCGCTCCACAACAAGAAGCGGCCATCACCGAACCACACCGGGCCTTCGGCCCAGCGAAAGCCGTGGGCGATGCGTTCCACGGCCGCGAGTTTCACGCGGTACTTGTCGAAACTTTGGTCGATGATCTGAACCGCGGGATCCGGGTAGCGCTGGCTGGGTTGCCAGGTGGAATCCGAACTATGCGATGACATGTTTGTCTCCTCTCGTGTGTTCCGAGTTTGCCTACGCGGCGGCCGCCATCGGTCGCACCCGCGACGCCTCCTTGATCGGTAAGTTAAGCAGCGCGGCTAGTAATGCGAGCAATGCATCGGCATACCACATCCATTGGTAGCTACCGGTACTAACCACCGTTACGCCGCCCAGCCATACGCCGAGGAATCCACCGATCTGATGCGAAAGGAGAGTCAGCCCGAACAGCGTGGCAAGGTAACGCGTGCCGAAGAGTTTACCCACCAAACCCGCAGTCGGAGGCACCGTTGCTAAAAAGGTGAACCCCAAGCCTATCGAGAATATATACAAAGTGAGCGGTACTTTGGGCGCGACGAGATAGCCCATTATGAGTACCGTACGCGAGGCATAGAACCAACACAGCAAATGCTTCAGGAGAAAATGTTGCCCCAGCGTTCCGGCCGCCAAACTTCCGAAGATGTTGGCCAGTCCAACCAGCGCGATGGAATTGGCAGCCACCTGAGGTGACAATCCACACAGGGCAACCTCCCCCGGCAGATGGGTCATGAGGAACGACACATGCACGCCGCAGGTGAAGAATCCAGCATGCAACAGCAAGTAGCTTCGATCACGCATGGCAACGCGAAGCTGTTCGCGCAGCGTTCGTCCGGCGGCGGGTGTTGTCGCCGAGCGCGAAGCCGTGGGGACAGTGCGTCGCCGTAACGGCCAAGCAAAAGGCAAGGACGCGAGGCAAAGCACAGCGAGCGCATACAACGCGCTCACCCAACCCAACACGGTGATCAGCCCTTGCACTAAAGGCGCGAACACGAACTGGCCGAAGGACCCGCCGGCGTTCACGAAGCCCGCCGCGAAAGACCGCTTCTCCACTGGCAATCGCTGTGCGACAGCGCCGATCAAGATGGAGAATGCCCCGGCGCCGGCGCCCGCCGAAGCCAACACTCCCAGAGTCATCACCAAACCCCAGCGCGTAGGCAGCAGCGGCGCCAAAGCTATGCCAGCAGCGGCCAATACCCCGCCGAAAACGAGCACCCGCCCTGCTCCGTAGCGATCCGCCACGGCGCCGAAGATGGGCTGCGAAATGCCCCATATCAACTGTCCCACCGCCAACGCGAAGCTAATGGCTACGATGCCAAGACCGGTCGCGGTATTGAGCGGCGAGAGGAACAGTCCCATGGACTGGCGGATGCCCATGGTGACCATAAGCATCACCGCAGCCGGTAACAACAAACTCCAGTAGGGCGGCTTGAACCCGCGCGCGCCGCCACTATCCTGGGCCGTCAACTCATCACCATGCCACCGTCGACGTGATAGGACTGCCCGGTAATATAGTCGGAATCGGCGCTCGCCAGGAACACGGCCATACCGGTGAGGTCATCGGGCACCTCCGGGCGGCCCATGGGAATGCCGCGAATGCGATCCTTCCAGGCCGAGCCTATAGGTCTCTTGTCCGCCTCCGTCCATTCCCGATCGATGGTGCGCCACATTTCCGTATCCACCACACCGGGGCAGATAGCATTGACCGTAATGTCGGGTGCCAGCCCCTGCGCAGCGGACTGCGTGATGCTGATGGCCGCCGCCTTACTGGCCGCATAGGCCGCGAACATGGGACGGCCGCTGCGCCCGGCTATGGAAGCGATGTTGATGATCTTGCCACGCGGCCGGCCCGGCACGAGGGGAGCCTGACCGACCATCTGCCGCGCACCCGCTTGCAACGCGAAGAATAATCCGCGCGCATTGACATCGTTGTTGAAATCCCAATCCTCAGGGGTGACCTCGAGCAGCGGCTTGACGCGAACGACGCCGGCGTTGTTGACCAGAACGTCGAGACGGCCGAAACGCGCGACGACGCCCTTAACCATGGCGAGACTTTCCGACGTTTCCCGCACATCACTTCGGACCGCCTCCGCGATTCCGCCGTTAGCGCGAATCTCTTCCACCACGGCACGGGCGTCAGTCGCATTTACATCCGTCACAACCACACTCGCCCCTTCGCTCGCATAGCGAAGCGCGATCGCACGACCGATTCCCCGGCCGCCCCCGGTGACGATTGCCACGTTTCCTTTTA
>JANNFC010000575.1:0-1963 GCA_031379405.1 Betaproteobacteria bacterium | reverse complement strand
ACCAGGTCTTGCACTGCAGTAGGAATTTCTGCGGAAACCTCGAATCCGGGTCAATGCGAGGCCTTGCACTTCACGGGCATTGACTCCGGCGCGATGAAGACCTGTCGCCATGCCGTATCCATGTACCGATTTCAAAGCATCGATACGGGGCCGAGCAACTAATCCTACGTTAATGCAAGACCTGGTACCTACTTCGTACTCTAGATGGCTCATCGGAGATCAGTTTCCAAAAGCTCAGGCACAGCCTCGTCTCAAACCGTCATCCATCAACGCACAAACGCTCGCCTCACGCACCTGCTGCCGCAAGGGCACGCACCAGACGCGCGATTCATCTCTCGACACCCCGCTCAGAACGACAAACCGGCCTTCGCCCTCAAGAGATATCTTCTGTGAATCCTAGGCACCAACGCTTGGGGGCCGGGCTCGTCCAACAACCGGTTCAGATCGTGGCTTCGCTTCGCTCGCACGATCTAACCTTATTCGTTGGGCGGCACGGCGGTCTAAAGCAACTCGCGAAACTGCTCGATGGTGAGGCCGGCGTCGCGGACGATACCGCCCAGGGTAAATGCGTTGACGGGGTTGTGACGCGGGATCGTGAGGATGCGCGCCTCGTTGGACATAACGATGTGTTCGCCTTGGCGGACCACGGAAAACCCGGCCTTTTCGAGAGCGCGGACGGCATCGAGATGATTGACGCCCGGAATCTTGGGCAAGGCTAGACGACCACCTCGATTTCGCGAACCTTTTCCCCCCGCAACTGCTCGTCAATGACAGCGATGTATTCGCGAATGGCGTCCTTGATGTTTTCGAGGGCCTCTACTTCCGTGGCGCCCTGTGACCAGCAACCAGGAAGACCGGGCACCGAGGCAGAAAAGCCCTCGTCAGACTGGTGTAGAGCGATTCGATAGCGCATAGATTCTCTCCTGGGGCGGGCTAAGTATAGCGCAGTCGCCGTGACGCCCAACGCTTAGCTTAACCGGCGCACGGAGGCGGCCGAAGGCCGCTGTAGTGCGTCCGGTTGAAGCGATCGTTCGGCTGATGATAAAACGCATATGGTGGCATATAGACAGCCATGACAGGTTTTGAGAAATCCCTTGCCTTCTGACCATGGGAGAATCAGGAACTTGATTGCAGTACTAATAGCCACACTCGATTTGGACCGCAGGTAATATAGGCTCCTTGCCGCGTGCGTTACTTACTGCCCTCCGGTTGGTACTTCTTCTCAACGATCAAGTAACGAAGATCAGTATCTCCGGTATTCTCCATTTCATGCCAAGCAATCCGCTTGGTCACCCTCGTTTCGTCGGACTTCACTTCAAAGTGTCGTGTACCGTTCGCGTTGGTTACCATTCCTCTCCCTCCACCCATGATGTAAATAAACGATGCTGGATGAGAGTGTCGCTCATGGCCCTGAGCGGGCGGAAAGACACATCGTAGTACGCGAATGTAATCGTCTTCGTGAACGTTCTCGCAGCGTTTCTCGCCTTTCCACCCAGCCGCCAATGCGTCGGGAACTTCCTCCCCGAAGCTCTGCGATGTAGCCACGCTCATCAATGTGCCCAGCGCCGCGATTGTCGGCGTGAATCTGATTCTATGGTCGTTAAACATTGCAGACTCCGTATGAACAAAAAGAGGCCGAACGTATTGTAGGCCCCCTAAAGGTGTTCAAAAGAGCACCTTCGGGGCGTTTAAAAACACCCCATTAGGGTGTCTAAATAACCAACTAAATTGGAACTCATTAATTTTCCTGTATTTTTCCAGTAAGGTGTAGAAAAACACACCAAGCCCAACGTCATAACAATATTTGGGAAATCATATACCAGGTCGTTTCTTGCAGCAACTGCACCAGTCTTATCCATCGTGCGCTTCGATGGCCCGCTTCGATGGCGTAGAGTTTGGTAACCCAAACCAAGGCGTGCATGGCGATGGTGGGTTGGTCGGGATTGAGGTTTTTCTCCGCCTG
>JANNFC010000572.1:0-12754 GCA_031379405.1 Betaproteobacteria bacterium | reverse complement strand
GACCCACAGTCCGAACAACCAGAGCGCAAGCATTAAGTAGAACCAGACGAGCTTGGAGGAGAACTGAAAAGCCGCAATGGACATCGCCTGGTCCGCCAGCGCGGTCTTAGGTGTCGCGCCCAGTGAACCTCCGGTGTGATCGCGCAAGGCCACGATGATCATGCGCGCGACTTCGGACAGTGCCAAGGTGACGAGCGCGAAGTAGTGTCCGACGATCTTGAGCCGGAAACACGGGTAGCCGATGATGCACGCCACCCCCGCGGTGAGGAGCAATCCGCATAGGAGACCAGCCCACGGACTGAGTTCGAAAAAATTCCAGCCCATCACCGAAACGTATGCGCCGATCCCAAGGAAGGCGCCGTGACCGAAACTCACCATCCCCAGACGTCCCATGATGGCCCAGCTGGTATAGACGAACGCCCACAGCAGACAAGTGATGAGCAAATGCATCGGGTAAGGTCCGATACCAGAAAACGGCAGCACGGCCAGTGCAGCGACACCGATGAGCGGCAACGCTCTGGTCACGATTTCCTTCCCAGCAAACCCTGCGGCCTGAAGAACATCATGGCGATGAAGAACACAAAGGCGATCACATAACCCCACTCCAGTTGAAACAAGTAGCCACCCACCGCGATGAACTGGGCGAACAAGAACGCCGCGATGAAGCCGCCAATCATGTTGCCCAGCCCTCCAAGCACGCACACCAGGAAGGCGATGGGCCCGAAAGAAAGTCCAATGGCCGGATGAATGTCGTACTGCAGCACCAACAAGCATGCCGATAACCCCGCCAGCGCGCCACCCATCGCCGAGGTCAGCAAGAAGATGCGATTCGTGTTGACGCCCATTAGGGGCATGACGGCACGATCCTGAGAAATGGCACGGATCGCGGTGCCGAGATAAGTGCGGCTCAGAAACAGATACAGACCGAGCATGGCGCAGAGCGAGATCACGAATGCCACAATCCGCGCAAGACTCAAGGAAATTTCGCCAACACGGATGGGCGGAAGTTGCACGCCCAGATTCTTGAACTCGATGCCGAAGGCGAGTGTGGCGCCGCCTTGCAAAACAAACAGCACACCGCCGGTGACCAACAACTGGTTGATCGGTTCAGCCCACAGCACGGGCTCGATGATGAATCGATGCAAGGCCATTCCCATTAACGCCACCAACACGATACTCAGAACGAAGGCCAGCCACAACGGCCAGCCCATGACGGTATGCAGGTAATACACCGCATACATTCCGGCCATCACCAGTTCGGCGTAGCAGATCCACACCACGTCGATCACCCCGAAAATAAGGTTCAGCCCCAGCGACAACAGCGCCAGCACGCCGCCAAATAACAACCCGTTGAGCACCGCCTCAAGCAGAAAGATGTCGAATAATTCGCTCATAGTCCCAGATAAGCTTGCTTGATTTTCTCGGGCGGAGCGATCTGATCCGCCCTGCCGCTGGCCTTGATGCGGCCGGCCTCCAACAGGTAAGCTCGCTGCGCCAGCTTGAGGACCTGGCGGATGTTTTGTTCCACGATCAGCACGGTGTATCCCTGCTTGCTCATGGCGCTGAGGGCTTCGAAAATAGATTGCACCACGATGGGCGCCAGGCCCGCCGAGGGTTCGTCCAACAGCAGCAAACGCGGACCCGACATGAGGGCGCGACCAATCGCACACATCTGCTGCTCGCCGCCTGACAGGGTGCCGGCCGGCTGGCGGCGCCGTTCTTTCATGCGCGGAAACATCTCATACACGCGCTTAAGTCGCTCGGCGAAATGCGCGCGTGCCGAAGGCGCGAACGCTCCCATGCGCAGGTTCTCTTCCACGCTCAACCGTGGAAACAAACGCCGGTTCTCCGGAACATGCGCGATGCCCAGACCCACCACCTCGTACGCGGGTACGTTATTCAACGGTCTTCCGTCGAACTCCATCGTGCCGGAAGCGGCATTTAGCAATCGAGAAATCACGCGCAGCAAAGTCGTCTTGCCGGCGCCGTTGGGGCCGATGACCGCCACCGTTTCGCCTGCGTTCACCGAAAGGTCAATATCGACCAGGGCTTGAAAGCCGTCGTAACTCGCGCACATGTTTTTCAGAGTCAGCATGGCATAGGTTGGCTAAGCATTCGCCACGCTGGTCTGTACTTCAAGGGCATCGGTGCCGAGGTACACCTCGATCACGCGAGGATCGTGTGCAATCTCGCGCGGCGTTCCCAGCGCGATCACCTCGCCGTGATCGAGCACGACGCAGCGGTCGACAACCCGCATCAACACACCCATGATGTGCTCCACCCAGATGATGGTGATACCGCGTGTTTCCCGGATACGCTGGAGCATTGTCGCCGCCAGTTCCATCTCGTGTTCATCGAGGCCACCGAGAGATTCGTCGGCCAACAGAAGTTTCGGTACGGTAGCCAGCGCGCGTGCCAACTCAAGCTTCTTGAGCCCGGCGGCACCGAGCCCCTCCACTTTCGCCTGCGAATCGGAAGGTAGATTGACTAGCGTGAGGATCTCTTTCGCTTCGACGAAGGCACGTTCACGCGACGGACGCTGCTCCTGACCGTAGTGCGCGGCCAGCGCGACATTCTCCAGCAGAGATAGGCGACGAAAGGGACGCGGGATCTGGAAAGTACGCGCGATGCCCAGCCGCGCCACGCGGTTGGGCAGCTGGCCCGCCATCTCGACACCTTGAAATCGTATGGAGCCGGAGGTGGGACCCAGCGCCCCCGATATGAGGTTGAAGGTGGTGCTTTTCCCCGATCCGTTAGGACCGATCAGCCCCAGTATTTCGCCCTCGCGAACTTCGAAAGACACTTGATTGACGGCAGTGAATCCGCCAAACCTCTTTGTCAGCGCACTGAGCGCGAGCATGGTCGTTTACACCGGGGTTCTAAGAGATACCGCTTCGCTACTGGTTGGAATACCGGTGCGTTTTCGGCAAAGGGAACACCAGCTCAGCCGTGCGGTACTTGGCGGGCCACACCACCCTGGCCTGGCCCCCAACGTACTGGGTGATTACGGGAAACGATCGTTCATTCTGCCCCGCCATGGCGTGGCCAGGCGGGAAGAACTTCACGCCGTAACCTTGGATGGTGCCGCCGTCCGCAATGTCGGTGTCGAGCGCAGCCTTGCGCAGTGCGTCCGGATCGATGCCTTTGTACTTCTGTATGGCGCGCGGCAATACGTCCGTCAGGAAGATCCACGTTTGATTGAATCCCATGGACACATGCGGTGGCAGCAGATCCGTTTTGGTTTCCGCCTTATAGCGCTTACTCATCTCGGCAATCAATTTGTCCATTCCTGGCGCAAGGGCTTTGGGGTCGAGCTGTTGCGCGGCGGGAGGATCCACGCTCATGATGTTCTCCGCATCGGGTCCCAGCGTCTCGTGCAGTTTGTCGAACTGGCTGTAGCCGGCCCCGTGCCCAATGAGCGATGCCCACTTCAAACCCTGTTCGCGTGCCTGGCGCCAGAACAACGTGATGTCAGGGTTGTATCCCGTGTGAAGAATGACATCGGCGCGCACGCGCCGCAGCTTGGTCACGAGTGCGGACAAATCCGGCGCGGTGGCGGCATAACCTTCCTTGAGAACGACCTGAAGCCCCAACTTCTTGCAGATCTCCTCGTTGGCGGCGGCAACGCCCGTTCCGTAAGGACCGTCCTCGTGGATGATCGCGACCTTCACATCCTTGGGATCCTTGCGCAGCCTGGCCTTGGCGTTCTCGGCAACCAAGGTGCAGGAGGCGGCACCGAACTGATCCGTGTGTGCCTGTGGTCGAAAAACGTAGCGCAAGTTCTTGTCCTTGAACACGGCGCTCGCGGTGCAGACATTGGCCCACATGAATCGCTTCGCGGCGTCCACTTTCTGCGCCATGGGTACACAGTGCGCGCTGGAGTAGATACCCATCACCACATGCACGTTCTCCTGATCGAGCAGCCGTGTTGCTTCGTTGATGGCGACTTCGGCTTTGGACTGGGCGTCGGCATAGAATGCCTTGATCTTGTAACCAGCGACGCCGCCGCGCTCATTGATCATGTCGATGGCGATCTTGTTGCCCAAGGCGGCGGCCAACGAGCCACCCGCCGCAAATGGACCGGTATAGTCGTAAATCACACCGATCTTGATTTCTTTCCCGGGATCCGCGGCAATGCAATGCCACGACATGACGGCACCGATTAGCGCCAGCGCACAACGTTGAACATTATTGATTACGTCAGTGCCCACGTCAGCCTCCATAACATTGGATGTGAGTTCGTCGCTCCGGAACTCGACAGATCTTGTTCTCAACTCGGTGTGCGCAACACAACTGGGTACAACTGCGTAGCGCTGCAGAGTACCGCAAAAGATATCTTGGCGCGGTGGGGGATCTCATTTATTGCGTCGCACTTTATCGGATACTATCTCGGAATCCAAGCGCGCAGCCAAGGTACTAGTCGGTTTAGTGGTCAGTTGTGGCGGCGAATTTTTTTAATCCATTTCGCCAATCTGTCCACCTTGGGAGACGCCATCTTGTGCATCGAATCGCTGCGAGGAGTCGATCACGGCTCCTACCCATTTTTCGGACGTTGCTCTCTCCATCTTAGCGAAAGCACCGCTGTGAAAGCGCTGCTGTGAAAGCATTACTCTCTCTCGCGCATCTGGTCGACTGGATCACTGACAAGTTCGCCGTATTGGCAAAATGGGCGGTCTTCCTGTCGTGCTTCATCAGCGCAAGCAACGCGATCGTCCGTTACGCCTTCAACTACAGTTCGAACGCCTGGCTCGAGGTTCAGTGGTATATGTTTGCCGGTTGCGTGATGCTCGGCGCGGCTCAGGTACTCAGAGTAAACGAGCATGTTCGAGTGGACGTGCTCTATGGGCAGCTCGCGAGTCGCTGGCGCGTGTACATCGACTTGTTCGGCTTGTTGTGTTTCCTGCTTCCGGTAATGGCCTTGATGTTCTATTTTTCCTGGCCGCTTTTCGTTGGGATGTATATCTCCAACGAAGGCTCGAGCAACGCTGGCGGACTGTTGCGCTGGCCAGCGATGCTCATGCTGCCCCTGGGATTCATGCTGATGATCCTGCAAGGTGTCGCCGAGATCATCAAGCGCATCGGCTGGCTCACGCATGCCTATGAGATGGACGTCCATTACACCAGGCCGCTGCAATGAGCATGCAGAACTTTCCCCCGCTGATGTTCGCTGGGTTGATCCTGGTCATGCTCATCGGCTTTCCGGTGGCCTTCTCGTTGTCGGCGTTGGGGCTGCTGTGTGGTTTTATCGCGGTCCAGATGGGCTGGTTTCCGGCCGCCTTCATGGGCAATCTGCCCTTCAATGTATTCGGCATCCTGTCCAACGACTTGCTGCTTGCGATTCCCTTCTTCACCCTGATGGGCGCCATCCTCGAAAAGTGCGGCCTGGCCGAGGACATGCTGGACTCCATGGGCCAACTGTTCGGCCCAGTACGCGGGGGCCTGGGCTATTCGGTGATATTTATTGGCTTCATTCTCGGTGCCATTACCGGTACGGTTGCGGGTCAGGTAATCGCCATGACCATGATCTCACTGCCGGTGATGGTTCGTTACGGCTACAAGATGCGCTATGCCACCGGTGTGCTCGCGGCCTCGGGAACTATCACGCAGCTGGTGCCGCCTTCGTTGGTGCTGGTGGTGCTGGCCGATCAACTTGGCCAGCCCGTGGGCGACATGTACAAGGGCGCATGGGGTCCGTCGATCTTGCAGGTGTTGTTGTTCGCGCTCTACACCTTTGTGCTGAGCCGCTTGCGACCACAGGATCTGCCAGGCCTCCCACCCGAGGCTCGCACTCTCAGAGGCTGGGCACTTTGGAGGAAGTGTCTGCGGGGAATCATTCCTTCAGCCATGCTCATTTTCGCCGTACTTGGCAGCATGGGCGGCTTGCCGGGGATCGACACCGCTATTGCGACGCCGACGGAGGCCGGTGCCATGGGCGCAGTAGGTGCTTTCATTTTGGCCGCGGTGCACGGGCGCCTGTCATGGCCACTAGTCAAGGAAGGCGTAACGGGTACGATGCGCATCACCGCGATGGTGGTGTTCATTCTGATCGGGGCGCGCGTGTTCTCGCTGGTATTTCAGGGGGTGGACGGAGGCCTATGGGTCGAGCATATGTTCAGCGGCTTGCCCGGCGGCCAGATCGGCTTTCTCATCGTCGTCAATATCTTCATATTCTTCCTGGCGTTCTTTCTCGATTTTTTCGAGATCGCGTTTATTATCCTGCCGATGCTCGGCCCGGTCGCCGCCAAGATGGGGATCGATCTGGTCTGGTTCGGGGTGCTGCTGTGCGTGAACATGCAGACCAGCTTTATGCATCCGCCGTTCGGCTTTGCGCTGTTTTACTTGCGCGGTATTTCGGACACGTTGTTCAAGAGCGGCACGTTGCGAGAGCCCGTGAAGTCCAGCGATATCTATCTAGGTGCCATTCCGTTTGTACTGCTGCAACTCGTTCTGGTGGTTATCGTGATCTTCTTCCCTCAGACAGTGACCATCTTTCTCGATAAAGAAATCACGATCGATATCGACAAGGTCCAGATCGAAATTCCCGCGCAGGATGCGTTGGATTCAGTGCAAGACCAGAAACAGATCGAGAAGCTTTTCAAGGAAGCACCGTAAACCGTAGGGTGGTTAGCTTAGCGCTCGGGATTGCCGGTAATATCGGCGCATGGTTGACGCTGAAACACTGGTACTTGCACGTGCCCAGTTTGGACTGAATATCGCCTTTCATATTCTGTTTCCAAGCCTCACGATCGCGCTCGCTTGGTTTCTTGTGTACTTCCGCGCGATGTATGCGCGCACGCAGGAAGCCGCTTGGCTCTACACCTATAAGTTCTGGACCAAGGTGTTCGCGTTGACCTTCACCATGGGCGTGGTCACCGGCATCGTCATGAGCTTTCAGTTCGGCACCAATTGGCCGGGCTTCATGACAACGGTGGGCAACGTGGCCGGCCCGCTACTCGCCTATGAGGTGTTGACCGCGTTCTTCATGGAAGCCACTTTTCTGGGCGTCATGCTCTTCGGCATGGGCCGCGTGCCAGCCTGGATGCATATGACGGCAACCGTTCTGGTCGCCACTGGAACGACGCTCTCGGCGTTCTGGATCCTGGCGCTCAACTCGTGGATGCACACCCCCGCGGGTTACGACGTGGTCGAGGGTGTAATCATTGCACGCGATTGGTTGGCTGTGATCTTCAATCCTTCGTTCCCCTACCGGTTCACCCACATGATGATCGCCTCGGGGCTCACCGCCAGCTTCGTGGTGGCAGGCCTTTCCGCGTGGCGACTTTTGAAGGCGCCGCAAGACTCGTCCGCCAGAAGAACGCTTCGGTTCGGCATGCTGGTCGCCGCCGTACTTGCGCCCTCGCAGATATTCGTCGGTGATTCGCACGGCTTGAATACGCTTGAACGGCAGCCCGCCAAAATCGCTGCCATGGAGGCGCTGTGGACTACGCAAACGAGGGCGCCTTTGGTTCTGTTTGCGGTACCGAACGAGTTGACGCGCAAGAATGATTTCGCGATCGAATTGCCAGGTTTCGCCTCGTTCATCCTGAAGCACGACTTTGATGCGCCAGTCAAAGGAATCGATGCCTTCGAGCCCGACCGTCCTCCTGTGGTACCGCTGTTCTGGTGTTTCAGGATCATGGTGGGGCTGGGGGTAGCCATGCTTACGCTGGCGTGGTTTGGCCTCTGGATGACGCGTGCACAGCGCCCAGTGCCGCGCTGGCTGCTCTGGGTCTTCGCCGGTTTCACCTTCTCCGGATGGATCGCAACGCTCTCGGGATGGATGGTGACCGAGATTGGCCGCCAGCCCTGGCTAGTCTATGGGGTATTGCGCACAGCCGACGCGGCGGGACCTATTTCCGGAGCGGAGCTGGGTGCAAGCCTAACGGGCTATGCACTCACCTACGGCATCATGTTCATCGCATACATGGTGGTGTTGACGCATCTCTCGGCCAAGGGCGACGCGCACGCCGCGACCATTGCGCAGAGTCGAACATGAGCATCGATTTGCCTGTCGTGTTCTCGATCCTCATGGGAATGGCGATCCTTGCGTACGTTGTCCTGGATGGGTACGACCTCGGAGTGGGAATGCTCATGCCGGCTGCCACTTCCGAAGAACAGTCGGTAATGGTCGCGTCCATCGGTCCGTTCTGGGATGCGAACGAAACCTGGTTGGTGCTGGGCGTCGGGCTGCTGCTGGTGGCGTTTCCCTCCGCACACGGAGTGATCCTCGGCGCGCTCTATCTGCCCGTGGTGGCGATGCTTATCGGACTCATGTTGCGAGGCGTGGCGTTCGAATTACGCCTCAAGGCCGAAGGTTGGCACGCCGAGCTGTGGAATGTCTTGTTCTGGTTCGGATCGTTCCTCGCCAGCCTGGCGCAAGGGTTCATGCTCGGCCGCTATATCACCGGCTTTGAATCTGGCCTTGGGTACTTTTTGTTTTGTCTGTTGGTTGGCGGCTCGGTATGCGGAGGCTACGTGCTGCTCGGCGCAACCTGGCTGGTGGCCCGCTCGGAGGGTGAACTCCAGCGCAAGGCATTATCCTGGGCTCGGTGGGGGTTGCTTTGGGTGGCGCTCGGCATCGGGCTGGTAAGTCTTGCCACGCCGCTGGCGAGCGAAACCGTGCGCGCGAAGTGGTTTGATTTTCCCGGAACCTTGGTATTGATGGTTCTTCCTCTGACCACCACTATTGCGTGGTTTTGGATCTGGCGTTCAACGGGTCGGTTACAACGCGCGCAGCGAAGGTCTGAATGGGCCCCCTTTACCGGCGCGGTAGCTATCTTCGCGCTCGCGTTCTTGGGGTTGGCCTATAGCGTGTTTCCCTTCATCGTGATCGACAAGATCACCATCTGGCAAGCTGCCGCACACCCCTCATCGCTCAAGTTCGTGCTGATCGGAACGCTCATCGTGTTGCCCTTTATCGTCGGCTATACGGTGGTGTCTTACCGGATCTTTCGCGGTAAAGCGCGCGCAGGGCTCTATGGCTGAACGTCGTGAAGCGCTACTTTCGATACCTGCGCGCGCCACCCAACATACCTAAGATCTCTCAAGAACGCTGACACACATTTCGCCCCCGATGACTTTTCCGGCGCGGCGGAGTAAGCTCTCCCACTCGCGGCAAGACTCCGGCAAGGAGCGCCGCGGCCGGCAACACGCGATCATGAACGCTTTCGAGGAGAAGTACCATGAGCGAAGCCACACTGCCTCACACCGCGACGGAGCGCGCCCTAGGGACACTCCCCCCACTTAAGCTCGCCACACTTCCCGCCTACGCTGGCCTGCTGGCGTACATTGGGCCGGGGATCTTGTTCGCAGCATTGGCGCAAGGCTCCGGAGAACTCATCTGGTGGCCTTATCTCACCGCCAAGTACGGCGCGGTTTTTCTCGGATTGTTGATCGTCGCCTCCATGCTGCAGTACTGGTACAACCTGGAGATTTGCCGCTACGTGGTGGTCACCGGCGAAACGCCGATGACCGGCTTCACTCGCATGGCACGTTGGTACGCCTGGGTGTTCTGGATCGGCGTGTTCATCGAGAACGCTTGGTTCGGCGCTTATGCCTCGGCGGGCGGCACCGCGCTCGCAGCCCTCACGGGATTTCCGGAGGGTTGGACGCCGAGGGGTCAGTCGCTGTTCTGGGGTTACCTCACCATCGCCATCTACGTTGCGGTGCTCGTACTAGGCAGCGTGGCGTACACCTGGGTCGAACGCATCTCCATGAGTGTGGTGGTCATTACCATGGTAGGCATTGTCTTCGCCGTGTTTCAGCCGAAGGTGCTGGCAGTGACCGGAGACTTTTTTTCCGCATTGGTTCCGCACTTCGTTTGGCCAGCGGATGTACCCGGTTGGGATCCCAAGGATTGGAACACCTTGGTCACCAGCATCGCCTTCGCGGGCGCGGGAGGTTTTGGCCAGCTCTTCATCGGTTACTGGATGCGCGACAAGGGTGTGGGGATGGGTAAGCTGGTGGGGCGCGTAACTTCGCCCGTCACGGGACAGGCGGAGACCATTCCCGCCACCGGTTTCGCCTTCGCGGACACGGAAGAGAACAAGCGCAATTACAAGGGCTGGGTGAAGTACATCAGCATCGAGAACTTCATTGGCGTAGGTTTGAATCTGGTCACAACCATTATCATGTGCTGGCTTGCCTTCGCGCTGCTGTTGCCCGAAGGTAAGATTCCCAAGGGTTGGGAGATCGCGGTGGTGCAATCCGCGTTCTTCGAAGTTTCGTGGGGATCCGTGGGCAAGTCGCTGTTTCTCATCGTCGCCGCAGCGTTCTTGTGCGACGCGTGGTTACAACTTACCGATGGCTACTCGCGCGTACAAGCGGATTTTTTCTACTCCAACATCAAGGGCGCGCAGAAACTACACTATCGTAGCTGGTACTACATCTTCGTGGCCTTCTTCACCGTGGTCACCGTGATCACCATGGCGCTCGCTCCGCCCGGGCAACTTATTGTGATTCGCGGCGTCGTGTCATTCCTGGCGATGGCGATTATGGGACCGGCATTGATCTACCTAAATTACGTCATGCTGCCCAGAGCTTTTCCGAAGTGGGTGAAACCTCATCCCGTCACGCGCGCAATCATGTTTCTGTGTGTGGCGGCCTATGTTTCGATGGGGCTTGCGTACCTGATACTGAATTACGATCAATTGCTTGGGCTGTTCGAATAATCAGTCGCCAATTCAGAGGAGACAAGATGGCAACTAGCGATACGGTGTCGGCAAACGCAACCTCCGATACACGCCCGATTTTCAGGGTGCCCGATCCGCTACCACTGACTATCGGAGGCATGATCGCGGCGTTGGGCCCGCAAGCGATCAACTTCGGCATCTCGATCGGCGGGGGTGAAGCCTATTTCCTGCCAAACATCGCGGCTCGCGGCGCATTTGGTGCGCACTGGCTACTCATTGTCTCGGTGATCATTGAAACCGCTCTGGTGTATGAGTGCATCAAGTACAGTTGCTGCACGGGCCGCTCGTTCTTCGCCGGCACCAATGAACTCGCCCCTCGCGGCTTCTGGCCCTGGTTCTGGGCGATCGCGGCCATCGTGACCTGGGGGTGGCCAGCATGGATGGCGGGTGCTGTCGTGGCTGCCTCAAAATTCACCGGCATTACCACGCAATCGTTATTTCCCGACTCCACGTTGCCTCCGCAATATTTATGGTCCGTGATTGCGTTGGTACTGGTGCTGGTCGTTTTCTATTTCTCCGAAAAAACTTACGCCTTTCTGGAAAAGTTTTTCATGTTCATCATGGTCGCCAACATCGTGCTGGTGTTGGCGATCACGGTGCTCGTCGCGCGTCCCGATGACTACTGGGCAGTATTGCGAGGATTCTTGGGGTTTGCCTTCCTTACCGATGGACTCAGGGACGTTTCTGCTCTGGATTTCACCGCGATGTACAACCAGCCGGGAGGAAGTCTGATGTGGGTCAGCTTCTGGGTGGTGGCCGCCGGATGGGGAATGGGCAAGTTTGCGGGACAGGTGACAGGAGCGCTGCGCCCGCCGGAACAAATCACCGCGCAAGAATTGCGTTGGGATACCAAGGATCCGCAGGAAGTGGCCAAGATGCAGCAGTGGATCAAGGTAGGCGGCTGGAGCCTGATCCTATGGTGGGCGCTCATCGGAGGGTTGTTGATGACGTACCTCTACTCGGTCGCGGGGTACGCGTATTTACACGACGAGTTCCTCATCAGCGGAAACATCCCGAAGGGTGTGGAAGTACCGCTGCAAATGGCCACCATCGCGCAAGGCGTGCTCGGCCCCACCGCAGGATGGTTGATGCTGCTGGTGGTCATGGTGACTTTGTACGACGCGCAGTTTCCCTTTTACGACACCTACATCGGGCGGACCACCTGCGATGCCATCGCGGTCACTTCTCCCGCCGGGAAAGTGCGCCCCTATCGTTTCTATTACTTCGTCGTGGTCACTCTCGCGGTGTTCGCCGGGTTCTACCTGGTACTGCAAAAGGAGCCGCTCATCGTGTGGATGTTCGTCGCCACCGCGGCGGTGGCCTATCGCTCCATCGGTTCACTGCAGATCATGCTCATCGTCAAGAAGCGGCTTCCCGCGGAATTTCAGATCAGCAAGATCAATATCGCGTTGCTATGGTTTAGCTTCTTCACCGGCTTGGCCTCGGTCGGATACTTCCTGATCTTCGAATTGCCCAAGCGACTGGCGTAAAGGCAATACGCGATGGCAAGAGCGATTTTGTGGCACGTATTGATGATCATATGGCTCGTCGGATTGATTTCCGGAGTGTGGTGGATGTGGCCGGTATTCACCCGCATGGAACTGAGCACGGATCTTATCTCGGGCGCACTATGGCTTGCGCTCGGAGGCGCGGCATGGATGGTTGCGTTTAACTTCGGTCGACAACGCTATTGGCCGCAACGTTAGTCAACTTGAACTCGTATTCCCCGCGCTCTTGGCGCGGGGGCAAACTTCGGGGGTTTCCAAAGCGGGCGAAGTGATCCAGCCACCGCGCCTGAAATGGGACCTTGAAATTCCCGCTATAAATGCGGGAATTTCAAGTTACAATCTCCGCCATGCAGATTGATCGATTCCGTTTACGCTCGGAAATCACCCGAGCCCTCGACCAGTTCCGGGGGGTTTTTCTGGTCGGTCCGCGCCAGGTAGGCAAGACGACACTTGCGCGCACTTTCCTTCCGGCCAGTTCTCCCAACTATTTCGACCTGGAAGACGCCGTGGTGGCGGAGCAGTTCCGCGCACCACGAACTTTGCTCGAAGGTTTAC
>JANNFC010000526.1:0-2228 GCA_031379405.1 Betaproteobacteria bacterium | reverse complement strand
GGAGCGATCGGCGCGGGGCCGAATATCGACCCGTCACTCATGAGACCGGTTTGAATTCAACGCAAGAGAGGCTGACCTATGAGCGAGCAAAAACCCAACACCAAGGTTCCTGACGGCAAGACGCGCTTCTATACGACGCGCCAGAAGGCGCCGAACGAGAAGGGTTTCGTCGGCTACGAAACCGTCTGGAAGCCGTTCCAGAAGGAAGCCGAGTACAAGACTCCGAAGAAGCCATAGGCGTCATGCCGTGGCATGGATGAGCCAAATCGCTCGGCTGAGACGCGACCCGCAAAGGGGAATGCCTCAGCGGCGATTGCACAAGTTCTCCTCGGTGCGCTAACGGCCGGCGGTGTGCACGTGTTGACACATTGTGGCTCGCTTGATTTGGCACCTCGCGTGATGTTGTTCCCTCCGCCGCCGGCGCGTTGCCCCGGCGAATGAAAGGGGCCAGGTTCGATATATTTCCACCAACAAAACAATGCGAGCCTGGCCCCTTTTGGCTCGTTTAATCTGCTCTGAAACTTTGAATCGTTTTCTAACAGCCTGTTGAAATTCGCATGAACGAGATGGCTGAGCCGACGCTTGAAGGCGAATGTGAGGCCGCAGATGTGTCATCGACTGGCGTTTGACCGGTTTGATCATCTGCAACCCGCCAGTTTCTCGCTGCGCGTGCGCTCATTGCGCCATTCCCTGCGGCACCGCGCTCGGCATTCGGGCGATTCTCAGTATGTTGCTCGCCGTTATCGTGAGCTTGAAGTGCTGGTCGACTCGTCTGAGCCCACGGTAAACCGTTTGCCGGATGCGACCAACCGTCTTGCCCCAGCCGAAGTGCTCCTCGATGCGCTTGCGGATCGTCTGGCTCAGCGCGTACCCGATGTGGCGCGTTGTGCGTCCATCGATCGCGCTTCCCCCTTGCCGGGTGTCGTTGCATGCCACATGCGGGGTGACGTTGCGCTCCCTGCAGGCCGCCACGAAGCCCTGGGTGTCGTAGGCCTTGTCCCCCGCGAGCGTCTTTGGGTGCTTGCCCGGCATCGCGTCGAGCATCGCGAGCGCCGCGGCGCGCTCTCCCATTCCGTCGGCGTGCGTCACCACCGCGCTCACCACCAACCCGGAGCGGTTTTCCATCAGCACGTGGCCCTGGTAGCAAAGAATCGATGCGGCGTTGTGGCTCTTGCGGTACATGCGGGCGTCGGGATCGGTGCTGCTCTCATGCGTGTCATTGCTGCGCTTCTTGCCTTTCCAATCGACTTGCGCGTTACGCCCAGGCCCCGAAGGCGTCTGGTCGTCGCTGCCGTCCTTGGGCCGGAAACTCTTGTGGCTCGCCCACGCCTGGATCAGCGTGCCATCGACCGAGAAGTGTTCCTTGGAGAGCAGCCCTTTCGAATCGGCCAGGCGCATGACTTCGGCAAAGAAAGCCTCGACGACCGCGTGCTCCAGGAGCCGATCGCGGTTCTTGGAGAACACCGAGTGGTCCCAGACCGCATCGTCGATCGCCAATCCCACGAACCACCGGAACAACAAGTTGTAGCGCAGCTGCTCGCACACCTGGCGTTCGCTCCGGATGGAGTAGAACACCTGGAGCAGCAGGGCCCGCATGAGCTTCTCGGGCGCAATCCCCGCGCGTCCCGTATCAGCGTAGATCTCGTTGAACAGCCCATTGAGCTGCTCGAGCGCTTCATTCACGAGATCCCGTATCGAGCGCAGCGGGTGATCCGCCGGAACAAAGTCCTCGAGCTTCGACATCGTGAAGAGCGATTCCTGCATTCCGTCGTCTCCGCGCATCCCTCATCTCCCCGTACCGAACGCCCGTTTCAGACTACACAAACGGCGTTCGATTCGGGGAGTTTTTCAACAGCCTGCTAACGACCGAGTTGAGCGGCCGCTCTCGGCGTCGCTTGCCGCGGGCAGAACCAGCCAACCGCCGGTTGGCAGCCAGGGCGCGGCCCACCGCCTGGCAGATCACGCAGAAATTCCAGTTGGTGGTGCGCGCGGGGTATCTGCCGGGCGTCGACGCCGTATACCGGTGGACCTTCAAATGTAAGCTCTCCAGGCCTAGCCCTACAACCCCGCCTGCGCGAGCAGGGTCCTCAGCCGTTGCTTCTGGCCTTCGTCCGTCATCGGGTAGTTCTGCAGCCACTTGTCGATCGAGAAACTCGGCTCCAGGGCGCGGATCTCCTCGGCCTCCCACTTGGCAGCCTCTTTGTCGCCGGTGAGCGCGAGCGTTGCCG
>JANNFC010000580.1:0-2499 GCA_031379405.1 Betaproteobacteria bacterium | reverse complement strand
GGCCGTTCTCCACCACCGCGCGCTCTTTGGTGGCGTGTACGCCAAGGATCGCGCTTTGCGGCGGATTGATGATCGGTGTGGAGAGCATGGAGCCGAACACGCCTCCGTTGGATATGGAGAAGGTGCCACCGGAAAGATCTTCCATGGTGAGCTTGCCCTCTTTCGCACGATTGCCGAATTCGGCGATCTGCTTTTCGATTTCCGCCAAGGTCATTTGATCGGCGTTGCGCAGGATCGGCACCACCAAACCGCGCGGGCTGGATACCGCGATACCGATATCGAAGTAGCCGTGGTAGACGATGTCGTTGCCATCCACGGACGCATTCACCACGGGATAGCGCTTTAAGGCGTGCACCGTCGCCTTCACGAAGAACGACATGAATCCCAAACGCGCGCCATGATCCTTTTCGAATTTGTCCTTGTACTTGGCGCGCAATTCCATCACCGGCTGCATATTGACCTCGTTGAAGGTCGTAAGAATGGCGGCGGTGGATTGCGATTGCAGCAAACGCTCGGCGACACGCGCGCGCAAGCGTGACATCGCCACTCGTTGCTCCGGACGATCGCCCAGGATGCCATCCACGCTGACCGCAGCCGACAGGTTGGGCTTCGCGGCCGGTGCGGGGGATTGTGTCATTTTGGCGAGGACATCCTCCTTGGTCACGCGTCCGCCGCGTCCGGTCCCGCCCACCCGATTCAAATCGACGTTGTTGTCCGCCGCGATCTTCCTGGCGGCAGGCAGGGCTTGCACTGCCACGGCACTCGCCGACTTGCTATCCGCCGTCTTGCCATTCACGCTGGCAGCGGCCTTGGCGGCAACAGGCGTGGCAGTGGCAGTGGCAGTGGCAGCGGCACTGGCTTTGCCATCCGTATCGATCGTGGCGATGATCTCGTTGCTCACCACCAACTCACCGTCAGCCTTGACGATGGATGCCAGCACGCCCGATTGCGGCGCCGGCAATTCGAGCACCACCTTGTCGGTTTCGATGTCGATCAGATTCTCGTCCTGACGCACGAACTCGCCTGCTTTCTTGTGCCAGCTCACCAGGGTCGCCTCGGCCACGGATTCCGAGAGTTGCGGTACTTTGACTTCAATCAACATGCTGAATCCCTATTTCCCATTTAGAAGTGCGTGCTGTCCGAACTCCGGGCGGTACCTTGAACCGGCCGCACGAGGTTGTCCGTGATCTCCCTGAAGGCAGCATTCACCACTTCCTTCTGCTGCTCGCTGTGTAGTGATCCGTAGCCCGCCGCCGGTGACGCCGAGGACGGCCGCAACGCATAGGCCAGAATCTGGTCGGGCCGCATGTGGCGTAACAAGTAATGCTGGATGCGATGCCAGGCACCTTGATTGCCGGGCTCTTCCTGGCACCACAGCACTTCCTGCGCATTGCGATACAAATTGATTTGTTCCTGAAACTCGTCGTGCGGGAAGGGGTAGAGCTGCGCGATCCGCACGATGGCCACATCCTTGATGCCACGCTCGAGCCTCGCCGCGCGCAAGTCGAAGAACACTTTGCCGCTGCACGCGACCACTCGCTTGACGCGCTCCGGTTTGATATCCGCATCCCATTCGCCGTTGACGGCTTTGAACTTACTGGCGGAAAACTCTTCCAGTGGCGACACCGATTCCTTGTGGCGCAACAAACTCTTGGGCGAGAAAATCACCAGCGGTTTGCGGTACGGCCGAATCATCTGCCGACGCAGCAAGAAGAACATCTGCACCGGCGTGGCCGGGACGCACACTTGAATGTTGTAGTCCGCGCACAGTTGCAAGAAGCGCTCGATGCGCCCGGAGGAATGCTCCGGGCCCTGGCCTTCGTAACCATGCGGCAGCATCATTACCAGCCCGCACACCCTGCCCCACTTCACTTCACCGGATGCGATGAACTGGTCGATCACCACCTGAGCACCGTTGATGAAATCGCCGAACTGCGCCTCCCACACGACCAACTCATTGGGTTCGGAGGTGGAGTAGCCATACTCGAATCCGAGCACGGCTTCCTCGGACAGTACGGAATCGATCACCACGAAGTCGCCTTGATTGGGCGCGATGTGCTTGAGCGGAATATAGGTGCCTGCATCCCACTTCTCGCGATTCTGATCGTGCAGCACGGCGTGACGGTGGAAAAAGGTGCCACGCCCGGAATCCTGTCCCGAGATGCGCACCGAGAATCCGTCGCGCAGGAGCGAAGCGTAGGCGAGGTTTTCGGCCATGCCCCAATCCACCGGCAGCTTGCCCTGCCCCATCAGGCGCCGGTCGGCGATGATCTTCTCCACGCGCGGGTGCAGCTTGAAGTTGTCGGGAATGGAGGTGAGTCGCTCCGCCAGCATCTGCAAGTCCGCTAACGGCAAGGTGGTGTCGTCTTTCTCGTTCCACTTGGTGCCCTTGTAAGGCGTCCAGTCCACGGCGAAGGGTGGTTTGTAGTTCGAGAGGATGGTCTTGTTGGTGTGATAGCCCGCTTCCAGCGCCTGCCGGTATGCCGCCACCATCTGGTC
>JANNFC010000505.1:0-8829 GCA_031379405.1 Betaproteobacteria bacterium | reverse complement strand
GTGCAGGCCTTTCAAGACAGTGCGCATAGGGCCGAGCTCACGGACATGGCGGATACCGTTTTGCGACGCATCGCGCGCGACCTGCGATTGGCGCTGCCCAACAGCGTGCGAACTGCCTCGGGTGGCGGGAATACCTACTTGGAGTTTCTAGCCACAAGTGGCGGCGGCCGATATCGCGCCAGGCGCACCAGTGCGGGAACCGGAGATCCCTTCGACTTCGATGGTGCCGATACCAGTTTCGATGTCATCGGCAACGCACCGGCTTGTGCTTCGGGACAGCAGGTGGTGGTGTTCAATCTTGGCCCTGCGGTAAGCGGCGCCGATGCCTATGCCTCGGCGGACAATCGTGCGGCATGCGCTGGCGTGGCCGGAAGCACGGTGACATTGGCTTCCGCGTTTCCTGGCCTGTTCGAGTCTCCAGGTCATCGCTTCCAAGTGGTGGACACCCCTGTGACCTATGAGTGTGCGCCGGGCTCTGGCGTGATTCGGCGCTACTCGGGATACGCCATCGTTGCCACCCAACCAACGCCCCCCACCGGGGGACAAAGCGCACTGCTCGCTCAGAGCGTATCCACGTGCTCGTTCTTGTATGAATCGCTCGTCCTGGCGGAGCGCGCTGGCATCGTGGCCATTGAGGTGGCAATAACCAAGGATAACGAAAGCGTTCGTATCGCTCAGGAGGTCCATGTCAGCAACATCCCGTAACCAACGCGCGAAACCGGTGTGCGGGTTTAGCATGCTGTCCGCGATCTTTCTGATCGTCGTCCTCGCATTGCTGGGTGCGGCCATGGCCAAATTTTCCATCTTGCAACACACCAGTTCCACCTTGGATTTTCAAGGTGTGCGTGCCTACCAGGCTGCGCAAGGAGGAATTGAATGGGGGATGTATCGGATTTTGGATCCCGACAGTCTACCCAGCGCCATACTCCCTTCTTGTTGGGTAGGAAGCGCGACGATTACTTTGGTGGAAGATTTAGCGCCCTTCACTGTCACGGTCTCCTGTGTGGCTTCCACTGACACCGATGAGGATGGGCAAGACGTCAAGGTATACAAACTAACCGCATCGTCCAGCTTGGGTAATGCTGGAACGACGAACTATGTCGAACGCCAGGTTGAGGCAGTGGTTAGTCGATGCAAAAACTCTAGCAATGCGCCGTCCTATGCATGCTAACTTCTTGAAGGTTTGGGTGGCTAAAACAATGCGAGGAAAAGCGCCTCAACGTCTCATGCGTTTCCTTGCTTTGATGATGATCACTGTCAGCATGTTTCTGCCAGAGATAGGAGGAGCTGCCATAGCATTTCGCGCGGGAAGCTCCGGCGCCATATCTGCCATCGGCATCACGCTTCGAGGTGTTGGTTCGGTCGCGAGCGCGAACAGTGGAAGCATTACGCCCGGGTTGCCTACCGGTCTAATGGCAAGCGACTTGGTGATTTGTGTCGTTGAGTCCAAAGACAATGTCGTAGCGACTTTGCCAGTCGGTTGGACTCTTCTCAACACTGGAAACAACGGCGCGTCACATCAGGCCAGCGTATTCTGGAAAATTGCAGCCGCAGGAGAAACTGCCCCGGTGGTCACGCATGCGGCAGGTTCTCTAGTCGTTGCGCGAATCGCCGCCTTCGCATCGGTCGACATTGGCAATCCCTTCGACGTGACCAATTCCTTTACATCGTCCAACTCGGACCTCACGACAGAGGCAGCGAGTATCACCACGACGACGGCTAATGCTTTGGTGATCTTCACCGCGCACATGGCATTGTCCTACGGCAGCAATACAGTAACTGCTGGCGGTACGCTCACTCAGGCATTCATTAGCGCTGTGAGTTCAGGTGGAAGTTCTGCTTCCGTGGGGATGTACTACGCGACACGTTCCGCCGGGGTGCAAGCTGCCGTTACTTTGACGCGATCCTCCCCATCGACGGCTGCCGTTAGTCACGGCGCCCTCATTGCCCTCAGACCTGCAGCTGGATTGATCATCCCCAAACCGACGGGCACGGTGATTGGTGATGTAATGGTTGCAACGGTGATGGCGAGGCCAGTAGGTGTAACGTTTACAGCTCCCTCGGGGTGGGCTCTGGTTCGTTCCACGTCGCAGTCCACGGGTCCTAGTATCAAGTTTGTAAGCTACTACAAGGTCGCCGGCGCCGCCGAGCCCTCAAACTATACCTGGACGTTGGGAGGTTCCCTTTCGGCGGGGGCGGCTGGTGGAATCCTGACCTTCTCGGGGGTCGATGCCACAACTCCGGTCAACGTCGAGGGGGGAAATACCACTGCCCTTGGTTATACACACACCGCCAACGGCGTCACGACGACCACTGCGAATACCATGTTAGTTTCTAGCCACGGATTTCCTTCAGCATCGCCGTTTACGCCGCCCACCGGAATGACAGAGTCCGTTGATCGATCGTCATTGCCGACGCCAGACACCGTTGGCGTAACGCTTGAAATGAACTATGTCGCACAACCCTCCGCCGGAGCGACCGGCAACAAGTCCGCGACCGCGTCCGGAAGTGGGAGTACGGATCAAGGCGAGGGTGCCGCACATATTCTGGCGTTAAAACCTGCCAGTGGCGTGCAATCGTTCTCAATTGACGTGGGTGCTGCAACGGGCAGTACATGCATCGCTAAGAGCATCGCGATTTCAGCTCGAGATTCCGGTGGAGGCGTGCTAACTAGCTACACCGGTACACTTAATTTATCCACCTCCACTTCGAAAGGGGACTGGTCAACGGTTTCCGCGAACGGTACGCTCACCAACGGTACCGCCGACGATGGATCAGCCTCGTATACCTTCGTTGCGGCGGACAATGGGGTCGTCACGCTGGGCTTGACACATCAGTTGGCCCAGCAGGTGACGATCACAGTGGTCGATAGTGTGACCAGTTCGACGTCGACAACCTCTTCCACGATTAGCTTTAGTGACAACGCGTTCGTGTTTACAGAGGATTTGTCGAACCGGATCTCGGGAAACGACGTCGCGGTGGCCGGGCGCACGCACGATTATCAGGTGTCGCTGTATCGACGCGATACTACTCTTACGCCGGCCAATTGTTCCGTGGCAGCGAGCTACGGCGGCAGCAAATCCCTGAAGGCGTGGATTACCCGCGGCGCTTCCGATCCGGGAGGCGCGGCCCCTAGTATCGGCGCGCTCGCTTTAGGCAACACTCAGCCCGGTTCGAACAATCTTACGCTGACCTTCGCTAGCGGCGTCGCGGCATTCAATCTAGGCACCTCTGATGTGGGCAAATACGCCATCAATTTCCGCGACGATAGCACAGCGAGCTTGACGGCGCCCATCACCGGCAGTTCGAACGAACTCACGGTTCGGCCGTTCGCCGTGGTGATTAGCGCCATTAGGAGTGGCGTGACCGACAACCCAAACGCAAATGCCCCAACCGGAGCGGCGTTCACGCAAGCCGGGGAGAATTTTCAAGCCACTGTGGGTGCTTACAAGCACAACAGCGCGGCCGATACTAACGACGATGGATCACCTGATGCGTCGGCTGCATTGGCACAAACCACGGGCGGCGGGTCGGCGACGAGCTATGCGTACACCACGACTTTGTCATCGACCAGTCCTTATACGCCGGCCAGCGGAATCCTCGGAACCTTGAGCAACGGCGTCTTGATCCCCGGCAGCTTCTCAGGAGGGAGTGTCACGCAGACGATGCTGACCTATTCCGAAGTGGGCAGTTTCACCCTGGCGTTGGCCGTGACTAATTATCTGGGCACTTCCGGCGTCAACCTTTCGGGCACAGTATTCGATGTCTCGGGTAGCCAAAACGCTGTGGTGGGACGCTTTACACCCTACGATTTTGGCGTGAGCATGAATACCCCAAGCTTCACCCCCGGTTGCGCGACCAACACAGCCTTTACTTACATAGGACAGAGCATCGTGTTCGCTACGGCACCGGTGATCAGCGTCACGGCACGCAACAAAGCAGGTGCGACCACGCGCAACTACACGGGAAGTTGGTGGAAGCTCAGCAACGCCAGCGTGACCAGCCGTAGCTACACAGCCGCATCCGGTGCGCTGGATACTACGGGGCTACCTGCCACCACCATTGATCCGACGATTGTGGATCTCGGCGGTGCCTCCAGCGGACAAGGTACGCTGACTTTCGGTGTGGGCACAGGACTGCTGTTCACGCGCATCGCGCCGGTGGCGGCACCGTTCAATGCCGACATCTCATTGGCCATCAATGTAATCGACAGCGATGATGTGTCCTACGGATCCAACCCGGTCCGCTTTGGCACGGCAAGCGCTGGCAACGGTATCAGCTTCACCGGCACCGGTGGTGGCAAGCGCATGCGCTGGGGGCGGCTAAAACTTTCCAATGTGCTGGGTTCGGAGTTCGTCGACTTGTCGATGCCGGCGGAAGCTCAGTACTACAACGGCACCAGCTTCGTGACCAACACGGATGACGGATGCACCAGCTTCGCCTCCTCGGCGGTATTGTTCACCAACTTCAAGCGCAATCTGAATGCGTGTGACACCTATCTCACGGTTTCCCCGATTGCATTGATTGCGGGTAAGACCAGCCTGAGCTTGCGTAAACCCGGCACTGGTAACAACGGCAGTGTGGACCTCAAGCCAGCTCTGGCCACTTCCGATACGGGAATCGCCTGCACCAGTGCTGTAGCCGGCACGGCCAATGGCGTGAATCTGACGTACTTGCGCTCGAATTGGGACTCGTCCGCGCCAGCCGCCTACGACAAGAATCCCACGGGGCGGGCCGTATTCGGCGTGCCCAATGTACCCAAGGAATTCATCTTCAAGAGAGAGAACTACTAGCTATCGGTAGGTGCGCGTGTGTTGCTCATCAACGCATTACTTGCGCTCGCGATCTTGCTTGCGATCGGTTTGACGTGGTGCGCCTTGGATCTGGAAAAAGCGAGCGCGCATTCCACAGCCGCAGGGCCCGGATGCAACGTGGAATCGGCCTTCACCGGTGAACAGTTACCACATTTTCTCAAGTCACTCCCTCATTCACCGATATCCAGTTGGCATGTGATTGGGTTGAAACCCTGTGGCCGCCTGCGCGGGCTGGCCGACCCAATGGACCAGCTTTCGTATAGACCCCAGACGTCATATCACCTTCCCGTGCCCAAGAAAGATTCTTCACCGGTCCTGACCGCCATCGCCCTTGGCGATCGGCATGCTAACGTGGCCCAAGTCGAGCACCGCGAACCGAACCTTCCGCTGGTGCATTACTGCGCCAGTTTTCAGAAGGAACAAACCGATCTCGCAACCCTGGAAAATGTGCGATTGGCAATGCCGCGTCGTGACGCGGTGGGGACCACACTTCTCAATCACGGCCAGTACGAACTGCATCAGGTAGAGGCGCCCAATGTGCCCAAAGCCGAGCTAGCACAAGCCGTGCGCTGGAAACTGCAAGAACAACTGGAGTATCCCGCGGACGAGGCTAGTGTCGACATCGTTGAAGTGCCGAGCGATCCGAACCGTGCCGCCGACGTCAAGCAACTATTCGCCGTGTCCGCGCGCAATGAGGTCATCCGTCAGCGAATCCAGGATTTTCATGCTGCCAAACTGCCGTTATCGATCATCGATATTCCCGAACTGGCGCAGCGCAATATCGCGCGGCTCTACGAGAGCGATGCGCGAGCCGTCGGCGTGTTGGCGTTTATGGCGGAGGGAAGCCTGCTCACCTTTGTACATGGCGGCGAGTTGTTAGTGGCGCGCCAGTTTGACGTAACCCTGAGCCAGCTGCTGGAGGCCGCGGCTGAGAATTTCGAGCCGACCATGGAACGGGTGGCGCTGGAGATTCAGCGCACTTATGACCACGTGGACCGAAGATTTCACTACGCCGGAGTGTCGAGAGTCATGGTATCGCCGTTGCCTAAGGGCTCCGGTGCCATCGAATACTTGTCCGCGAACCTGTCCATTCGCGTTCAGCAGATCGATTTGAACGAAATACTAGATCTGTCCGCGGTTGCGCAGGCGCAAGATCCCCTTTGGCAAACCCGGCATTTGCATGTCATCGGCGCGGCTTTACGGGTTGGGGCGTTGGCGGCATGATAGGAACACAGCAGATCAATCTTTTCAATCCGGACTTCGTTCCCCGCCGGGACATCGCCTCTGCGAAGTACGCGGCGTGCGGCGTGGCCATAGCTCTAGTAGTGGCGATTGCTGGTACTTCGGTTGCGCGTTGGTCGGTGTCTAGACTGGCCGCGGAAGAGCACGTGTTGGCGGCTGAGGTAAGCATGTTGCGCACGCAAAGCGATGTACTGAGCGCGCAGTCCGGTGTGCGCAAAGTCGATCCCGCATTGGAAAAGGAACTGGCTGATGTCCAAGTACTGATCAGGAGCCGCCATCACGTAGTGCGTTGGTTGCAATCTGATGGGTTGGGTAATACGCGGGGTGTATCGGAATACTTTCGTGCGTTGGCGCGGCAAACACTCAGTGGTCTGTGGCTGACTCGCTTTCAGGTGAATGGCGATGGCAAGAATCTGCGTATCGAAGGGCGCAGCCTGCGCGGGGATCTGGTTCCCCAGTATCTGGGCATGCTCAGCGCTGAACAGTCGCTAAAAGGCCGCGCTTTCTCGACAGTGGCCCTGGAGCAATCCTCTCAACCGGGCGAGAAAGCTGGCCTCACCAGTTTTCTGACCTTCCAACTCGAAGCCGAGGATGCCACGGCCCAGCCCGCTGGAGGCAAGCAATGAAGCTCGACGTCATGCTACTGGCCCGCCGCTTCGATGCTTTGGTAAAGCGCGAACGCGTACTGGTGTTCTTCGCTGTGCTCAGCGCTATCTTGGGATTGGCTTTTGCGCTCGCCATCGATCCGGCTCGGATCAAAGCCAAGGAACTTCGCGTTCGCATTACGGATCACCGATCGCAGTTGCAAGCGCTGCGGGTGACCGGGGAAGCACTCAAACGCCAACTGCAGCACGATGTCAACGCCGATGTCCGCAGCCGATTGACGGCGGCGCGCACTCAGTTGGATGCGCTGGAGCTTCAGATCAAGGGGTTTCATCAAACGCTTATCCCGGCTCACTCCATGGCCAAGGTCATGAGTGGGATGCTGGAGCGCGAGGCAACGGTGCAATTGATATCCCTGCGGAATATTGCCGCCGAACCGTTAACTCTGGATGGTCAAGGGAAGACTCGGGCCAGTGAAGGCGAGCGCGTAAAGGCGGATCAGTCGCAAGGGTTTTTGTATAAGCATGGCATTGAATTGGTGGTGGAAGGCGGGTACTTCGAATTGCTGAACTATCTTTCCAATCTGGAAAAGCAGCCCTGGCGCATGCTGTGGGCGGAGACTTCGTTGACGGCCGAGTATCCCAAATCACGTTTGCGACTAAAGGTCTACACCTTGAGCCTGGATCCGTCATGGTTGTCCGTATGAATATCGTGCAACAGCTGTTGCTATGTACGCCGATGCTGGTCGCGGCATGCACGGTATGGGCGGAGAATCTCAAGGACCCTACGCGTCCGCCCCTATTCCATGCACCCAAAGCCTCGGCTGCTGCGCCGGTGCTGCCCGTCGAAGCGCTGCGCTCCATCCGCATCGATGGGCGGGGCAACCTCGCCATCGTCGGTGGCACGGTAGTTAAGGTGGGTGACAGCGTTGGTGAAGCCAAAGTCAAGGCGATCCGCCCGTACGAGGTGGTACTTGCCACATCGGCGGGAGATCGCATTCTGAAACTCTATCCGGGCGTGGACAAACACGTTCATGAAAAACGTCTCGACACCAACGCTAAGGTTGCACGCGCGCGCAAGTCGACCCAGGTGGCTACCACTGGAGAACGTGCACCATGAGGTTATTAGGATCGGCCCTAATCCTGCTGATTACCGGATGTGCCACCGGCGGGCGTGGAGTGCCCACGGAAAAGCACATCGAAAGCGCAATGCAGGAAGCCTCCGCCAAGGCGGCCAAGAGCGAGGCCATCAATCAAGCTTTGTTGCCTCCGCTCGTGGTGGAAATGCCAAAAAGCGAGGCCCAATCCTCGGAACCGCGCTTCGATATCGCGGTGAATAGTGCGCCCGCCAGCGAAGTTTTCGCCGCTATCGCCTCCGGCTCACGCTGGAGCATCGTGGTGCACCCTAGTATTAAGGAAACCATCGCCCTGCAGTTGAAGAACGTGACAGTGTTCGAGGCCTTGGACACCGTGCGTGAAATGTATGGCTATGAGTACGCCATCCATGGCAATCGAATTCTGATACAGCCTGTGGGGTTGCACACGCGTGTCTATCAAATCAACTATCTGATGAGTCAGCGTGAAGGCAAGAGCGAGACGCGCGTAAGCTCAGGTGCCATCGTCGATGGCTCATCCGGCGGCGAAAGGTCAACTTCCTCCAGCAATTCAGGTAGTAGCGCGAAAGCGTTGGAAAGCAGCCGCATCGTGACCACATCCAAGAACGATTTCTGGAGCGATATCACGAGCGCCGTGAAAGGCATCGTGGGCGCGGAGACCGGACGCTCAGTGATCGTGAACTCTCAAGCGGGTGTATTGGTGGTGCGTGCACTGCCGGCAGAACTGCGCTCTGTCCATGATTTCCTAAGAACCATGCAGAAAGTGGTGGCACGGCAAGTGATGCTGGAAGCCAAGATAATCGAAGTGCAGTTGCGCGATGGCGCGGAAACCGGCATCAACTGGGCTGCCTTTGCCACGGGCAGGAATAGAGTCGCAGGTGGCGTACTTTCCCCGGGCGCGACCCTTACGCCGAGCGGTGCCATCACCAGCTTCACGGGACGCAACGCCGATGGGTCGATAACCGGCAACTCACAGATCACAGCGAACCCCTCCTCACCGGGTGATGTAAGTCTCGGGAATTCGGCGGCGGGATCCCTTCTGGGGTTAGCGTTTCA
>JANNFC010000501.1:0-2138 GCA_031379405.1 Betaproteobacteria bacterium | reverse complement strand
TGGGCTTACCTGTCGTGCCGGAGGTATAAAGAATGTACGACGTTTCATTGGACTCCAGCCAAGTAACTGGCAAGGAGGCGTTTATGTGTTGTTCGCGCAGCGACGTATAGTCGAGATCCCGCCCCTGCGTAACAGGCATTTGCGGGTCCAATCCGCGCCGCACCATCAGCACTTTTTGCGGCGCAAACTGCGATAGCCGAATAGCCTCATCGAGCAAGTTCTTATAGGGCACGACTTTGCCTGCCCGCATGCCTGCGTCGGAGGAGATGATCAGCTTCGGTCTCGCATCATCGATACGCGTCGCCAGGCTCGCAGAAGCAAAACCACCGAACACGACGGAATGGATCGCCCCGATGCGGGCACAAGCCAGAATAGCGAAACAGGCCTGGGCAATCATGGGCATGTAAATGAGTACGCGATCGCCCTTGGTCACGCCTAGGCTGCGCATGATGGCGGCAAACCGATTCACTTCGGCGTGTAATTCGTGATACGTGTACGTCTTCTCTTCGCCGGTTTCGGTAGAGATATAGACCAGCGCCTTCTGATTGCCGCGTGCTGCGAGGTGACGATCCACCGCGTTGTAGCAAAGGTTGGTTGTGCCGCCGACAAACCATTTAGTGAAGGGCGGCCGGCTATAGTCCAGCACTTGCTGGAAGGGCGTCTCCCAATGGATGGCGCGCGCTTGCTCCGCCCAGAAGCCCTCCCGATCCTCGAGGGACCGACGATGGAATGCTCGATAGATTTCTCCGGTCATTTTTGGTTTGCCTCCTGCATGGCTTGAAACTTGAGTCTGTCATAGCACGGCGTCTCGTTTGCGTAGGGTGCGCTTCGCGCACCCTGGTGCATGCAATGCCCCCTACAATTGATACTTCATCGCTTGCCGTCGTGATTGGAGAGGTTGCACTACTCATACCCCTGAGGAACAAATCGCACCCCGTCCGCCAACACCCCACTCCCCGGCACAAAGTTCATCTCCAGGCGAATTCCGTCAGGATCTTCGAACAGCACCGAGTAGTAGCCGGGTGCCCACGATCCGGCCTCGGGTGGATGAACGATTTTCGCCCCGATCCCGACAAGATGCTCGTGAAAGCGATCCACATCGTCCCGTGAATAGGCGCGAAAACTCAGGTGATGAAGCCCGATGCGATTTTGCACGAAACGCTCTGCGCTGTATTTTTCTTCAGCCACCTGCAGAGCAATCGCACTGCGCCCGCCGATAAAATAAGTCATCCGTTGCGACCGGTGCACGCAGGTGAAGTCCAGAAAAGTTAGTAGCTTTTCATAGAAAGGAGCCGACACCTCCATGCGATTCACGGTAAGCGCAATATGCGCGATGCCGTTAATTTTCACAGCCGCACCACCGCCCGTCCCTTGAACTGCGACTTGATCAGTTTCTCGAACACGGGTCCCATTCCATCAAGAGAAACGGTGGTCACCATGTCCTGCAAGTGCCGCGCTTTGAGGTCGCTCCCCAAACGCTCCCAAACCCTTCGACGCATGGGCATCGCCGCGTTCACCGAATCCACCCCCACCAAACTCACTCCGCGCAGGATGAAGGGCATGACGGTGGTGTTGAAGGTGTGACTGGCCGCCAATCCAATAACCGCCAAAGCGCCGCCGATTTGCATGGTGCTGGCCAACCAGGACAACACATCGCCACCAAGGTTATCCACCGCCCCGGCCCAAGTGGCCTTGTCCAGAGGTTTGATCTTGGCCAGATCCAGGCTGGACCGCAGCATCACCTCCTTGGCACCCAACATCCTCAGGTAATCGCTCTCGGCCTCTTTACCGGTGAGCGCAACCACGTCGTAACCGGCGCCCGCGAGAATATCCACCGCAATGCTGCCCACGCCGCCGGTTGCCCCGGTGACGACGACGGGGCCATTGGCTGGCTTCAGGCCCACCTGCTCCATGCGCTCCACAGCGAGACCGGCAGTAAATCCCGCTGTCCCCAATGCCATAGCCTCTTGCAGCGACATGCCCTTTGGAAGTGGAACAACCCAGTCCGCCGGCACCCGCGTGTATTCGGCATAGCCACCGTCATGCGCAACGCCTAAGTCATAGCTGGTGCACAACACCTGGTCACCCGCCTTGAAGCGTGCGTCGGTGGAGGAACTCACCACCCCGGAACAATCAAT
>JANNFC010000432.1:0-2086 GCA_031379405.1 Betaproteobacteria bacterium | reverse complement strand
GCCATGCTCTACAAAAAGCAGCTTGGCCACTTTGCCAGCCATGACCGGGTAGACCACTCGATTGCCGAATACGTCCGCTATGAACCGGGCAAGACCGTCCACACCAACACCGTGGAAGGCTACTTCTCGCTGTTCAAACGCGGAATGCGCGGCACCTACCAGCACTGCAAGGAAAAGCATCTGCACCGCTATCTGGCAGAGTTTGACTTCCGGTACAATAACCGCGTCAAGCTCGGCGTAACCGATGAGGAACGCGCAGTTCGAATGGTCAAGGGTGCCCAAGGCCGCCGGTTGACCTATCGAACGACTGATTCAAGGTCAGCCTAGCAAGCGCAAGCGAAATACTAGTTGACTTGCTGGATGCTGACCTTGAAAAGAGAATCAGAAAAGGCCATGTTTCTGATTCGTTCCTATGGGGAAGCAAATGGCTTACGCTCCGCTCTCGTTAGCTAACTACTTCATACGCGCGTCGGCCAGCGCTGGCGCCGAACACATGAAATTGCAAAAGTTAGTCTACTGTGCCCATGGCTGGTCGCTAGTCGATATGCAGTCTAGCAAAGCCACGTCGATTGTGAACGAACGCCCCCAGGTTTGGCAGTACGGCCCTGTATTTCCATCACTTTACAAAGTTCTGAAAGTATTCGGGCGCAATCCGATTGTTACCCCACAATCGGACAATCCGTTTGCCGACCCGCCTCTCGTGACGCCTGATGACGCTCAAACCATTAAGCTTCTGAATTGGGTATGGGAGCGTTATGGTGGACTGACAAGTTTCCAGCTTTCGGAAATGACCCACAAGCCGGATACTGCGTGGTTTCGAACAGCTCAACAGTATGATTTTAAGGTGCCACAGGGGCTAAACATACCCGATGAGTTGGTCGGCAGGGAATTCAAGCGGGTGTTTGCAGTTGAGCCAGGATGAAGTGCCGCCAACGATTGAAATAGATAGGTCTCCTACAGCAGAGGAGGAAGCGGAAAGCTTTTCTTCTTCGGAAGCGCGAGCGCGTCGTAAGCACGAACTTGACATTACCGGTCAGCATCTTGGAATGATCGGTAAGTTTACAGGTTCGACCAACCCGTCTCTGAATATAGCTACCGTCATTGCCGCTGGGTTTTTTATCGTGTTGTTGATAGTGGTCGTTGCCAGCTTCGGTTTCGCAGAAAGTCGATATTCTGGATTGATTGAAAAATTAATCGCAGCGCTTTTGTCCGTCGCCAGCTTTATATTTGGCGTTCGCCAAGGCGACAAGAAGGATTAAGTTTCCAAAATGCCTAAGCGCAAAACCCCAGAACTAGACCCTAAAGAGCAGTTCAATCGGTTTCAGGAAGCCGCGAAGGAACAGGACGTCGACCATGCCTTGGCAGAGAAGGCCTTTGGCAGTGTCGCAAAGGGAAAATCACTCCCACCTTCGTCCTCTACCCGGACGAAGCCAAGATAGATCGCCCGCCTCACGTGGTCGATGTGGAGCTGATTGCAATGGCGGCATTACGTATTCCGTCGCCGCCTTGCCCTGAACTATTTCGCGAAGCGTCTTATTGAACAGTTGAACGTCCCCGAAGTAGTTGGGGTATCCCTCTTTCAACGCTTCGATTGAATCCGCCGATACAAACACAGTGTTGATGTCGCTGTTGCCCTCCATCTCTGCCGACTGTTCGACGCCATGTTGCTCGAACAGTCCTTCGCGCGGGGCGATGTGCGGTTTTACGGTCACTTCTTTAGTGCGCCGATTGAATGCGATACGGAAGAATTTTGGAGGCTCTGGCCCCTGGACGTAAGCGCTGGTAAACTTTACCGCCTGCCTCATGGATTCGAGCGTCTCGATGGCGGTAATCTTTGAGTTTATTTCGCGAATCTCCTTCACCCGATCTTCACGGCTGGGAACGCCAGGAGGCTCTGGGCAGCGCTCCGCTAATGCAATCTCAGCCGACATAAGCTCGAAAAGCCTCAGCCAGTCGGGGTTGCCGTGGCCACCCTTCATGTCTTCACGGAGAAACGTCCCGACCGCCTCCACGGCTGTCGCCCAGGTATGTTGAAGACGTGTTCTGATCTGCACTTCCACACGGCGACCATTCAGCATCTCAGAGC
>JANNFC010000414.1:0-2491 GCA_031379405.1 Betaproteobacteria bacterium | reverse complement strand
CAAACGAATGCCGATGCCACCTTCGAGCGCCTGCTGACCATCCTTGAGAGCATCGGCCGGCGCGAAGCCTATCTGGCCTTGTTGCAAGAGTACGCGGGGGCGCGTGAACGCCTGGTGCGGCTGGCGAGCGCCAGTCCCTGGGCGGCAGGCTACCTGGCCCGGCACCCCGTACTGTTGGACGAACTGGCCTCGGACCGCAAGCCGGACCCGCCCAACTGGACGGTGCTCGACAATGAATTGCAGGCGACCCTGGACCAGCTGGGCGAGGCACTCGAGCACCAGATGGACCTGCTGCGCAATTTCAAGCAAGTGCACACCTTCCGTCTGCTGATTCAAGATCTGGCCGAGCAATTGCCGCTGGAGACGCTCAGCGATCACCTGAGCGATCTGGCCTCGACCATTCTGCGGCAGGTGTTGCGTCTGTGCTGGAAGCATTCGAAGAACAAGCAGCCTGCGACGCCGCGCTTTGCCATCATCGGCTACGGTAAGCTCGGCGGCAAGGAACTGGGCTATGTTTCCGATCTGGATCTCATCTTTCTTTACGACGCCGATGACGCGCAAGCCTCCGAACCTTATACCCGGCTGGCGCAGCGGATCAACACCTGGCTGACGGCCTTCACACCGGCGGGCATTCTTTATGAGATCGACCTGCGCCTGCGTCCCGACGGCGAAAGCGGCATGCTGGTCAGTCATCTGGGTGCCTTCGAACAATACCAACTGAACAAGGCCTGGGTGTTTGAACATCAAGCGATGACGCGCGCTCGTTTCATCACCGGTGATACCGGCATCGGAGCGCGCTTCGAGGCGCTGCGCACTCGCATCCTCGGTACGCAGCGCGATCTCGCCACGCTACGCGGCGAAATCACCGGCATGCGTCAACGCATGCTGGAGGGCCACCCCAACAAGAGCGGCCTATTCGACATCAAGCACGACCGCGGCGGCATCGTCGATGTCGAGTTCATCGTGCAATACCTGGTGCTCGGGTACTCGCACCGACACCCGGAACTCACTGGCAACATCGGTAATCTCGCTCTCTTGAAACTCGCGGCGCAACTCGGACTCATCCCAGGCGATCTAGCCGATGCCGTACATCACAGCTATCGCGAGTTCCGGCGCATGCAGCACGCGTTGCGCTTGCAGGATGAGAAGTTTGCCCGTGCAGGACAAGACCAGGTCATGCCACTCATCGACCCGGTAGAGTCACTCTGGGCCAACGTGTTCGGGAACGAATGATCACGACCGTCTATCTAGATTCGGCATCCATATCAACTCGTACTCCCCGCGCGTATGAGGGACGGGGTCAGGTCTTTCCGCAGCGTAGGACTCTATGTGAGAGCTTCCAGGCACTCGACACAAATATCATCTCTACGACGTTCGTTCCGATACGCCCTCAACAGAGGGTATGTCCACTCTTAGATTGCATGCAACCGTGTGGCTAGCGGGCGTGTGCTGCATTCTAGTCTCCCTTCATGCGGCTGCCGCACAATCTGCAACGGCCTACTGGATCGAGCGCGCACTTCAGCAAGTCGTTAGGTATCAGCAGAATCCATTGAGGGCGGCGCGCGTTCTTACGCTGGTGAGCGTCGGAATGAATGAAGCACTCATCCAGCCTGATGCTGTCGTTACAGAAGGGGTATCCCTTTAGCTCCACAGACATTTAATTTCCGGACTTTTTAGGGGCACCTACGATTTTCCCGTATGTCACAGGCTTGGTCACGACGGCCTGCTGCAACAAGCGATAAAACTGTAATCCCCGTGAGCGTGAAGTTCGGCGATTGAAGCGGAACACGAATTCGTCGAGGTAATAGTCCAATTGGCCGGGTTGGACAGCGCCGTGATGAGTGCCCAACATCCAGCGCTGGAGTAATGAGGCAACTCGGTGAACGCCTGGCATCGATTCATGAGCTGGCGTGGCCGATCCAAGATGTACCGTTCGCCGGTGCTCATATCCAGCATCGCCGAGTTTTCTGTAGGCGGCAGACCCGTCAGTGCGAATGACTGCCCCTGGACGAACGGATTCGCTGATAAAAGGCATCAGGTGCCTAGAGTCACCTTGATCAATTCGTTGAATCCGTATTCTCCCGAAACCTTTGGGGCGCAGCATTTCAACGGCAATGACAACCAACACCTTTGTGGTGCTGCCCTTGCGTCCCGTTGCAAGGATTGGAGTTTGCCGGTCCGTGAGCGCAAGGTAGGTTTCATCGACTTCAACCTCTCCATGGAGTAACTCCCTGTCAGGTCGAACCATCGCGCGCCGCAATCTGTGCAGCATTGTCCAAGCACTCTCGTAGCTCCCCAGCCCAAGCACGCGCTGCAACCCCAAGGCGCTGACACCCTGCTTCTGGTTGGTGATGTACCAAATGGCGGCAAACCAGACGCGAAGCTCGGTACGTGTCTTGTCGAAAATCGTACCCGCTGTTACCGTCGTCTGATGTCTGCATGCCCGGCAAATCAATCTGCCGCGACTTATTTTCTCGACCCGGCTCGGCGC
>JANNFC010000407.1:0-10538 GCA_031379405.1 Betaproteobacteria bacterium | reverse complement strand
CGAGCGGCGCAACCAGCGTGTCATTCAAGAAGGCGACTCTATCGCTTAAAGTGAAACCGCAGATTACCCCCGACGACAATATCATCATGGATCTTGACGTGCATAAAGACAGCGTGGGCGCGACCACCACTGCCGGTCCCTCCATCGACACCAAGCAGATTCAGACCGAAGTTCTGGTGGAAAATGGCGGCACCGTAGGTATCGGCGGTATCTTTACTCAGGACGAAGACAAGGCCGTGAGCAAGGTGCCTTTCCTGGGCGACATTCCCATTATCGGGACGTTCTTTCGAAGCGAGTTTTCCAAGAACGAGCGCAAGGAACTGCTCATCTTCGTGACGCCCAAGATCATGCGCGAGAATTTGACCACGCGTTGATCGATTCGAGCTTCCCGCAAACGGCCCGCTAGTCGGGCTGTTTCGCTTTTTGTCGCTAGAATGCCGCCATGCGCAATCGATGGCCTCCGTTTCCCGTCCCGCGACGGCTTCCTCACAATATCTTTCTTGTCGGCATGATGGGCGCGGGCAAGACGTCGGTCGGCCGCCTGCTTGCCAGACGAGCGGGCAAGAATTTCCACGACTCCGATCAGGTAATCGAAGCGCGTACCGGCGTCAACATCCCAGTGATCTTCGATCTCGAAGGGGAGGCTGGATTTCGCCAACGGGAGTCGGCGATCATCGATGAGTTGAGCGCACTGGATGGTGTTGTGCTTGCCACCGGAGGTGGCGCCATTCTCAGTGAGCGCAATCGCGAGTGGCTGCGTAGTCGCGGCACGGTCGTCTATCTGCGCGCCTCAGTGAACGATCTATGGAACAGAACCCGCCATGATAAGAATCGGCCACTGCTGCAAACCGCGGATCCCCTCGGAAAATTGACCGAGCTGCATAGGCTTCGCGACCCTATCTACCGCGAGGCAGCGCATCTTATTATCGATACCGGCCGTCAAAGCCTGCGTTCACTGGTTGAACGTCTGGAGCATCGGCTGGAAGCATTGGAAGGTGAGTCGACGCGGCCGCCTTCAGATCTGGAATTACAACATGGAAATGTTGTGCGAATAAAGGGTGCAAACTGAATTGGAAACTATCCGGGTCGAACTGGAGGGGGGTGCATACCCTATTCACATTGGGGGAGGGCTGCTCGCCAACGGCGGATTGATTCGGCAGCATCTGCCGCAATCGCGTGTTGCGATCGTCACCAACCCCACCATCGAACCTTTGTATTTCTCAGCCATCGCCAAGCCGCTTGACGCGCAAGGGGTGGAGGTGCTCAAGATTGTTCTGCCCGATGGCGAGGCTCACAAGACCTGGGAAACACTCAGTCTAGTGTTCGACGCATTGCTGGCCAATCGCTGTGAGCGCAAGACCACCTTGATCGCCCTCGGTGGCGGGGTCATTGGCGATATCACCGGATTTGCCGCCGCCAGCTACCAGCGTGGCGTACCTTTCATCCAGATCCCCACGACCTTGCTGGCTCAGGTGGATTCCTCGGTGGGGGGCAAGACCGGTATCAATCACCCGCGTGGTAAGAATATGATCGGTGCGTTCTACCAGCCGCTGTTGGTGCTGGCCGATACCGATACCCTGATGTCACTGCCGGATCGTGAACTCAAGGCAGGCTTGGCGGAGGTGATTAAGTACGGTTTGATTTGGGACCCCGGGTTCTTCGCTTGGCTGGAAGGCAACCTCGATGCGCTGTTGCGTAAGGACACATCCGCGCTTAGCTATGCCATCCGGCGCTCCTGTGAAATCAAAGCGCAGGTGGTCGGACAGGACGAAAGGGAAACCGGCATTCGAGCCATCCTTAACCTGGGCCATACGTTTGGACACGCCATCGAAGCGGGGCTGGGATTCGGACGCTGGCTCCACGGCGAAGCGGTCGCCGCCGGGATGGTCATGGCGGCACAGCTGTCTCGTGCCATGGGTGATCTGACTGACGAAGATCTCGCACGCATCACGCGCATTCTCAGTCGAGCCGGTCTGCCGGTGCAGGGTCCGGGCCTGGGTGCGTCGCGCTACCTGGAGCTCATGGGCCTGGACAAGAAGGTCGAAGACGGCAAATTGCGGCTGGTCTTGTACAAGGGAATCGGGGCGTCTCAAGTGACCGCTGACTTTCCGCGCAAGCATCTGGAAGCGGTGCTGGCCGCCGCCGAGAGATAGCTATTTCCGAACTCAGGGCCACATCCGGATAGGGGACTTCGCGGGCGGGGTATTCACCCCGCCCTTGACCAAAGGGGGCTTCGTACGGATCCCTTTTGCCCCTTTGGAAACCCCCGAAGTTTGCCCCCGCGCCAAGCGCGCGGGGAATACGAGTTGAACGTCGAAGTCTCGCCGGGTAAACTTGAAGGTTCCCGCTCAGTTTTCGTGATCTTTGCCTGAACCCGGATGCCGTGGCTGAGGCGGGTATGTCGAACCCGTATTATGCTAGTGCGGTGCCCGCCGAGATTCGGGATCCAAGCCGCGTGAGGTGCTCCAATGACTCATCCAATGCTGCCAGAACGGCAGGGTTTATACGACCCTAAGAATGAACACGACGCCTGTGGCGTGGGCTTTGTCGCCCATATCAAAGGCAAGAAAACCCACAGCATCGTGGAGCATGGCCTGCAGATTCTGCGCAACCTGACCCATCGAGGCGCGGTGGGAGCCGATCCCCTGGCGGGTGACGGCGCGGGCATCCAGATCCAGATTCCTGACCAATTCTTCCGCGAGGAGATGGCCAAGCGGGGCGTGAAACTCCCGCCCTTGGGCGAGTATGGTGTGGGCATCGTGTTCCTCCCGCAGGAGCCGGCCTCCCGCATCGCTTGCGAATATGAGATCGAGCGCGCTATCAAGGACGAAGGACAGATCCTGCTAGGCTGGCGCGATGTGCCCCGGGACAATTCCGGCCTCGGCGAATCGGTCAAGAAGATCGAGCCGGTGATCCGGCAGGTATTCATTGCCCGTGGCGCAGGCGTCACGGTGACCGACTCTCTGGAGCGTAAGCTCTACATCATTCGCAAATCCTCCGGCCACGCCATTCAAGCCCTCCGACTGGCCCATGGCAAAGAGTTCTACGTGCCCTCCATGTCCGCCCGCACGGTGGTCTACAAGGGCATGCTGCTGGCCCATCAGGTCGGCACCTATTACTTGGATCTACAGGATTCGCGCGTGGTGTCCGCGCTGGCGTTAGTGCACCAACGCTTCTCCACCAACACCTTCCCCACCTGGGATCTGGCGCACCCCTTCCGCATGATCGCCCACAACGGCGAGATCAATACCCTGCGCGGCAACGTCAACTGGATTCGCGCCCGCCAAGGCGCCATATCGAGCCCGATCCTGGGTGAGGACTTGAACAAGCTCTGGCCGCTGATCTACGACGGCCAGTCCGACTCGGCCTCCTTCGACAATGCCCTCGAATTGCTGGTGATGAGCGGCTATTCCGTGGCGCACGCCGTGATGATGATGATCCCCGAGGCGTGGGAAGGTCACACCTTGATGGATGCCAACCGCCGCGCCTTCTACGAATACCACGCCGCCATGATGGAGCCCTGGGACGGCCCCGCCGCCATTGCCTTTACCGACGGCAAACAAATCGGCGCAACCTTGGACCGCAACGGCTTGCGCCCGGCACGCTACATCGTCACCGATGACGACCTGGTGGTCATGGGCTCCGAGTGCGGCTGCCTGCCCATTCCGGAAGAGAAGATCATCAAGAAGTGGCGCTTACAGCCTGGCAAGATGTTCCTGGTGGACATCGAGGCGGGCCGCATCATCGACGACAAGGAGCTGAAGGACAACCTCGCCAATAGCAAACCCTATCGCGAGTGGATCGACCGCATCCGCATCAAGCTGGACGACATTCCCGCGCCCAGTCAAAACCGCGAACAATCCAAGGAAACACTGCTGGATCGCCAGCAAGCCTTCGCCTATACCCAGGAAGACATCAAGTTCATCCTGACACCCATGGCCAGCAATGGCGAAGAGCCGATCGGGTCCATGGGCAACGACTCGCCGCTGGCGGTGCTGTCGGACAAAAACAAGACGCTCTATCACTACTTCAAGCAGTTGTTCGCGCAAGTCACCAACCCGGCCATCGATCCCATCCGTGAGGAACTGGTGATGTCCTTGGTGTCTTTCATCGGACCCAAACCCAATTTGTTGGGCATCGATGAAGTGAACCCGCCCCTGCGCTTGGAAGTGAGCCAGCCGGTGCTCGATTGCGAGCAGATGGAAACCGTTCGCCACATCGAGCAGCACACCCAGGGTAAGTTCAAATCCTGCGAGTTGGATATCACCTATCCGGTGGCTTGGGGCAAAGTAGCCATCGAGGCGCGCCTGGCCAGCCTGTGTGCCATGGCGGAAGACGCGGTGCGCAGCGGCTACACCATACTGATCCTGTCCGATCGCAAGACCGATCGAGAAAAAGTCGCGATCCCAGCCTTGCTGGCCGTCTCCTCCATTCATCAGCACCTGGTCAATCGTGGGTTGCGTACGTCCACCGGCCTGGTGGTGGAAACCGGTTCTGCGCGCGAGGTGCATCACTTCGCGTTGCTGGGCGGATACGGCGCCGAGGCCGTGCATCCGTGTCTCGCATTCGAGACCGTCATGCATCTGGCCGAGACTGGCAAACTCGGTGATATGGATGGCAAGAAGGCTTGCAAACACTTCGTCAAGGCGGTTGGCAAGGGTTTACGCAAGGTGATGTCCAAGATGGGCATCTCCACCTACATGTCGTACACCGGCGCGCAGATTTTCGAGGCCGTCGGTTTGTCGCGGGCGCTGGTGGATAAGTACTTTACCGGTACTACATCCAACGTCGAGGGCATTGGTGTATTCGAAGTGGCGGAAGAAGCCATCCGCGTGCACAAGAACGCCTTTAGTGACGATCCCGTGCTGGCGCAGCAGCTGGATACCGGCGGCGAGTACGCCTTCCGAGTGCGCGGCGAAGAGCATATGTGGACGCCCGACGCCATCGCTAAGTTGCAACACGCCACGCGTCAGAACTCTTACGCCACGTACAAAGAGTACGCGCAGATCATCAACGACCAGAGCAAGCGTCATATGACCTTGCGCGGCTTGTTTGAATTCAAATTCGATCCCTCCAAAGCCGTACCCATCGAGGAAGTCGAACCGGCCACGGACATCGTGAAGCGCTTCGCGACCGGTGCCATGTCGCTGGGTTCCATCTCCACGGAGGCGCACACCACGCTCGCCATCGCCATGAACCGCATCGGTGGCAAGTCCAACACAGGTGAGGGCGGCGAGGACCGCAAGCGTTACGCGCCGGTCAAGGCGGGAGAAACGCTGGCATCGCGCATCGGCAAGGATCGTATCGAGCGCGATATCGAACTCAAAGAAGGCGATCTGCTCAAGTCCAAGATCAAGCAGGTGGCCTCCGGTCGTTTCGGTGTCACGGCGGAGTACCTGGCGAGCGCCGAACAGTTGCCGATCCAAGTGGCGCAAGGCGCCAAGCCTGGTGAGGGGGGTCAGCTGCCCGGCAAGAAAGTATCGGAGTACATCGCCGAGTTACGTTACTCGACCCCCGGTGTGGAGCTGATCTCTCCGCCGCCGCATCACGACATTTATTCCATCGAAGACCTGGCGCAGCTGATTCACGATCTAAAGAACGCCAATTCCAGAGCGTCTATCAGCGTGAAGCTGGTATCGGAGATCGGTGTGGGAACAGTGGCGGCGGGCGTATCGAAAGCCAAGTCCGATCACGTTACCATCGCCGGTCATGACGGCGGCACCGGCGCCAGCCCGTGGAGTTCCATCAAGCACGCCGGTTCGCCGTGGGAATTGGGTCTGGCCGAGACGCAGCAAACACTGGTGCTCAACCGTCTACGCGGCCGTATCGCCGTGCAGGTAGACGGGCAATTGAAGACAGGCCGCGATGTCGCCATCGGGGCCATCCTCGGCGCCGATGAATTCGGTTTTGCGACCGCTCCGCTGGTTGTCACCGGTTGCATCATGATGCGCAAGTGCCATCTCAACACTTGTCCAGTGGGTGTCGCCACCCAAGATCCCCTTCTGCGCAGGAAATTCCGAGGGCAGCCCGAGCACGTCATCAATTACTTCTTCTTTGTCGCCGAAGAATTGCGCGAAATCATGGCCCAGTTGGGCATTCGAAAGGTGAACGATTTGATTGGCCGCAGCGACCTGCTCGACATGAAGAAAGGCATCGCGCATTGGAAGGCGAGCGGACTGGATTTCAGCCGCATCTTCTACGTCCCCAACATGCCGGCTGAAGTCTCCCGCTATCACGACGAAGCGCAAGATCACGGCTTGGACAAAGCGCTTGATCACCGCCTCATCGAATTGGCGCGGCCTGCCTTGGAGCGCCAAGAAAAAGTCACTATCGAGATGCCCATCCGCAACATCAACCGCACGGTGGGCACCATGCTCTCTGGCGAGATCGCGCTGCGCTACGGCCACGAAGGGCTGCCGGATGAAACCATCCACGTGCGTTTGGCAGGCTCCGCGGGGCAAAGCTTCGGCGCATTTCTGGCAAGGGGTGTCTGGTTGGATCTCATCGGTGAGACCAACGATTATTGCGGCAAAGGCTTATCGGGTGGCCGCGTGTGCGTGCAGCCCTCGGCCAAGTTTCGCGGCGAACCCACCGATAATATGATCACTGGCAACGTAGTGCTCTACGGCGCCATCGCGGGCGAGGCGTATTTCCGTGGCGTGGCAGGCGAGCGATTCGCCGTGCGCAACTCAGGAGCCAACGCGGTAGTGGAGGGGGTGGGCGATCATGGTTGCGAATACATGACGGGCGGTACCATCGTCGTGCTAGGCGTCACCGGACGCAACTTCGCGGCCGGCATGTCCGGTGGCATCGCGTACGTGTTGGATCTGGACAATCAGTTCGCTAAGCGTTGCAATACATCCATGGTCACTTTGGAGCCGTTGCTTTCCACCAATGAGCAGGAAGCCAAGCTCTCGCGTGAGCTTTGGCATCTGGACGAGGCCGATGAACAGATCGCGAAAGGCCTCATCGAGAATCACGCTCGCTTCACTGGCAGCACTTGGGCGAAGGAAATCGTGGGGAAGTGGTCGCACTACCGCACGCGTTTCGTGAAGGTGTTTCCGAATGAGTATCGCCGCGCGCTCGGCGAGTTGGCCAGCAAGCACAAAAAGCTTGCAGCATAAGACACTGGATAGGGCATGGGAAAGGTAACAGGATTTCTGGAGTACCAACGTCTGCAAGAAGCCGCGCAGGTCAAGGGCGAGCGGATAAAGCACTACCGCGAATTTGTCGACCACCTCACCGACCAGCAAGCCGGTGTGCAAGGCGCGCGCTGCATGGATTGCGGCATTCCCTTTTGCATGAGCGGGTGTCCGGTCAACAACATCATCCCAGATTGGAACGATCTCGTATTCAAGCAAAATTGGCAAGAGGCGCTCGATACGCTGCACTCCACCAATAACTTTCCGGAATTCACCGGAAGAGTGTGTCCCGCACCCTGTGAAGAAGCGTGCACGCTGAACATCAACAACGACCCGGTGGGTATCAAATCCATCGAGCATGCCATCATCGACAAAGGCTTCGAAAACGCTTGGGTCACGCCCCAGATCGCGAAGACGAAGACAGGAAAGAGGGTCGCAGTCGTTGGCTCCGGTCCCGCAGGATTGGCGTGCGCGCAGCAGTTAGCGCGCGCAGGTCACTCGGTAACGGTGTTCGAGAAGAACGATCGCATCGGTGGACTGCTGCGCTACGGCATTCCCGATTTCAAGATGGAAAAGTGGCTCATCGATCGCCGCATGCAACAGATATCCGCCGAGGGCGTCGAGTTCCGAGTCAACGTGTGCGTGGGCGATCTGGGACCGATGAAGGGCGTGGGCAACACCGCTACCGAATTCGTATCCGTGCGCAAACTGAATGAAGATTTCGATGCCGTCGTGCTTGCAGGCGGAGCCGAACATCCACGTGACCTGCCCATTCCTGGACGCGAGTTGGACGGCGTTTACTTCGCCATGGACTTCCTGCCTTTACAAAACAAGCGTGTCGCGGGGGACGCGAACGTGCCAGATCTATGGGCCAAGGATAAGCACGTCATCGTGATCGGCGGTGGCGACACCGGCTCGGACTGCGTGGGCACCTCCAATCGGCATGGTGCCAAGTCTGTCACTCAGTTCGAAGTGATGCCCAAGCCTCCGCAAATCGAACAAGGTAATCCCGTATGGCCGTACTGGCCCATGAAGTTACGCACGTCTTCTTCCCATGAGGAAGGCGCGCAACGCGATTTCGCGGTTTCCACCAAGCGCCTAAAAGGCGAAGGCGGCAAGGTCAAGAGCCTCGTGGCCGCGCGCGTCGAGTGGAAGAAAGATCCCGCCAATGGCCAGATGAGAATGGTCGAAGTGCCCGGCAGCGAATGGGAAATTCCCGCCGACCTCGTGCTGCTCGCGATGGGCTTCGTCAATCCCGTGCATCAAGGCATACTCGATCAACTCGGCGTGGCCTACGACGACCGCAGTAACGTGCGTGCGACCACCGAAGGCAAGGATAGCTACTACACCTCGCTGCCGAAGATTTTCGCGGCGGGCGATATGCGTCGAGGCCAATCCCTCGTGGTGTGGGCTATCCGCGAAGGACGGCAGTGCGCACGATCCGTGGATGAATTCCTGATGGGGCGCTCGGATCTGCCGCGCTGAGCAACGGATCGAGGGCCTTGGAGAGCTCGTTCGCGCTGAACCAGTCCAAGCACGAACGCGATTTCCACAACCATAATTCGTCTCTCGATATTTGAGCCCTCCGATGTCCCGCCCCCAAAACGACACCATGCTGCGTGCTTTGCTGCGCCAGCCAACACCCCACACACCGGTGTGGATCATGCGGCAGGCCGGCCGCTATCTGCCCGAGTACAACGTCACGCGCGCGCGCGCCGGGAGTTTTCTCGACCTGTGCCGCAATCCTGAGCTCGCCACCGAAGTTACGATGCAACCGCTCGTGCGCTTCAAACTCGACGCGGCCATTTTGTTCTCGGACATCCTTACCATACCCGACGCCATGGGGTTGGGCCTGTACTTCGCCGAAGGTGAAGGGCCGCGCTTCCATCATCCGTTGCGCCACGAAGCCGACATCGCAAAATTGGCGGCGCCCGACGTCGATGACAAATTGCGATACGTCATGGATGCCGTGCGCTGCATTCGCGGCGCGCTCAGTAACTCGGTACCCCTGATCGGATTTTCCGGCAGCCCGTTCACCTTGGCGTGCTACATGATCGAAGGCAAGGGCAGCAGCGATTTCCTTGAAACCAAGCGTATGCTTTACCGCCGTCCGGACCTGATGCATCGTATCCTGGAGATAAACGCCAAGGCGGTGGTGCACTATCTCAACGCCCAGATCGAAAGCGGCGCGCAGATCGTGCAGATCTTCGACACCTGGGGCGGCAGCCTCTCACACGACGCCTTCCGTGAATTCTCTCTGCGCTACTTGCGCGATATCGTCAGCCAACTCCATCGCGAGCGCGATGGCGAGCGCGTGCCCTGTATCGTATTTACCAAGGGCGGCGGCTTATGGCTGGAAGATCTTGCGTCTTGCGGAGCCGATGCCCTCGGCCTGGATTGGACTATCGACATCGGCGCGGCACGCACTCAAGTTGGTGACCAGGTCGCCCTGCAAGGCAACCTCGATCCTGGTGTGCTGTTCTCCAATCCTGAAGTTATCACCAAAGAAGTACGCAAAGTTCTCGACGCCTTCGGCTCCGGTACCGGTCACGTGTTCAATCTCGGGCATGGGGTGTCGCAGCACACACCACCGGAGAACGTTGGTGCGTTGGTGGAGGCGGTGCATAAGTTGAGTATCGCTTATCACTGATGGTTAAAGGTGGATGGTGCAGCCAGAGCGAGGATGTGGATGGGGGTCCTTGCGCATCCCCACACCCTAGGCCATCAATCGAACAGTCGTCGGTCGAGTTGAACGTCGTGTTCCTCCCGCACCCGAACTCGGGCGATACCGGCATGGGCGCCGATCAGAAGGATGTTCCTGTCCATTTCCACGATTGCGCTTGGAACGATAAGCACCGCGGTCTTGCCTTCGCGGCAGGCATTGTCGCCGATTGATTGCGTCAATTTCACGCTGGTCGTCCAATTGATCGGGAGTTCGGCGCCAAGTTGGCGCACAGGAAGGTTGTCAGGAATATCGATCTTGTAGAGCGTCAGATCCGATGGCAGGTCCGCAAAGCGTGGCACATGAACTCGTTTCTCCAGAATAGCCAGAGCCGGACTGGATGCACAGTAGCAAATGAGAGATCCGACCGAATTCCATCTTCCCTCGGCGAAGCGGCCGCCTGCGCCGTCCAAGGCGGGGCCGTAACGCTTGCGGGCAAGGCGCCACGCAATCACGCGCCCATTCCATAATCGATAGAATCCAGAATGCGCATGACTTGCTCGTAACCTGACGTGGTGATGAGCAGGCGGGCGGGAACTGCTCCATCCAGGGATGGGACAGGATTGTCCATCCAGTGGCGGGCTTTCTGGTTGTCTCCTAAGACTGCCTCCGCTCGTGCAAGTGCGCGGTATAGGCGCCACACCCGATCCCCTTCGTCGAAATAGGCGGCGCGC
>JANNFC010000387.1:0-6096 GCA_031379405.1 Betaproteobacteria bacterium | reverse complement strand
CGCCTTTCGCCACTTTGTAGACGCGACGGATGAGGTATTGCACGGTTAGCCCCTTCAACATCATGGCCGCGGCTTCATCGTCGCTGATACCCTTGGGCACTTTTACCAAACGCTCGGCGCCAATGATACGTGCCTCGGAATACGCACCCACCCCGCCGCCGGCGTAGGCAACACGGTCGCCTGCTTTGAGGTAGTCCACACCCTCGCCCACTTCCTCCACGACCCCGGCCGCTTCCAGGCCGATACCACTGGGCAACGGCATCGGATACAGGCCCGAACGATGATAAGTGTCGATGAAGTTAAGACCCACCACCTTGTTGCGCACTCTTGCCTGGCCCGGTCCCGGGGCACCGACCTCGACATCGTCGTATACCAATACTTCGGGGCCTCCCGTCTTGTGAAAGCGAACTGCTTTGGTCATCTTGTGTCTCCTGTGAAATTAGCGAAATATTGGGACAACGAATCGATCTCGCTGCGGCGCTCGAGAAGGCAATAGGGTAGTCCAACCCGCCGCGATGGCATGGGCCCGGATTCTATCAGCCGCTTAGGTGATGGCTAGCGGCCAGGAGTGTCGCGTTGCCTCGCCCCCGCTCGCACTGAGCCCATGTTTCCATACCTAGGGTGCGCTTGCGCACCCTGACGCGGCCCTATTCGTCGAGTTTCGCGGGCGGGATCACGGCCGGCGGCTCCGCACCGGCTTCCTCACGGCGGGTGGAATCGGAGGCCAAACGCAACCACAGTATCGCGTCGAAGGGGACCAAGGACTTGTCTGCGCTAGACGCACCCAACGCTGTCATCTTGGTCACGGGTTGCACCAGCACTTTCTCCACCGATACGGCCTGCAGAGTCCAGCCGGGCACCAAACCGTCGACGACCCCGCTGACGCGCAACAGCGCACTGACGTACTGATTGATGTTGCGTTGCCTGGGCTTGCCGGCTTTGCGATCCCATTCCTTGGAGTTCAGGGATGACTTGGCCAAGGCCATGGACAGCCATGGATATCCTAGAACGCGACCGAGGTCGACATGCAGCTCTTGCGGCCGTGCGGCGTCGGCGAAGGTACTAGGTTTCAGTTCGGCCAGCGCCGAGGAGAGCTGCTCTCGACTCATCGGGCAGGCATTGCGCAATCTGACCGTCAGGCGCGGTGGCCCCCGCTCAATAACCTTCAGATCGACGCGGCAATCCGACGGCGGTTTGGGTTCGGTGGCTTGCACGGGCGCCAGCAATAATGACCACAAGCACATCGCTGAGCACAGCGAACACACTCCAATACGTCCCAGCTGAATCGGCATCGATGCGCACTCCCACAAGGAAAGCAGTGTTGAAGGCGAGGGCTTTAAAATACCCGCAGAGGCGCAGACCGAGCGCGATTCCTACGCCCGAACAAGAAAATCCCGGATCTCGGGGTAGATGGTCTCACGGAATTTGCGCCCACTGAAAATGCCATAGTGCCCCACGCCTTGCACGCTGAGGTGACGCCGGTGCTTGGCCGGAATTCCCGTACAAAGCCCGTGTGCCGCCTCGGTTTGGCCATTTCCGGAGATGTCGTCCAACTCACCCTCGATGGTGAATAGGGCGCAATCACGGATGGCCGCGGGCTCCACCAGGCGCCCACGCACCCGCATCGTGCCGCGAGCCAGTGCGAATTCCTGAAACACCGTCCTGATGGTATCCAGGTAATACTCCGCCGGCATATCCAGAACGGCGTTGTACTCGTCGTAAAAACGGCGGTGGGCATCGGCGCTATCACCGTCGCCTACGATCAGGTGGTTGAAGAACTTGCGATGGGCTTCGACATGCCGATCCGCGTTCATGGACAAGAAGCCCCAATGCTGCAGAAAACCGGGATAGACCTTGCGTCCGTGCCCTGCATAGCGCCAAGGAACGCGGTGAATCACATTCGTTTCGAACCAGTCGTGAGAGCGCTGGGTCGCCAGCTCATTGACTTTTGTCGGGCTGCGGCTGGCATCGATGGGGCCACCCATCATGACCATGGCCTGGGGCAAACATGCATCCTTGTCCTGCGCGAGTAGGGAAGCCGCCACCAGAACGGGTACCGTGGGCTGGCAAACCGACATGATTTTGAGGCCCGGACCCACGTGGCGCATGAACGCCTGGCAGTAGTCGATATAGTCATCCAGATGGAAGCTGCCCTCGCGCAACGGGACCATGCGCGCGTCTGTCCAATCGGTGATGTAAACGTCGAAATCTTGCAGCGCAGCACGTACCGTATCACGCAGTAGGGTGGCGTAATGTCCCGACAGCGGCGCGAACACTAACAGGCGCGGGCCAGGGTTCTTCATGTCTTTCTTGAAATGTACCAACTCACAGAACGGCCTGCGCAGTACTGATTCGATTTTTACAACGACTTGCTTGCCGCCTATGTGCGCATAATCGATGCGCCAGGCCGGCTTTTCGTAGGTGCGCAGCAGCCGCGCGAACAACTCGTGGCCTGCCGCCGCATGCCGACTCACCGGGGTGTACGCCAGCGGGCTATGGGGATGGCTGAGGATGTGGCGGGAGACCTCCGCCCAGGCGACAAAAGGGGCGGTGAGGGATCTGTGCAACTCGTGCAATGAATACAGCATGCGCGGACCTCTTTGTTATTGTGAGCAACAAAGGATGAGTATCATCAACTTTTCATCCGACCCGCAGTGAACTAACTAACGGGATGCCGTGCACTGTAACGAGGGTGCTGCGATGCGTCAACCCGCAGTTAGTCGCTTATGAGTCCACTGTTGACAGATTTAGCGAGGAGTCTGATGAACGATGATCTGATTTTGGGGGATATACAAGGGGGATTCTCCCCTTGTTCGAAACACGCTTTTCGCCCGCGCGATCGCTTCACTTTGGTTCCGGCTGCGCCGGCTTAAGTCGATGCCGTGGTGAACTACGCCGTATCGACAGACCGCGTCTTGAAGCCCGCCGCCAGTTGCTTCATGGAATCTGCAAGATAATGCAGTTTCTCGACTCTGGCGACGGCGTTGCGTGCCACCCCGGCATTTTGTTCGGCGGACGCGGCGACCTGAGAAACCCTTTTGGCGGATTCATTGGCGGCCGCACTTTGTTCGCGCATCGCTTGGGCGGCGTGATCGACAACCGTGAGTATTTTCTGCATACCTTCGTTGACCTGGCTCATCGCTTCCGCCGCCTCCTGCGCGCAGGAGGTTCCCGTGTCCACGAGGTGTACCCCTTGCTCCATACCCTTGACCGCTGCCTCGACACTGCCTTGAATACTGTCGATCATGTTGGCGATCTGCTGGGTGGATTGTCCCGTACGGTCGGCGAGCTTACGTACCTCGTCGGCCACCACCGCAAAGCCGCGACCTTGTTCGCCGGCCCTGGCCGCTTCGATGGCCGCATTCAACGCCAGCAAATTGGTCTGGTCAGCAATATCCTTGATCACCTGCACGATGGCGCGAATGCTCTTCGATTGCTCACCCAGTGAATGAATCACTTGCGCGCAGTCCTTCACGGAAGCCTGTAGCGCGGACATATCTTGCATGACCTTGCGTACGAGCTTCTCGCTATTCCCGCAGTGCTCGCTTGCGTGCCTGGAGACGTCGCGCGCTTCGGTGGCGCCATCGGTTACTTCATTGATGCTGGCGGTGAGCCGCTCCACGCCTGCCGCCATGGTCTTGGCAGCCTGGCTCTGCGATTGCGAACCCTGAGCCACTTGCCTGGAGCCCTCGACAAGCTCATTGGAGGTCATATCCAATGCTTCCGCGCCGCCGCGAATCCGATCGAGTAAAGTCGTCAGCTTTTCCTGCATCTCTCCTACCGCTTGGACCACTTCACCGATTTCATCTCTGCCTGTGGTGGGCAACGGATAGGTCAAGTCGCCCTGCGATACCGCTTTGGCAAGGTTTACGACAGCACGCAATGGCAGCGTGATACGCCGACGCATGACTTGGGTCACTATTCCCCCTCCCGCTACCGCCAACACAAAACCCACGAACAGTCCCCAGTAGACATACTGGACCACTTTATGTACCTCTTCCTGGGCGCTATGTGCAACCTCTTCGATGGCCTTACCCAATTGTTCCGACGGTTCTTTGAGCGCTTCAAACTGGGTCAGGAAGACGCTAAGTCGGGCTTGGTCGCGCTCGCTTCCGTCCAAGTGTATGGCCTGATTGCCCGCCGCGACGTAACCTGAAATGGCGGGTTTGACAGCGGCTATGCGTTCCGAAAGGACGCCGCCCAGCGGCAGCTTCTCCAATTGCGCCATGTTTTCATTCAGCCGATTGGCGTGCTCGGCAAACGTCTCCTGCATTTCTTTGATTTTGGCGGGACTGGCCTGGGCACCGTTGAGCGCGCGGTCCAGCACATCGGCTCGCAGCGCGCCGTGCATCATGTGCGAATCCCCAGACAGGCGCCCGGCGGTCGCAACTCGGGAGCTAACATCGAACGCGCCCACCACGTTATGGATTCCCCATACACCGATCGCGCACAGCCAGAGCGCAACGATGCCCGGTATCCAGCCAAAAATTTTCATGCGATCTTTCCCCTCGCTCGGGCGCGTTGCCGCTGCCCGCAAGCCGTTATCTAGCGGGCAATGTCGTCACCCACTCCGTCCATACCGACTGTTATTAGCGGAATTTCCGGGGGCAACTTGAATGCAACTACGTCAGCATGTTGCCCAGTCTGGGTTGAGGACATCTTCTACGAAATGAGCGCGGCGGCTCCTGCGATCCGGGGGAGGATCTGAACCTCTTCGATCCGGCATGCCCGTAAGAATCCGAATAAGCTTTGCACAACCTCCGCGAAGTCATCCTCCGCATTGAGACGCCAGTGATGGGACACGATCTGTTTCTCCCAGGGGGATTCGAACTCCACGACGAGGTGGCCTTCATGAGAGGCGAAAGCCTGCGCTCGCGGATCCCCCTCCCGGGCGCGCACCGCCCGCAGGTAATCGCCGACCGCCAGTTGAAACGCCATCTCCTCCCGGCAAAAGCGCCCCCTGCTCAGCGCCACGTAGATCCCCTGGGGTGCCCGGCCAAGGGGCAGTATGGTCACCCCGGATCGCGCCAATTGAGACGCCACTTCTCGCGTCATGGCGGCGCCCCAACGCCCCACCTCACCCGCCGTTTCCCGAAAGCTGGGCGCACCCCTGGCGACCAGCGCCGATCCCAGCAAAAACCGCAGGTGAACCGATTGTCCTGCCTGCGCAAGCAGCAGGGGCGATGCGGGCAACTCGACCGTATGACGCGTTGCACCACTCAAGCGTGACAGCCGGTACACAGCGCTAGGCGATAGGCTAGCCAACGCGTGCGCGTCGCAAAGGCCCGCACTCAGCGCAAATTGTTCACTGGGACCCAAACACCCCGCCACGCGAAAAATCTCGCGCACCCGCCCGACATCGGGCAATACCATGGGTAGTTCCGTGGGCGATTGGCTGCCCGCCACTACAATCAGGGGGATGGCGAATATTTGCAGCCGCAGCGCGGCCTCGTCCGGTGTCTCGATAGCTTTCTGCAAACAACCTCGCACCGCCTTGCTTACATCGGGTTTGGCAGGCCAGGACAACAGTGCGTGGAGCGCAGCATCATCGTCTTGCTCCAGCATGCGCTGCATGGCAAGTTGTAATGCCTGCTGGGATGCGGCGGATAACCCGCCTGCCTCGAATGCAAGTGCCGCCAGCAGCGGATGATGGGGACAGTGCCGCAAGAGTCGCGGATCCGGCAATTCAGTGGCTGGCATTGGACGGGTATCTTCGAAAGAGTGTTCGATCTTACACTTGCCGAATTGCAACCGGCTTTGCAACCTATTTTGCCAATCGTCGCACGCACTTCGCGTACTCTGCGTATTTGGGACATTAGTCGCGTATGGGTCAAGTGTTGACAGAACTGGCGAAGACTATGATGCGACGACACTTCCCCGGGGGATATACAAGAGGGACACCCCTTGTTCATTTCGGGGGGATAAACAAGGGGGTGCTCCCCTTGTTCGTCACATGCATTTTGGCCGCACAGTTTCGACTGTCTTGGCTCCGGCACGGCCGGCTTAGGGACATTAGGGCTATCGCCCCCTTTGGAATTTCCCGAAGTTTGCCCCGCGCCAAGCGCGTGGGGGAATACGAGTCGAATCCATGACCAC
>JANNFC010000303.1:0-7094 GCA_031379405.1 Betaproteobacteria bacterium | reverse complement strand
CTCCACGTGCGATATCGGTAAGCCCAGACGACATTGCTTTGTACTACGACCAGCACGTTTCGCACCGGATCAAAATATGCGAGACGCCGTTTTCCGTGAGGTGCGGGGACCCCTAGCGGCGTCAGGCTCTGCCACGTTACGAAGTCGGGATGATAGGCCCAGATTTTCGCTGGTCTGATCTCGACGAGAATCCCCTTTCCGCTGACGGGACCATGGTAGCAGCCGGTGTGAGCATCACGTTCCGGCGCCCACACCGTCTTGATCGAGTAGTCTCGCCCCGTTGGGCCAGTGCCGTGCTCGGAGTCTCATGATCTCCGATTATACAGTGGTGCCTCGTTCTGAGGGGTAATTCTGGCGACGCGCTGTCCTTCCGCATGGGGTGGCAGGAGACTAACTCAACACTTATTTGCAACTGCCAGAAGGGTAGGGTGACAAACAATCATCAATCCCTTCCCAATGTAACCGGTACCGCGCGGAATAGCGCAGGAGTCTTGGCGACGAAACCTAGGCCGGTAGTCCGACTGATTGCCCGATTCGATAGGAAAATTTACGCCGGATCGCATTCATTGCGGGGTCTTCAACGAGAACATGCAATGCGCTGGCAAGCAATACCGCGAGTGCCACGGTGGTTGATACCGCCTGAATGGGTGTTAGTCCGTAGGCGTAAAGTCGAATCAAGATCGACCATCCGACATTTTCGTGGATAAGATAGAGCGGGTAGGAGATTGCACCAAGCCACAACAACGGACGCGTACAAAGTGGATCCAAAAAACCTCTTAGAGCCGCTCCAACGAGTACGATACACACGACAACGGCAATGGTGTCACTCCACCCGGTAGTCAGGAACTGCGCGAATGCGGCCGCGAAAAGCAGTGACAGCCGCGCCGAAGTTAGTCCTTTCGAGTGGATCCGAAAAAGAACGATTCCGGCTGCGAACAGGTGCCCGTAGCTATGAATTACCGTTATGAAGTGTAACGGATGGGGTATTAGGCCGCTCCAATAGTGGAACCACACTGGCGCGCACATCCAAAACCAACAAGGCGCCTCAAGGTGACGAAGTTTACCCATCTTGAAAATGCCCAGAATGGCGATGTAGAAGCCTAGTTCATAAGTGAGGCTCCAGTAAACGCCATCTACATAAGGGATCTTGAGAAAGCCGTTGAACATCGTTAGGTTGGCAGCAAATTCCCACAGGCTATGATCCATACCTTTAAGTGGAAACAATTTGCATACAACGAACGTAATGATTACGGAAACCCAGAATACTGGATAGAGCCTAGAAAAGCGCGAGACCACGAACTCAGTCGCAGTCTTGCTGCGCTGTATGGTCATCGAAATTACAAACCCGCTGATTACAAAGAAAAGGTGAACCCCATAGAATCCAAAGCCAAACTCGAATGGCAACGGAGTGGGGACGCCAAAGAGTTCTCTATACCGAGTTGTATAGTGAAACAGCACGACCGAAATCGCGGCCACTCCACGCAACAAGTCTAATGATCTAATTCGACTAACGGGTGTTGAGGAACTCACGCGTGATCCGCAGTCAGATAAGTTTGTCCTGAGGCCGTGACCAATCCAAGAAACCTCGCGCCCAAGCGTGGGCGCGAATCGAGCCGTGGTAGAGAGTGCATATCGAGCAACATCTTCACGTTCCTATAAGTGGGCCCGCCTCGGCGAGGAGTTGCAGACGTTTGTGTTTTTAGAAGCGATTTCCCGATGCGTGCGCATCGAGCCAATGCTCCAGCATGAGTAGAATCCAAGCGATTTCGCCGTAGTATCCAGGGGCCTCCTGCAGATGTTCGGAGAACAGTCTGCCAACGAACGCTTCGTTGACTATTCCACGGTCCACTACGCGTTCAAGCGAGGTAAGGGCAAGTTCGCGCAAGTTCCGATCGCGCAGCGTCCACGGTCCAAAAGGTAACCCGAAGCCGTGCTTTTTTTTCTTGAGGATTTCTTGGGGCAAAAATTCAAACAAGGCCTCCTTGAAAAACCATCGCAGCTTGGTATGACGAAGTTTCCAGTTCGCCGGTAACTGAATCGAGAAGTTCGTAAGTTGCCTGCTCAGCAATGGATACCCTACGCTGGTGCCAGCTAGTAGGGTAGCACCGCGCACTTTCGGAAGATCGCTATCGGCAAGTGTGTACTTCCAGTCATAGGCCAGCATTCGATTCAGCAGGGTTTCCGATTCGATCGCCTGATAGGTGGTGCGCTGCTGGCGCAAAGGCTCCAACGCGTCAATCTGGGCGAGGAATTCGGGTCTTAGAAGGGTGCTAGTGCCGATCCGGTTAAGGAGATTGAACGTTTCCAGACGGTCCGGCATCTGTAGGCTTGAGTGACGAATATAGCCTCCTAGTTGTCGCAGGCCCGGAATCTCTCGAAATGCAGACCACCCGTGTGCTACGGGTTCTAGGATTGACTCTCGCACCTTCTTGGGCACCAATCTGTATAGCTCGAACAATTGTTGAATCGCATATCGCGAATTGCCACCGAACAGTTCGTCCCCGCCATCGCCGGCTAACATTCGGGAGTACCCATCTTCCTTTGCGCGAAGCGCGCAGTAGTAAGTGGGCAAGACTGAGGAATTGCCGAAGGGCTGATCAAACGATGCTGCCACTGCGGGAATAGAGTCGATCACGTCCTGCGGTGTGACGTAGTATTCGTGATGGCGAAGACCGAAATGCTGGGCCGCTATGCGAGCATAGGCCATTTCATCGTAGCCTTCAGCTTCAAAGCCAATCGAGTAGCATTGCACAGCGTCACGGCCGCGCGCGCGGGCTAACATCCCCGCTACCGATGAACTATCCGTGCCGCCGCTCAAGAAGCAAGCCGTCCTCTCATCATCGGCCTCTTCCACGACGGACTGTTGCACAAGCTCGGCGAACTCCCTTTTCCGTTCGTCTAAATTTGAATAGTTGCTTTCGACAAACGCCGGGACCCACCATTTAACGATGGATGTGGCCGCAGTACGAAAATGCGCCGCGCTGCCAGCATCGACTCTGAAAACATCACGAAATATCGTCTTGGGCGCAGGGATTACATGAAAATAGAGGTAGTCGTAGATGCATTGGGGGTCAATCGATTTTTCCGGGCCCGGCACATCACAGGCACGTTCAGAAAAGCAGACGTGTGCGCCCGAAGAACAATAGCAAAGTGTTTCGCCCGCAAAGCGGTCAACGATCAACCAAAGATTGGCCGTCTTGGCGTCGATAAGGATGACTGCGAAGCTCCCCCCAACTTCCAATGCCGCGCCCACGCCCTTGCGGGAGAATAGATCAATCCAATCCAGCGGGCTAAAGCGCCGATTGAGGTTGGAAGAACGTGGTCTTCCGAGAACCAAGGCAAGTATTCCGTCGCGATGGGCATGAGACACTTGATCGAGTCGCCACGTCAGCTCTACGCCCGGAAGACTTATCCGAGCAGTGGATGAATCCATGCTCGTGGCAGCGAGACTTTCGGGATTGGATGCCAGCGCAGTGAGGTCGACTTGGCCTCGTACCTTCCACATATTTTTAGACACTTCGTTACGTTGTGGAATCAAACAAGAACCTCAACCGGCGCTGGGTGGCTTAAAAATCCATGCGGACTTGCGGAGCATCCATAGGCGCCTGACTGAAATACAACAATAAGATCTCCCAACTGTGCGTGACCGAGCGGCATCTTGTCCGCTAGCAAGTCCAAGGGCGTGCATAGGGGGCCTACGACACTGGCCATCTGGGGTGTCTCCGAATTCGCTCTATTGGCCACGGCAACGGGGTAATTCTTCCGTACGACCTGGCCGAAATTTCCGCTCGCCGCAAGGTGATGATGAAGGCCTCCGTCAGCAACAAGATAGATATGTCCTCGTGATATCTTCCGGTCTATAACCTTGCAGACATAGATCCCGGCTTCGCCGACAATATAGCGTCCCAGCTCAATGACGATCTTGGCAGACGGAAAATCGATGCGTGCGCGGGCCACCAAATCCCTTAAGTTGCGTCCAATGGAAGTAAGATCGAGAGCAGTTTCCCCCGGAAAGTACGGAATCCCGAATCCGCCGCCCAGGTTAAGGACGCGCAAGGGATCGTGGGCATCGGCCGCAAGGCGCACCGCAAGCGCATAGGACTTTTGCTGCGCTTCGCAAATAGCTTCCGGCTTGAGATTCTGGGAGCCTGCGAAGACGTGAAATCCTTCAATCCCTAGACCAAGCCTCGCCAACAATCTCAGCAGTTCTGGGACCTGCTCTGCGTCCACGCCAAACTGCTTAGGACCTCCGCCCATTTTCATTCCGGACGACTTGAGCTCGAAGTCTGGATTGACACGTATCGCGATGCGCGCGGGCATGTGGGGTTTTTGACACAGACTCGCGAGTAGCTCGGCCTCGCGAAAGGATTCGATATTGATAAGTATGCCCGAAGCGAGCGCCTGACGAAGTTCCGTTTCCGATTTCCCCGGGCCCGCGAAACTGATTTCCTTGGGATTGGTTCCGGCGTCTAAAGCCACGCGCAGTTCAGCCCCTGAGGCGACATCAATACCGTCCACGAGCTGCGCGACATGGCATACCACAGCCGGCATTGGGTTGGCTTTCATAGCGTAGTGCAGCAATACTTCCTTGGGCAGGGCGCTGCGCAGTTCTCCTACTCTTTGGTCGATCGCACTTCGATCGTAGGCGTAGAAAGGCGTACTTCCAACGCGTGCTTCCAACTGCGTTATCGGGATGCCGCCGACCATCAGCTCGTCTGATCGGATGGAAAAGTACTTGGTGCCACTGTGAATCGGAGGGACGGAAGAGGATTGGCTCATGCAATACCTTCCCCAATGCTCACTTTGCGAGCATGCGAGATTCGATGATACGAACGCCCTTGCTGCGATGGGAGTAGGAGTGGCGATATAGAGAACATTCGATTATTTATTGGTGCTTTGCTCGAACAGTGTTAAGTACTCGCTGGCGAGCAGCTTGCGGTCAATCTTGCCATTGGGATTCCTTGGAAGAGGGCCGGGTCGAATGTCAATTTTTGCGGGAATCATGTAAGTGGGGAGTTGTGTGCGGCATTCCGAAAGTAGTTGATCCGCCCGCGTGTTTCCGTCAGTCTTCGGTGTCGCGACAACGACAATGGCATGGCCAAGAACTGGATGGGGAATGCCGAAGGCCGCCACCTCACCAATAAGCTGTGTGTTGTAAAGCGCCTCCTCAATTTCCATCGGGCTAATTCGATAACCCGAGGTTTTGATCATTTCGTCTTGCCTCCCAATAAAGTACAGAAATCCGTCCGCGTCTCGTCTTACCGTATCTCCCGAAAAAACAGCGACCTCCGGAATCATCATTCCTTCCTCGCGTCCGCCGACGCCAATGGGAATAAGCTTGAAGCGCTCGGCAGTCTTCTCCGCATCATTCCAGTATCCCATCGACACCAATGCTCCACGGTGGACAAGCTCGCCTGGTTCGTCAGGATTGCACTCGGTGCCGTCCGGACGTAGCACGAGAATTTCCGCGTTGGGAATTGCCTTGCCGATGGAATCCGGGCGCTTGTCGACCTCCTCCGGAGGCAGGTAGGTGGACCTAAAAGCCTCAGTCAGGCCGTACATTAGAAAAGGTTTCGTCTTAGGCAACTTGGATCGAAGCTTTTCTAAGGTTTCGCGTGGCATCCGTCCTCCCGTATTGGCAATGTATCTCAGATGCTCGGTAATTCCCGGGTTCCAGTCCAGCTGCGAAAGCTGAATCCATAGGGGCGGCACCGCAGTTAAGCCGGTTACGTTCTCCTTCTCCAATGCGTTGAGGACATCTCTGGGAAGAAGGTAATTCAACAACACAACACGTGCCCCTACAGTGAATGCAGTCGTCAATTGGCTGAATCCTGCATCGAAGGAAAGGGGCAGAGCAGAAAGTAGCGTGTCGTCGGAAGAATTCTCGAGGTAACTGGAAACGCTCTCGGCTCCGGCAACCATATTTCGGTGTGATAGCACGACGCCTTTGGGTTTGCCAGTGCTCCCCGAAGTGTACAGAATCGACACCATATCGGTATCGATCACTCGATAGCCGCGTTGCGTCGATGTTCCCAGAAGGCTTTCCCAGTCGTGGCATGCCACGCGACCAGATGGCAAAGAGGTTCCGCCTAACGAAACAAGGTGTTTGAGATCGGGAGCCTGCGTCAGCGTTGTTGCAAGGATCTCGATGCGTTCTCTCGTGGTGACTAGTGCGCGTACGTTACAGTCGCGCAAGATGTGCCCGACTTGCTCGGCTTTGAGGAGCGGGTTGATAGGTACAAAGACGGCTCCTGCGTGCGCTGCACCGAAGGCGGCAATGACTGTCTCAAAGCGTTTGTCGAGATACAACGCTACCCGTTCTCCGCGCTTGATTCCTAGTCCAAGGATTCCGCTAGCCACGCTACCAATATTTTCCGCTAGAGTGGCATAACTCAATTGCTTTGCGCCGAAGGTCAGGGCGACACTGTTGGGTAGTTTTTGGGCGGAAAGTAGCGGGAGTTCTGACAGAAGCATTGCCATGAGAAAAAAGGAGAGAAAGTATTTGGATGTTCTGGGGTAAACTATTTTGCGATGCAAAACCGATGCCATTGTCATCGTTTCGGCAAAGTATTGGAAGATAATATTTTGAGACCCTTACGCCACTTATGGCAGGCGGCAGGGGCAACCCGCTGTTCGGTTCAACGGCTCAATTCCTGCTTTGCTGAATCGACTTTCTCCCAGTGAGCCGAGTCGGCTCGCCACCTAAGTCTTTGGATCATGTCACATGAATATTGATGGAATTGTTCGGCAAGTACTTCGCGACGTCCTTAGCCTCGGAGCGAGGGCAGATAGTCTGAACCATTCTTCGCCACTTCTTGGTGCAGTACCCGAGATGGACTCCATGGCGGTTGTCAACGTCATCGCCGCTTTGGAGGACCAGTTCGATATCACTGTCCAAGACGACGAAATTACCGGTGAAACCTTCGCAACATTCGGGTCCATTACCGAGTTTGTGCGCGAGAAGACAAGTGCAAACTAACTACTTATTCTATCGATGAGGATCGTGGACAAGGACGTGTTACGTAAGCAACTCGAGATTGTTTTTCAAGAGGTGTTCGAGAAGGACAGCCTTCAGTTGACCGACCATCTCGACA
>JANNFC010000284.1:0-1795 GCA_031379405.1 Betaproteobacteria bacterium | reverse complement strand
GGAGCTTTTACGGGGTAATCGACATCTTGCTGATGATCGGCAGATGAAATTTCGGATCGGCATCAACTTAGAAGATGTCATCGCCCGCGACGATGGCACGGTGTATGGTGATGGCGTCAATATCTCCGCCCGCCTTGAGTCGCTTGCCGAGCCCGGTGGCCTGTGTCTTTCTGGAACGGTGTATGACCAGATTGAAGGCAAACTCTCCATCGGACTCAAATTCATCGGTGAGCAAACGGTTAAGAATATCGCGAGACCGGTACGCGCCTACCAGTGGGAACAAGAGCCTGGAAAAATATCCGCCGTACTGTCCGTCAGCGCGCCATCGGTAGTGAAGGAAGTTGAGGCTAAATCGCTACGCAAGGCTGGCTTAGTCGCGTTGGTCGCCCTAATCGTCGCGGTGGGCTGTGCGGGCGCATGGTGGTATTCACAAGGGCCATCTACTTCGCCGACCGAGATCGCGTTGGCCAACGGCACGTCACTCTCCTTACCGGACAAACCTTCCATTGCCGTCCTGCCCTTCGTCAACATGAGCGAGGATCCGAAGCAGGAGTACTTTAGCGACGGTATGACGGAAGATGTGATCACACGTTTATCGAAACTCTCCGGGTTGTTCGTGATCGCACGAAATTCGGTATTTACCTATAAGGGCCACGCGGTCAAACCCCAGCAGGTAAGCAAGGAATTAGGGGTTCGCTATGTGCTGGAAGGCAGCGTGCGCAAGGAAAAGAACCGAGTGCGAATCACCGCGCAACTGATCGACGCTACCACCGGATATCACTTATGGGCTGAAAACTACGATGGAGAGCTCAAGAGTATCTTTACCCTTCAGGACCAAATTGCTAGAAAGATTGTCACGGCACTCGCATCAAAAGTCACAAATACAGACCAGCCCGGCGTGAAGCGTCAGGAGACCAACAACGTCGAGACATATGATCTCTTTCTGCGGGGTGTCGCGTTATTCAATGAGTCCAGAAAAGACTCCAATGCGACGGCGCGCCGTCTGTTTGAGCAAGTAATCGGACTTGATCCGAACTACGCGAGAGCTTATACATATCTATCCTATACATACTTCGTAGACTGGGAGTTTCAGTGGACGGGAGACGCGGGCGGACTGGATCGTGCCATCGAAACAGATCGAAAAGCAATTGCGCTCGATGATTTCATGGCTGAAGGTCACATTGGATTCGACTGGCATATGGTATGGAAAAGTCAGCACGATGTTGCCATTGCGGAATTGGAGCGGGGCTTGTCCCTCGATCCGGGCTCCGGGCGTGCCTACGCCTTACTGTCCCAGGCATTGAATTTCGCGGGAAGGCCCGAAGAAGCCATTGGATTCTCCAAGAGGGCTATGCGGCTCGATCCCAAATACGCGCCAGCGTTAATGGGCCCGGCTCATAGTTACTATCTACTCAAGCGGTATGAGGAAGCGATAGTCGCCCTGAAAAACGTTCTCGGACGCTATCCTAATTTTCTTCCCGCGCGGCGGTTACTTGCTGCCACGTATGCCGAACTGCGCCGTGATAGGGAGGCCCGGGCGGAAGTTGCAGAGGTGTTGCGGATCAGTCCGGGTGCGTCGCTGGATCTATGGCGACAGAGAACACCCTATAAGAATACTGATGACTTAGAGCGGTTTGTAACGGGATTGCGCAATGCAGGCATGAAGTAAAGGTCTTTGAAGTGTCCCCCTTCTAATCCTATTCAACAGCCAAGGAACTTGACTGGCAGCTTTTGTTCCACTATTTCTCAATTTGGACCGTCAGCAAATGGCCGAACTCAGTCAATCGTGGGGGTG
>JANNFC010000277.1:0-9386 GCA_031379405.1 Betaproteobacteria bacterium | reverse complement strand
ACGGTGAGCGCCGCGAAACCCAGTAGGCGTCCGCCCTTGACCACCTTCGTGACTCGATTGACGGCCACCATCTTTTCCCGCAGCCCATCACCACGTTCTTCGTTTTGCTGCTGTTGCTGACGTTTCTCTGCCATCGGGATTCCTTAGAACTTGAGTCCGTGTTCGCGCGCTGCGTCGGCAAGCGCTTTAACACGACCATGATAGCGATAACCGGAGCGGTCGAAGGCGACGGCTTCGATCCCTTTTTCTTTTGCCTTTTCGGCAATGCGCTTGCCTACCAGCACAGCCGCCTTGACGTTGCCGCCATTGGCCGCCGCGCTCTTGATATCCGCATCGAGCGTGGAGGCGCTAGCCAACACCTTCGAACCTGTTTCGTCGATCACCTGGGCGTACATATGCACATTGGAGCGATGCACGGTCAATCGAATCGCTCTTTGCAGAGCGATGCGCACCCGCGTTTGGCGCGAGCGTCGAATCCTGGCTTTTCTCTTATCACTCATTTCGTTGCCTCGTTAACCAAGCTGCTTACTTCTTCTTGGTTTCTTTAATGACCACGACTTCGTCGGAGTAGCGCACGCCCTTGCCCTTATAGGGTTCGGGGCTACGGTAGGCGCGGATTTCCGCCGCCACCTGGCCAACCGCCTGCTTATCGATGCCGGTAACTATGATTTCGGTCTGAGTGGGGGTCACCACTTTCACACCCTTAGGCACCTTATGGGAGATCGGATGGGAAAATCCCAGCGTTAGGTTAACGGCATCGCCGGCGGCTTGGGCACGATAGCCCACGCCTACCAGGTTGAGTTTCCGTTCAAAGCCTTTAGTCACTCCGTGCACCATATTCGCCATGAGCGCGCGCGTGGTGCCTGACATTGCGTTGGCTTGCGTCGAATCGTTGGTGGCTTCCACCACAAGGGTGTTGCCATCGCGTTTGACCGCGATTCCGGGATTCAGGGGACGCGCCAGTGTTCCCAATGGCCCTTTGATGGACACGGAATCCGCTGCGATGGACACGTCCACTCCGGCGGGTATCGTAACGGGTTGTTTGCCTATTCTGGACATTGTTCTGCTCCTGATATCTTAGGCAACTATGCAAAGGACTTCGCCGCCGATACCGCTAGTCCTGGCTTTGCGATCAGTCATCACGCCCTTGGAGGTGGAGACGATGGCTATACCCAGACCGTTCATTACGGCGGGAATCTCTTTACTCGCGCGATACACACGCAGGCCAGGTCTGCTGACTCTTTCGATGCGCTCGATTACGGGTTGCCCGGCGTAATATTTCAATGCGATCTCGATGGTCGACTTGACGCCTTCGGCCTGCACTCGAAAGTCCTCGATGTATCCCTCGTCTTTCAGTACCTGCGCGATAGCCGCTTTGACCTTGCTCGCGGGTATGGCCACCGAATTCTTCTCGCCCGCCTGTGCGTTGCGGATGCGAGTCAGCATATCGGCGATGGGGTCACTCATGCTCATCTACAAATCTCCCTCATCACAACCCATCATTACCAGCTAGCCTTGGTTAGGCCGGGAATCTCACCACGCATGGCGATCTCTCTGAGTTTGTTACGACCCAATCCGAACATGCGGAAGGTGCCGCGTGGACGCCCAGTCAGCAAGCAACGGTTTCGCAAGCGCACGGGGCTGGCATTGCGCGGCAGCGCTTGCAGTTTATCCCGGGCTTCTTGCCGATCCTCGTCGGAGGCCTTGGCGCTATTCACGATTTCCACGAGCTGCGCACGTTTTACGGCGAATTTCTTCACCGTGGCGCGCCGCTTGGCTTCGCGGTTGATCAGGGCAAGTTTGGCCATGTCGACCTCAGTTTCGGAAAGGGAAGTTAAAGGCGGCGAGCAGGGCTTTCGCCTCGTCGTCGGTTCTGGCGCTGGTCGCGATGGTGATGTTCATTCCGCGAATCGCGTCGATCTTGTCGTACTCGATTTCCGGGAAAATGATCTGTTCTTTCACACCCATGCTGAAGTTACCGCGTCCATCGAAGGCCCGCGCACTGACGCCGCGGAAGTCGCGTATTCGTGGAATCGCAATGGATACCAGACGATCCAGGAACTCATACATACGCTGGCCGCGCAGTGTGACCATGCAGCCGACGGGGTAGTCCTTGCGAATCTTGTAGGTCGCGATGGATTGTTTTGCCTTCGTGACCACGGGCTTTTGACCGGCGATTTTTTGCATATCCCCCACCGCGTGATCCATGACTTTCTTGTCGCCGACCGCCTCACCCACACCCATATTGAGTACGATCTTCTGGAAGCGCGGGACTTGCATGCTGGATTTGTAAGCAAACTTCTTCGTCAGTTCGCCGACGACAACGTTTTTGTAGTGATCTAAGAGTCGCGCCATGATTCGCCTTAAGCGTCGATCATTTCGCCGTTGGACTTGAACACGCGTACGATGCGGCCGTCCTCCAGCTTCTTGATACCCACCCTATCCGCTTTGTGCGTGGCGGGGTTGAAAATCGCGATATTGGAAATATGAATGGGCATCTCCTTCTCCGAGATACCGCCCTGGGCTCCCTTCATGGGATTGGGCCGGGTATGCTTCTTCACCCGATTCACGCCTTCCACTACAACGCGCTCGGCATCGGACATCTTCAGAATACTGCCGCGTTTGCCTTTGTCTTTCCCTGTGATGACGAGAACCTCGTCACCTTTCTTGAGCTTGTTCATCGCCCATCGTTCCTTACAGTACCTCTGGCGCTAACGAAACGATCTTCATGAATCGCTCCGTGCGCAACTCGCGCGTTACCGGTCCGAAAATACGGGTGCCGATAGGTTCGAGCTTGTTGTTGAGCAGTACCGCAGCGTTGGAGTCGAACTTGACGCGGGAACCGTCTTGGCGACGCACTCCCATGGTGGTTCTGACTATCACGGCGCTATAGATCTCGCCCTTCTTGACTCGCCCCCGGGGAGCGGCGTCCTTGATACTGACCTTGATAACGTCGCCAATCCCCGCATAGCGGCGCTTGGAACCACCAAGGACCTTGATGCACATAACAGCCCGGGCACCGGTGTTATCAGCAACGTCCAACGTCGATTGCATCTGGATCATTTTCTTCTCCAACTTTTCCGCGGACCTGCTGGTTCGCAGTTAGTTTTGGACCCCGTTCGGGTGAGTGGTACTCTGGAAGGTTCGCTTTGAGGCTCTGGAGCGATCTCGAAAGCGAACCCGTGAAAAGCCGCGCAGTATAGCGACGGCGTATTAGCCCCGCAAGACTCTGAGCGCTTTTATTTCTACGACCCTACTCTTCTTGTGATTTTTCGACCAGCTTCACCACTCGCCATGCCTTGGTTTTGGACAGTGGACGACACTCTTCGATCATCACCAAGTCACCCGGACGGAACTCATTGTTCTCGTCATGGGCGTGATACTTACCGGATCGGGTGATGTACTTTCCGAATATGGGGTGCTTGACCGTGCGCTCCACCTTCACCGTAACGGTCTTGTTCATCTTGTCGCTCACCACGCGGCCGGTCAGGCGACGGCGGCTGGCGGTAGCGGCAGTACTGGTTTGCGTTGCTTCGCTCATGCTGGCCTCGCTCATGCCTGTTTAGCCTTTTCCGTCATGATCGTACGAACGCGGGCGATGGCGCGGCGCGTTCTGGCGATCTCGCTGGAATTGGAGAGTTGTTGGGTTGCCATCTGCATACGCAAGCTAAAATGCGCACGCAGTAAGGATTGCAGCTCTTCGGTGAGCTGCGCCGGGGTTTTCTGTCTAAGCTCTTTGGCGTCCATGGTGCTGTCTATCCTTTAGCCGAGGGCCCGCGACACGAAGGTCGTGGGAAGTGGCAGTTTGGCCGCCGCCAGCTTGAAGGCCTCACGCGCGAGGGATTCTTCCACCCCATCCATTTCGTAAAGCACTTTGCCGGCGCGAACTTCAGCAACCCAGTACTCCGGATTGCCCTTACCGTTACCCATGCGCACTTCGGCGGGTTTCTGGGAGATGGGCTTGTCCGGGAAGATGCGAATCCAGATGCGTCCGCCGCGCTTGACATGACGCGTCATGGCGCGTCGTGCGGCTTCGATCTGGCGCGCAGTAATGCGGCCCGGTCCGATAGCTTTCAGACCAAACTCCCCGAAACTGACTTTGGTACCACGAGTGGCTACGCCTTTGATGCGGCCCTTCTGGTATTTTCTGTACTTAGTTCTAGCCGGCTGTAGCATGCTTGGCTCCCCTTCTTACACGCTTCTCGGGTTCCGGGGCGGGCACGACTGCGGGCTGCTCTCCCCGTCCAAGCACTTCGCCTTTGAATACCCAGACTTTGATTCCGATGACCCCGTAGGTGGTTTTGGCTTCGCCGAAACCGTAATCGATGTCGGCACGCAGGGTGTGCAACGGCACACGGCCTTCGCGATACCACTCGGAGCGGGCGATTTCGATGCCGTTCAAGCGGCCCGAACTCATGATCTTGATGCCTTGTGCACCCAGGCGCATGGCGTTGGTCATGGCGCGCTTCATGGCGCGACGGAACATGATGCGCTTTTCCAACTGCGCGGCAATGCCGTCGGCGATGAGCTGGGCGTCCAGTTCGGGCTTGCGTACCTCTTCGATGTTGACGTGAACCGGCACGCCCATCATCCGCTGCAGGGTACCGCGTAATGCTTCGATATCCTCGCCCTTCTTGCCAATGACGACACCTGGACGCGCGCTATGAATGGTAATGCGCGCGTTCTTGGCCGGACGCTCGATGATGACTTTGCTGACGGCGGCATGCGAGAGTTTCTTCTTGAGGAAGTCGCGAACCTTGATGTCTTCGTTCAGCATCACCGCAAAGTTTTTGCTGTTGGCGTACCAACGCGAGGTCCAGTTGCGGTTTACCGCCAGACGAAAACCGATGGGGTTGATCTTCTGTCCCATAATTTATTCCTTAATCCCCAACGGTGACGTAGATGTGGCAGGTGGGCTTGGTGATCTTCATTCCGCGGCCTTTCGGTCCCGGACGGAAGCGGCGTAGCGACGCGCCACGCTCCACGAATACCGTTTTGACTTTGAGTTCGTCGATATCCGCGCCGTCGTTATGTTCGGCGTTGGCGATGGCGGATTCCAGCAATTTCTTGAGAATCGTCGCCGCCTTGTGTGAACTGAAATTCAGCAGGTTGAGCGCACGATCCACCGGAAGGCCGCGAATTTGATCCGCAACCAGCCGTCCCTTTTGGGCGGACAGTCGAATGCTGCGCAAAGAAGCTCTTGTCTCCATGTTCTATCCCTTCCTGGCGGGCGCTGCCGCCTTCTTGTCGGCAGGATGCCCTTTGAACATGCGGGTCAACGCAAACTCGCCCAACTTGTGTCCGACCATGTTCTCGGTTACGTAGACAGGCATGTGTTGCTTGCCGTTGTGAACCGCGATGGTCAGTCCGACGAAATCGGGCAGCACCGTGGAACGCCGTGACCAGGTTTTAATCGGGCGCTTGTCGTTGGTGGACCTTGCTTTCTCCACTTTCGCGATCAGGTGATGGTCGGCGAAGGGGCCTTTCTTTACTGAGCGTGCCATAGCCTCTATTCCTTACGCTGAGTGCCGCGTGCGGACGATCATGCTCCGCGTACGCTTGTTAGTTCGTGTCTTGTAACCCTTGGTGTACTGGCCCCATGGCGTGACAGGATCGCGCTTGGTTCCGGTACGACCTTCACCGCCACCATGCGGGTGATCGATCGGGTTCATGGCCACACCGCGAACTGTGGGTCGGATACCGCGCCAACGTTGCGCGCCAGCTTTACCGATGGAGCGCAGATTGTTCTCTTCGTTGCTGACTTCGCCAAGCGTTGCGCGGCAGTCCACGTGCACTTTGCGGATCTCGCCGGAACGCATCCTGATCTGGGCGTAAGCACCTTCACGTGCAAGCAATTGCACACCAGTTCCCGCGGCGCGCGCTAACTGCGCGCCCTTTCCGGGCTGCAGCTCGATGCAGTGGATCGTGCTTCCCACGGGGATGTTGCGTAGAGGCAGGGTGTTGCCATTCTTGATAGGCGCTTCCGATCCGCTGACCAGTTGAGTGCCTACCATCAAACCCTTGCAAGCGATGATGTAGCGCCGCTCGCCATCGGCATAACACAATAGTGCCAAGTGGGCGCTGCGGTTCGGATCGTATTCGAGGTGTTCTACCTTGGCCACGATACCGTCCTTGTTACGCTTGAAGTCGACGATACGATAGTGCTGCCGATGCCCACCACCCTGATGGCGAGTGGTGATGTGGCCCATGTTGTTGCGGCCGGCGTTTTTGCTCTTGCGCTCGACCAAGGCGGCAACAGGCTTGCCTTTGTGGAGGTGCGCATTGACGACTTTGACGACCGCGCGACGCCCAGGAGAGGTCGGCTTTACTTTTACGAGTGCCATTACTTGGTCTCCCCTGCGGCGAAATTGATCTCTTGTCCGGCCTTCAAGCTGATATAGGCTTTCTTCCAGTTGCGGCGGCGACCTTCGAAACGGCCAAAACGCTTCTGTTTGCCCTTGACGTTGACCACTCCGACGCCATTGACTTCTACCTTGAACATCAGCTCCACTGCCGCCTTGATTTCAGGCTTGGTGGCATCGGCCATCACGCGAAATACGGCTTGGTTGAGTTTCTCGCCGACGAAGGTGCTCTTCTCGGAGACTTGCGGCGCGATGATGACTTGCATCAACCGCTCGGGATTGAACTTGATGGCGGTCATTTGTACAGCTCCTCAATCTTGGCCAGCGCGCCTTGAGTCACCAGGGTGCGGTCGTAGCGCAAGAAACTGACGGGATCGGCTTCGTGGGCCTCGAGCACCAGGACATCGGCCAGGTTGCGGGAGGAAAGAATCAGGTTATCGTCCAAGGAGTCGGTGATGATCAACACGTTGCCCAGACCCATTCCCTTGAGCTTTTGCACCAGCGATTTGGTCTTGGGGGCGCCCACGTCAAACTTGTCCACGATAGACAAGCGGCCCTCGCGCACAAGCTGAGACAGGATGGTTTGCACCCCTGCGCGGTACATCTTGCGATTGACTTTGTGCGAGAAATTCTCCTCCGGGCTGCTAGGGAACGTCTTACCACCGCCCCGCCACAATGGGCTGGAAGTGCGCCCAGCACGAGCGCGGCCGGTGCCTTTCTGTCTCCAGGGCTTTTTGGTGGATTTGTTTACGTCGCTGCGGCCCTTCTGAGCCCGCGTCCCTTGCCTGGCGTTGGCCATGTAGGCCGTGACGATCTGATGCACCAGGGATTCGTTGTATTCGCGGGCGAACAGCGTGTCCGAAGCGTTTTGCGTCGCGGCCGGCTGGCCTTGGTCGTCGATGATCTGCAGATCCATCATGTGCCTCCACGTGCAGCGGGCGTCACGACCACGTTACCGCCGCGCGAACCGGGGAGCGAACCTTTGATCATCAGCAGCTGTCGCTGAGTATCGATACGCACGATCTTGAGATTCTGGGTGGTTACGGTGACATCGCCCAGGTGGCCCGGCATCTTCTTGCCCGGAAACACACGACCCGGATCCTGGCGCTGGCCGGTGGAGCCTGGCGTGTTGTGCGAAGCCGAATTACCGTGGGAGGCGCGATTAGAGCGGAAGTGGTGGCGTCGAATCACGCCGGCGAAGCCCTTACCTTGGGTTTGGCCGCCAACGTCGACCATTTGGCCTTCCTTGAAGATGTCTACGCCGATAGCGGAACCCGCCTTCATCTCGGAGGCCTGATCCGCGGAAATGCGAAACTCTCTTAAGATAGATCCGGCTTCGACACCGGCCTTGGCGAAATGCCCGGCCATGGCCTTCGTCACGCGAATGGGACGACGCTTACCGTAGGCGACCTGAACGGCGGAATATCCGTCGCTCTCGAGCGTTTTTACTTGGCTTACGCGATTGTTCGATACATCGACGACGGTCACGGGAACGGCATCCCCATCGTCGCCAAACAACCGCGTCATGCCGACCTTGCGGCCCAGCAGACCTAAACTCATTTTCTTACCCTTTCAAAGGGGCCGACTGCAATGGGTCGGCGTTTATTTACACTACTGCGAACTTACACTACTGCGAACTTAGCCAAGAATTACGAATTACGTGAGTAACTCTTGGCTCATTACAACTTAATTTCTACGTCCACACCCGCCGGTAAATCCAGCTTCATCAGCGCATCGACCGTCTTGTCCGTCGGATCGATGATGTCCATCAAACGCAGATGGGTACGAATCTCCATTTGATCGCGGGATGCCTTATCGATGTGCGGTGAACGCAAGATGTCGAAGCGTTGAATGCGCGTAGGTAACGGTACGGGACCGCGCACCACTGCACCGGTGCGCTTGGCGGTTTCTACGATCTCGATGGCCGATTGATCAATCAATCGGTAGTCGAACGCCTTAAGGCGAATTCGGATTTTTTGGCTTTGCATCGCCATTTAGCGCTCCAGACAACTACTCAAGAATTTTAGCTACGACACCCGCACCCACCGTGCGGCCACCTTCTCGGATCGCAAACCTCAGCCCCTCTTCCATCGCAATGGGCTGGATCAACTGCACCGTGATCGAAATATTGTCCCCAGGCATCACCATCTCGGTCCCCTGCGGCAACTCAATGCTTCCCGTCACGTCCGTCGTGCGGAAGTAAAACTGCGGCCGATAGCCATTGAAGAACGGCGTATGACGCCCGCCTTCCTCCTTCGACAGTACGTAGATCTCCGCCGCAAACTTCGTGTGCGGCGTGATGCTCCCAGGCTTGGCCAACACCTGCCCACGCTCCACGTCCTCACGCTTCGTGCCCCGCAGCAATATCCCCACATTGTCACCCGCTTGCCCCTGATCGAGCAGCTTGCGGAACATCTCCACGCCCGTGCACACCGTCTTCACCGTCGCCTTCAGCCCAACAATCTCCAACTCCTCGCCCACCTTGATGATCCCGCGCTCCACCCGCCCCGTCACCACCGTCCCACGACCCGAGATCGAAAACACGTCCTCTACCGGCATCAAAAACGCCCCATCCAACGCCCGCTTGGGCTCCGGAATGTAGTTGTCCAGCGCCGCCGCCAACTTGAAAATCGCCCCCTCCCCCATCTCGCCCTTATCACCCTCCAACGCCTTCAGCGCCGAACCAATGATGATCGGGGTGTCGTCTCCCGGAAATTCGTACTTCGACAGCAGCTCCCGCACCTCCACTTCCACCAACTCGAGCAACTCCGCATCGTCCACCATGTCCGCTTTGTTCAAAAACACCACAATGAACGGCACCCCCACCTGGCGCGCCAACAAAATGTGCTCCCGCGTCTGCGGCATCGGACCGTCCGCGGCCGATACCACCAGAATCGCTCCGTCCATCTGCGCCGCCCCCGTAATCATGTTCTTGATATAGTCCGCGTGCCCAGGACAGTCCACGTGCGCGTAATGCCGCTTCTCCGTCTGGTACTCCACGTGCGCCGTGTTGATCGTAATCCC
>JANNFC010000225.1:0-1581 GCA_031379405.1 Betaproteobacteria bacterium | reverse complement strand
GCCGGAGGCATAACGGGACGGTGTTATCTTGCCCCGGCTTAGCGGGTGTCCCATGCGCACGACGCCGATATAACGGTCCCGGAATAACGCACGAGTACGCACCTCAGGACCCGTCGTGTCATCTATGACGCCGGTTTCCAGATCGACTGCACCGTCGCGTAGTGGCGCTCTGTCCTTGTCCACTTTCTGCACGAAGCGCAGCCGCACGCCGGGTGCTTCCGCGCTGATGCGGGCCACGAGAGCCGGTCCGAAGTTTTCCACAAAGCCGTCGCTGGTCCTTAGCGTAAAGGTTAGATCGAGTTGCTTGAGATTGAGCTTTGCGACAGGGCGCAGAACCGCTTGTGAATCCTGCACGAGTTGACTGACCCGCTCGCGGAGTTCGAGCGCCCGCGGTGTTGGAACGAGAGCGCGTCCAGCCCTGACTAACAAGGGATCGCCCGTGGTCTCACGCAATCGCGCCAGCGCCCGGCTCATGGCCGAGGGACTGAGCCGCAACCGTCGGGCTGCGCGCGCAACGCTGCCTTCCATCAGCAACACATCCAGGACGACTAGCAAGTTGAGATCGGGTGTCGACATGCATCGACCATAGCGCAATTTGGGCGCGATGTGGCGTCAGACGCACGGATAAAGTGCAAATAGCGCGCCTTCCGCTGTGTGACTAAGTTGCCTATCCTTCGGGCTATCGATTGAACCAGGTACGTGCGCGCAGAACTGAAAGGAAAAACATGGCCAAGAATTCGCTGGAAAAGTTTATTGAGGCAGTCACGCCGATTTGGGGACCTCTTAGCTCCGAAGTGGTCGCTGGTTGTCGGCACCATCTGGAGGAACTCCTGAAAGCGCCGGCCACGGAGGCGTGGTTGCCGGCACTACACCGGGAAGCTCCGGCCTACAAAGAAATGTACCGGGATCCGACACACGGGTTCATGCTGCTGGCGCACACGGAACCTGCGGGGCTGTACAGGCCGCCCCATGACCACGGCAGAGGGTGGGTCATCTATGCGATCCAGCAAGGCGAAATCGAGATGGGAACCTATGCCCGAATCGAGGACGCGGACGGTAACGTGAAACTCGTAAAAAGGAATTCCACGCTGGTGCGCCCCGGACAGGTCCAGGTATATCTGCCCGGAGACATACACGACACGCGGTGCATTTCCGGGCCTGCGCTGCTATTCCGCTTTACAGAGCGGGATTTGAAGAAGGAGGATAAAGAAGAGCACAGAGTGACGAGGTATGTTGAGAGGGGCGGCGTGTGGACACTGGGAGCGTCGTGACCATGGTGGTCAGCACTCATTCGAGCCAAATCGCCCACGAGTGCGAGTTTGATTCCCTGCGCTATTTCCGCCGCCTACCGGGCGGCGAAAAGGCGATCCCGACCTCATGCGTCGTCAACCTGGAAAACGTGTTCGGCGCCGAACTGGACACCAAGCGAAACGAAGCTACGCCAGCGAAATGGCGTCGTTCGTGGAACGCGGCTACCGCGCGGTAAAGGCCAAGTGCTGTTGGGCCGACATGTCCGAAGCGGTCGAACGCATCGCGGCCATCCGCGACGCCATCGGCAAAGATACGCTGTTGATGCTGGAC
>JANNFC010000153.1:0-7652 GCA_031379405.1 Betaproteobacteria bacterium | reverse complement strand
AGGGGGCTACGTACGGATCCCTTTTCGCCCCCTTTGGAATCCCCCGAAGTTTGCCCCCGCGCCAAGAGCGCGGGGAATACGCGTTCACTAGCCCGCGTTTCTCACTACCCAGGGGCTTTGCTGATTCAGTCATCGCGCACTACACGCGTGCCCGCTTTGCCCGCAAGGGCTGCGCTGAGATGAGGTGGATCGGTGATGATGCCTTCGCCGCCAACAGCTTCAACGAACTCGATCAGCGCCTCGATCTTGGGTCCCATGCTTCCGCGATCGAACTGCCCCTGCGCAAGCAGTCTCTTGGCGTCGGCGAGTGACAGGCGGTCGAGCCAACGTTGTGTTGGCTTGCCGAAATCCAGCGCGACGCGTTCAACGCCGGTCGCAACAATGAGTCGGTCGGCTTTCAGGACACGGGCGAGCAGACTTGAAGTGAGGTCCTTATCGATGACGGCTTCCACGCCGAGGGTCTCACCGTGTTCATCCTGAATGACGGGAATTCCACCGCCTCCGCACGCGATCACCACGAAGCCCGCATCGACCAGATGGGCGATCACCTCCAAGTCGAGAATCGCGATCGGTAGCGGTGACGGCACCACCCGCCGCCATCCGCGCCCCGGGTCCTCGCGTACCTGCCAGCCTAGGCTGACGCAGCGCTGACGGGCGGTGGCCTCGTCCATGGGCGAGCCGATGGGTTTGGTAGGATCCTGGAACGCCGCGTCGTTGCGATCCACCAGCACTTGCGTCACCACCGCCACTGCTTTCTTCGCCAACCCTCGACGATGTAACTCGTTGCGCAGGGCCTTGACGAACATGTAGCCGATGGCGCCTTGCAAATCCGCGCCCGCGTAGTCCATCGGAATCGGGGATACCTCGCTTAGGGCCAACTCCGAGCGACGCAGGATGAAGCCCATCTGCGGTCCGCTGCCGTGCGTCAATACCACCCGCAGACCGGTCTCGATCATATCGATAATGTGGCGCACCGTCGCGCGCGCGGTTTCGTATTGATCGGGGATGCTGCGATGTTGCTCATCGCGAATCAGGGCGTTTCCACCGACCGCGACGACGACTAGTGGAGGGTTGGTACTCATGCCGGGTCTGCACTTGCTGCCACTGCGCATTCAAGGGTGAGCACAGCCTGCACGAAGCAAACGAGCGGTGCGCGCGTGAGACCGGCACCGATTTGCCCAACGCCCGCATCGCGGTGGGCGATCCCGGTGTTGATCACGGGCTCGATACCGGTGTCCACCACCTTTCGTATGTCGATGCCCGAAGGCGCACCACGAAAATTCAATGCGGGCAGTTGAAAGATGTTGGACTCGCTCAGGCTGATGTGTCCCATTGCCAGCGAGTTCGCCGTCGCATCCTCGGGAGTGCCCCCGACGAACTTGGCGATGGCCGGCGCGGCCGCCATGGAAAATCCGCCCAGTCCCGCTGTTTCGGTGATGGCACTGTCGCCCAAATCGCGTGCGGCGTCGGCGGCCGAATAGCCCGCGAAGTAGAGTCCATCGATGGCGCCTGCCGGGCCGGTGAACCAGCGCTCTCCCAGGCCGCTTACCCGAATTCCGAAGTCCACGCCGTTGCGCGCCATGGCCGTAACCATGCTCGAGCCCCCAATCCCATGCGCGGCATCGAGCATCAGTTTGCAGGCCGCCATGGAAATGTTGAGGAAGAAATGATCGTTGCCCGCGATGAAATCCAGAACCTCCGGCACCTTGTCGGCCACGGAGGATGATCGCACCAGCGCGCTTGCCAGCCGCCGCAACAACAGCCCGCTGGCGGCGGCATTGCGGTTATGCAACTCATCTCCCATCAGCAGCGCTTGCGCCATCAGCGGTTTCAATTCGATCCCGTCCAACTGCGTCAGCGCGGCGCCGAGCGCGGGCGCGAGTGTGGACTGCATCCACTCAAGCCGTGCGAGGACCTCCACGCCATAGGCGCCGAAGCGAAGCGCTTGGCCTAATCCTTCGTTGAGATTGCTGTAGGCGCGGCGTCCGCTGCTCGCATCCTCAACAATCCACACCGGCATCGACGGACTGATGACACCCGCCATCGGCCCCACCGCCGCGTGATGATGGCAGGGATCGAATACGATCTCGCCACTTGCCGCCAGCGCGCGCGCGGATTGCGCAGCGTGCGCCCATCCCTCATACAGCAGCGCACCAACGATCGCGCCTTGCATCGGTCCGCACATGTGCTGCCACTCGATGGGCGGGCCGGCGTGCAGAATCATGCGCTCACCCATTCCCGGCAGGACGTCTCGCGCAGTTCCGATTCCACGCAGGATGGGAACGGCAGCGAGAAACGCAGCGATCGCCTTGCTATTGGCTTCTTCCAATTTGGGGTGATTGGTCAGGCGCGCGAGCGCCATGGCTGCGTGAGCGTCTCCCTGAGCGGGCGGTGTCCAATCCACATGTGACACCCTGCCCCCTGCCGTAGAAATCGCATCGGCGAATCGACTCAAGCCGACGTTGATGACACCAAGCTCATCTTGCAGCAGACTATGCATTAGCGATCCTCGCGGCCATGCGCACCGCCTGAGCATTGCTGCTGCCAAGGGTGACTCCAGCATCACGCAGCGCCGCTTCCTGTCTCGCCAATCCCTGCGAATCCTGTTGCGTTCCGCAGACGAAGGCGACCAGACCGATTTGTCTGCCGCTTTCTCGTGCACATTTTTGCGCTGCCGAAATGGCCGGCAACATCTCCGCCGCCGGATCCGCATGCGCACCGTAGCCCAGCACGATATCGAATAGGATCACGCGGACTTGCGAATCCGCCGCCTCGCGTAAGATGCGCTCATTGCGCAGGCGATGATCAATCATGGGATGCGGCCGCCCACGCGTGAACTCATCGTCGCCCAGATCGACTAGCGTATGGGCCTTGCCATGCCACACATCGGGCAACTCCTTAGCCCCCCCGACGGGCGTATTGGAATAGACATCGCTCAGCTCGCGTGCAAGCAGCAGCGAGGCTTCATAGCAGAAGGTTCCGCCGCTATACAAAGCACGTACGTAGCGTTGCTCGGGTGCGAAGCGAGCACGCGCAAATTCGGGCAATGGTGACGGTCGCGATGCGGGCTGTTCACCTTGCGCCAGCGCCGCCGCCATGTGGGCTGCTTCCTCCAACGTGCCCGCCGCCCACACATTGCGCCGCTGGACTTCCGCGGTCGCTGCCCCCAGAAAGCACGCGACGACCGGTTTTCCCAGATTACAAGCGCGCTCGAGTACGCGCGCGGCCACCACCGGTGCGGGAGGCTTCGACACGAGTACGACAACCTGTGTCTGTGTATCAGCCGCGAGTTCATCGAGTGCTTGCAGCATGCTGAGACCGCCGATTTCCTCACGCAGATCGCGTCCGCCCGTACCCAACGCGTGCGATACGCCAACGCCCGCGCGATCGAGCAGGCAAGTCACTTGTTGCATCCCCGTGCCCGATGCGCCGACCACACCCACGGACCCGCGTCGCACTGCGTTGGCAAATCCGAGCGGTACGCCGTTGATGATCGCCGTACCGCAATCCGGACCCATGACCAGCAGGCCGCGTGGCGCCGCCTCGCGCTTGAGCATCAACTCGTGGGCAATGCTCACATTGTCGCTGAATAGCATGACATGCAGACCCAGCCGCAATGCCTTGAGCGCTTCGGCTGCGGCGTACTCGCCGGGCGTGGACACCAGTGCGAGATTGGCGACGGGCATGGCATCGATGCCCATCCGGATACTACGCGGGGGCATCTGTCCGGATCGCTGCTCGTTGGGAGACCCGGCAACCAGTGCCTGCTCGCACTCGGCCAGAGCGGCCGAGAGGGCGTCGTCCGTTTCGCCCTCTATCACCACCAGCAGGTCACTGGGCGCGGCACTGACGCCGGCGTCGATCAGCCTGGCTTGGCTTAGCAGTGCGATGTTGCCCTCGGTAGCCATCACCACGGAGGCTTTGCGAATTCCCGCAAGCGATGCGATGCGCGCCGACACTTGCATCAGCGATACGGAGTCCCGATAGGTGTTACGGATGACGCGCTGCGTCTTGGGCATGATGGCTCACAAACCAATCCAAGGTGTTTAGTTTTGCCTGCGAAGGCAAGATCGTGGCATTATTATCCAAATCCGCCATGAGCACATCCCTGGCGCTTCCGGTGTCGTGCCAAACAGAGGTCCGAAGAACCCGTGCCTTCCACCGCCAACAGTTTCGATTTGACCCGCCTGCGCGCCGAGTACCTATGCGGCCGCCTCAAACCGAGCGACATCGTCGAAACGGTGCTCGAGCGCATCGCGCGCCGGGGCGATGACAAGGTTTGGATCGACCTCACACCACGCGCGCAACTGCTGGCTCGCGCCGCGGAGATCGAGCGGCGCAATCCCGCTGAGCTTCCTCTGTACGGGGTGCCCTTCGCCATCAAGGACAATATCGATTTCGCGGGCCGCCCGACCACCGCCGCTTGCCCCGACTATGCCTACACGCCGAAGGCGAGTGCGGCGGTGGTGCAACGCCTATTGGACGCAGGTGCCATCGCCATCGGCAAGACCAACCTGGATCAATTCGCCACCGGACTGGTGGGTACGCGCTCACCCTATGGGGCGCCCAGCAGTGCCTTCGATGCCCGCTACATCTCCGGTGGATCGAGTGCCGGATCGTCGGTTGCAGTCGCCGCCGGGCTAGTGTCCTTCGCCCTTGGCACCGACACGGCGGGCTCTGGACGCGTTCCGGCGGCCTTCAACAACATCGTCGGGCTAAAACCCACCAAAGGATTGCTGTCCACCCGTGGCGTGGTGCCGGCCTGCCGCTCGTTGGACTGCGTGTCCGTATTTGCCCTTTCGGTGGACGATGCCGAATCGGTGCTGGCGGTAGCGCAAGGTTTCGATCCCGCTGATCCGTTCTCTCGCGCCAACGTGGAGGCCGCTAACGTGGAGGCCAAAAGCGAGTTCGACGGGAGCTTCCGATTCGCGCTGCCGCGCGCGACCGATCTTGAATTCTTCGGTGACGGAGAGTCCCGGAAACTGTTCGAGCAAGCCATCGACACCTTGCAGGCACTTGGCGGAACACGCATGGAGATCGACTATCGCCCGTTTCTTGAAACCGCCCGATTGCTGTATGAAGGCCCTTGGCTGGCTGAGCGCTATCTGGTCGTTCGAGAATTGCTGGCACGCAAGCCGGAGGCTTTGTTGCCAGTCACGCGTGGTGTCATCGAGGCAGGCGCTAAACTTCTCGCCACCGATGCCTTCGCAGCCTACTATCGTTTGCAGGCGCTCGTGCGAGACACTGAATCGATCTGGGCGGAGGTAGACGTTCTGGTAACGCCCACCGCCGGCACCATCTATACGCATAAAGAGATCGAGGCCGATCCCATTACGCTCAATAGCCGACTCGGGTATTACACCAATTACGTCAACCTCCTGGACCTGTCGGCGCTGGCGCTGCCGGCGGGCTTTCGAGCGGACGGATTACCCTTCGGCATTACGCTGGTCGCACCGGCGTTCCATGACGGTACTTTGTGCGCGCTGGGCAAACGCCTGCAAAGCGCCATGGCGCTGCCGATGGGCGCCACGGGTCTGAGTCTGCCTGGTACGGAAATAAATCGTCCAGCCACAACCGCCGCGCTTAAGAAAAACACCGCTATACGCGTGGCCGTGTGCGGCGCCCATATGTCCGGCTTAGCGCTAAACCGAGAATTGACCGAGCGCGGCGCACGCCTGCTGCGCGCGACCCGTACAGCGCCGTGCTATCGGTTGTTCGCCCTGGAGGCATTCAAGCCGCCTCGACCCGGCATGCTGCGCTCGGCTGAGGGAGCCGCCATCGACCTCGAGGTTTGGGAAGTACCGGCACCGGCTTTCGGTGGTTTTGTGGATGGCATTCCATCGCCACTGGGTATCGGCACAGTTGAGTTGGAGGATGGAGAAAGCGTCCGCGGATTTTTGTGCGAGCACTACGCGATAGCAAACGCGAGAGAGATTACTCATCTGGGCGGCTGGAGGCCCTATTTGACGCAGAGGAGCTAGGAGGAGCAAGCCATGCCAACAGTCCAAGCACAACCCTACGAGTTCGAATTCGAATCACGCAGCAGCGCACTGATCGTCATCGACATGCAGCGCGATTTTGTCGATCCGGGCGGTTTTGGTGAAGCGCTTGGCAACGATGTGTCCTTGCTGCGCAAAGCCATCGCGCCCATCACGCGAGTCTTAGACGCCGCTCGCCGGAAAGGCATGTTAGTCATTCATACACGCGAGGGTCACCGCGCAGACCTTAGCGACTTACCCCGCAGCAAGAAGCTGCGAGGACGACTGAAAAACGGCATCGGCGATGCGGGCCCCATGGGGCGCATTCTGGTGCGCGGCGAATATGGACACGACATCATCGACGAACTCAAACCCGCCGCGGGTGAACCGGTTGTGGACAAACCGGGTAAAGGCGCCTTCTACGCCACCGATCTCGATTCGATGTTGCACAACCGCGGCATCCAACAACTGATCGTGTGCGGCGTGACCACCGAGGTTTGCGTCAATACCAGCGTGCGTGAAGCCAACGACCGAGGGTACGACTGCCTGGTGCTCGAGGATTGCGTGGGCTCGTACTTTCCGGAGTTTCAGGAAGCGGCCCTCAACATGATCAAGGCACAGGGCGGTATCTTCGGTTGGGTGAGCGATTCGGAGCACTTTCTTGAGGCGCTGACACGCGCCTGAGTTTCACAAGAGCGCCCATTCCGGGCGCCACAACCAGAGGGGAGAGAAGCATGGCAAACCAAGCAGCAGACATGCAAGCGAAGTGGTGGGTGCCCGGAGATTGGAACGGCTTTTTCGGGCTGTTTACGAACGTCCTGTTGAACGTGATAGTGCTGACCACGCTGTGTCTGTATGTGGTGCAACTCCCGGCCGACACCGTATTCGGACGTGTGCTGCCCGCGTTGGGAATCGCCTTACCGCTGGGCAATATCTTCTACGCCTATATGGCCTGGCAACTGGCCAAGAAGGAAGGCAGAAGCGATGTCACCGCCATGCCCTACGGACCGAGCGTCCCCCATATGTTCATCGTGGTATTCGTGGTGATGCTGCCCACCTACTTAACCACCAAAGACGCCATGCTCGCTTGGCGCGCGGGCTTGGCCTGGTGCTTCATCATCGGTGTCATCGTCCTCCTCGGCGCTTTCGTCGGCCCATGGATTCGCGCTCATACGCCGCGCGCCGCCATGCTGGGCACATTGGCCGGGATTTCCATTGCCTTCATCTCCATGCGGCCCGCATTTCAAATGTGGGAAGTACCGTGGATCGCCTTTGTGTGCTTCGCCATCGTGTTGATCGCATGGACGGCCAATATTCGTCTGCCCGGCGGAATTCCCGGTGGGCTCGCGGCCGTCATCGTGGGTTCGGTCATCGCTTGGCTGGCCGTGGCATTGGGTTGGAGCGACTACATGAAAGCCGACGAAGTCGCCAAATCCCTGGAACAATTCGGATTGCATCTACCCTTCCCTTCGGGCGATGTATTTACCGGTCTGGGTGATGTCGCACCGCTATTGGCAACTGCCATTCCGCTGGGTATCTACAACTTCACCGAAGCCATGAACAACGTGGAGAGCGCGTCGGCCGCGGGCGATAACTACAACCTGCGCAAAATCCTGTTGGCCGATGGCTTGGGCGCGGTGATCGGCGCGCTCCTGGGCAGCCCCTGCCCGCCTG
>JANNFC010000120.1:0-2783 GCA_031379405.1 Betaproteobacteria bacterium | reverse complement strand
GTTCTCTACATCAGTCCGCTCAAGGCCCTTATCAACGATCAGTTCCGCAGGCTGGAAGACCTTTGCGAGCGGTTAGAGATGCCGGTCGTCAAATGGCACGGTGATGCCTCAGCAGCCGCAAAAGCCAAGGCGCAAGTCAATCCGCGCGGGATTGTGCTGATCACGCCGGAGTCGCTCGAGTCCTTGCTGGTGCGGCGCGGACCCGATGTTCGCCGTTTGATCAAGGATTTGCGCTTCATCGTCATCGATGAATTGCACGCATTTCTCTCGGGCGAGCGCGGCGTGCATCTGGCGTCGATTTTGAAGCGGCTGGATGCCCAGGCTGGCCGTCCACTTCGCAAAGTCGGCTTGTCGGCGACGATCGGCGATTTTGAAGGCGCAAAAGCCTTCATGAACCCCCAGCAGCCGCAGAGCGTACAGCTGGTTGCCAGCACGACCGGCCATCCTGAACTGAAATTCCAGGTCCGCGGCTACCGCGATCCCGATCCCAAATGGGAAAGCCGCAAGCCGGTGGACCAACAATTGCCATCCGCGCATACCGCCATTGTCGCGCACCTTCATCAGGTGCTGCGCGGGTCAAACAACCTGGTGTTCGCCTCGCGGCGGCAAGTCGTCGAGAACGTCGCGGATGGGCTGCTCCAGAGCTGCGAAGCGATGCGCGTCCCGAATGAGTTTTTCCCGCACCACGGCAGCCTGTCTAAATCACTTCGCGAGGACCTTGAGGCCAGGCTCAAAGACGCGGAATTGCCAACAACGGCGGTGGCCACTACTACGCTTGAACTTGGAATCGACATTGGCACGGTCAAGTCGGTGGGACAGATCGGGCCGCCAGCTTCGGTTGCGGGTCTTCGGCAGCGCGTCGGGCGCAGCGGACGTCGCGAAGGCGAGCCCTCCATTCTTCGTATTTATGTGAGCGAGCCTGACCGGCCGGTCGAAAATGACCTGTTCGAACGCCTGCGGCTCGACATTGTCCAGGCCGTAGCGGCAGTCAACCTGCTGGTGCAAAAATGGGTTGAGCCGGGTGTCGGGCGTGGCATGCATCTCTCCACTTTGTTGCACCAGACGTTGGCTGTGATCCGCGAACGTGGCGGCGTACGGGCAAGGGACCTTTTTAGTCTTTTGTGTGGCCCTGGACCTTTCGCGATGGTCACAGAACAGGACTACGCGGCGTTACTGCGCGCCATGAGCACTGCCGCGCTGATTGAACAATCTCCAGACGCGATGCTGATGCTGGGGCGTGCCGGTGAAGTCATCACCGATCGCTTTGATTTTTACGCCGTGTTCATGAGCGACGAGGAATACCGCATCGTCACTGACCAACGCTCGCTTGGAACGGTGCCCATCTTCAATCCGCTGAGGGAAGGGGACTATCTCACCTTTGCAGGCCGGCGCTGGATTGTTCTGGGCGTCGACGACCGTGCCAAAGTCGTGATGGTCAAGCCGGCTCCCGCAGGCCGCGTTCCCATTTTTCCAGCTGGCGAGGGGGTGCCGCTTCATGACCGCCTGGTCGAGGAAATGCGCGCGGTCTACCAAGATAATTCCCCTTGCGTCTTTCTTGATACTCAAGGCAAGCTGCTGCTACACGAAGGTCGCGAAGCCTACCGCGCGCTCAATCTCGACCACCGGCAGCTTTTGAATGTCGGCAGCGACGTGTATTTCTTCCTTTGGCGCGGAACCTTTGCCACGCAGACTTTGCGCTTGGCTTTAGCGCGCCATGGCGTCCAGACCGATGTTTACAGCGCCGGACTCCATGCTGAGAATTGCGAACGGTCGAAATTCGAGCACGCCTTGCAAGCCATTGTCGCGCAGTCGCCTTCGGCACCGGAGCTAGCTGCGTTTGCCCAACCGCTCCGCCGGGATAAGTACGACGAGCATTTGCCCGATGAAATGTTGCGCGATGCCGTCGCTCGCACGCGGATCGACATGCAACTGCTGCCCTCGTTAAAATTGCTAGCGACGCCGTAGTAGGCTTGGACGTCCTTACCGTCTTTCATGCTCTATCGTGCGAGTGGCACAACAGAACCCAACGGCGGGACCCCCAATCGGATCACAAACGCGCCGATTATTGGACATGAGAATACGCGCACCAAAACCGAATGCCGCAGGCTTTACTACCACGTTGTCCCTAAATATCCCACGTCTGCGGTCTCTCAGCTGCCCGTTGTTGCGCGGAGCGTGGCGCTGCTCAAACCCGCTCGCTTCGGGACTTTGGCCCCTGCAGCAGCGCGCCCGTTGGGTCGCAAGGGGGCGAGGTTGTGACAGCGCCGCTGAGGCTCCGCGCCGTTGTCCGGGGCATCGAGACCGCAATCGGGCGGTCCGGGTCTCAAGGACAAAGCCATGACGCATAAACCTTCACTCTATGTCAACGTTACGCAATCGATCATCGCGGCCATCGAAGCCAATCCCGGCAAACCCGCTATGCCCTGGCATCGCGATGCCGGTGCGCCGCTGTTCATGCCGGCCAATGCATTCACTCGTAATCTCTACAACGGCATCAACACCGTCGTGCTCTGGGTTTCCGCCGAACAGCAGGGCTACAGTCAGCCCGTTTGGGGCACGTACCGGCAGTGGGCCGAACTTGGATGCCAAGTCCGCAAGGGCGAGAAGTCCACACCGATCGTGTTTTACAAAGCGTATGACGCTGGGCCCGAGGCGGATAACTCAGACGACGATGGCAAGCGCCGCGTGGCTCGGGCCTCGGCCGTTTTCAATTGCGCCCAGGTCGATGGTTACGCCGCACCTGCTGCTGTTCCAGATCTGGGGCCCGTCGTTCGCAACGCAAT
>JANNFC010000115.1:0-1655 GCA_031379405.1 Betaproteobacteria bacterium | reverse complement strand
GGTTTCTCCGGTTTGGCAGGGTGCCGCTTGCTTGGTGATCGTGTCAGTTGTTACCACACGTGGGTTGCCCCGGGTGAACAGGGCGTGCCACGCAGTGACACCAGCGCAAGGCAGTGTTGCCGCCTCCGCCAGGCTGAGATGACCGGCAATTCCGACGAGAGCCTTTTCGCCGGCAATGATCCGTTCACTCAAAACTCCATCGACACGGCCGCCACCCAATGCGGAACTGAGATATCGAGACTTGGAGGGGCCAGAAAGCCAGTCGGCGAAAAACATGGGCGACACGCGGTCGTCGACCTTCCAAAACGTCACGTCGGGACCCACGGCTTCGACAATCCCGGCGGCATCCGACAATGGAATTAGACCGTCGTGTGTGTCGCCGCTCGCGTTCTGCAGGACCACCAAATCCCGATAGTTGAGACTTACCGCCTCGATGCGAACGATGACACTGGATGGTCCCAGCTCGGTGGGCGAAAGCAGACCACGCTCTAACGCGAAAGCAGTTCCTGACTTTGAAAGTCGATAGATTGACGTGGCTGTGCACATTTTCGAGCTCCAGTGTGGTCAAGGAGGGAAATGGAATTCGGCGGGTGGGACCAGGCCAGGGAAGAGTTTGCCAGCTGGCCTGGTCCAGGGAATTGGGCCTAACTTTTGCCTTTGAGGGGCTTCACCGTCCGAGCGAGGAACTCGCGGATGTAGCCCGCGATCTCACCGGCGTTCGTCTCGAGGGCAAAGTGCCCCGCGTCGAGCAAGTGTACTTCAGCCTTCGGCAGGTCCGTCTTGAAGGCCTCGGCGCCTTGAGTGGTAAAGATCGGATCGTTCTTGCCCCAGACAATGAGCGTAGGGAATTGGTTCTTGCGGAAGCTCTCCTGGAAGGCGGGATAGAGCGTCACGTTGTTGCGATAGTCACCGAACAGATCGAGCTGGATCTCATCGTTGCCGGGGCGGTCGAGACCGGCCTGATCGTGCTGCCAGGCGTCTGGATTGCGCCGCTCGGCGGGTACACCCTCGCTGTACTGGAACACGGTCGTGCGTTCCTTGACGAAGTCCCGCAAAGCATCACGGCGCTCCTGGGTGTTTTCCGCCCAGTAGGCCTTGATCGGATCCCAGATCGGCGCGAGCCCAACATCGTAAGCGTTGCCGTTTTGGACGATCAGCCCCGTCACGCGTTCAGGCTGGTTCAACGCAAAGCGCAGGCCAATTGGCGAACCATAATCCTGCACATACACCGTGAACTTTTCGGCGCCCACCGCGTGGGTGAACTTGTCGACGACGCCGTACAGGTTATCGAAAGTGTATTTGAAGGCTTCACGGGTCGGTTGGCTCGAATAGCCAAAGCCCGGGTAATCCGGCGCGATAACCCGGTACTTGTCGGCCAGTAGCGGGATGAGATCGCGGAACATGTGGCTCGACGAGGGGAACCCGTGCAAGAGCAAGACGACGGGGCCGTCCTTTGGTCCAGCTTCGCGATAGAAAACGTCAAGCCCGTCGATTTTGACAGTCCGGTAGTAGATCGGCGCTGCCGGGATCGTATAGGTAGCCGGTTGTGCGGCGAAGCCCACAGGCGATTCAAGGATTGCAGTGGTGGCGACCATTGAAAGGCCGACGGCGAGAGCGAGGAGGTGAGAGCGTATCATGAGGGGTGTCCCTTCAGG
>JANNFC010000106.1:0-4612 GCA_031379405.1 Betaproteobacteria bacterium | reverse complement strand
ATTGACCCCGCCCTTGACCAAATTGATCCAATTGACCAAAGGGGGCTACGTGAAAAACACATAGCCCCCATTGGAAACCCCCCCAAGTTTGCCCCCCCGCCAAGAGCGCGGGGATGACTGCGCCGCGCAACCAAACCTTCCCGCATCACCCTGCGGCTTGCAGCGCGGCGATACGCTCTTCCAAAGGAGGGTGCGTCATCAGCAAGCGCCCCAGGGCAGATTTTCTGGCACCGGAAATACCGAAGGCTTGCATTTGTGCTGGCATCGCCGTCGGTTCATGCAGAGACTTCAGACGCTGCAAGGCGGCAATCATGTTTCCGCGGGTGGAAAGGCTGGCACCACCCGTGTCCGCGCGGAATTCGCGTTGCCGGCTAAACCACATGACGATGATGGAGGCCAGAATGCCCAGCACCAATTCAGCGACGATGGTGGTGACCCAGTAGCCCATTCCCCGGCCCTCGCCTTTGCTAATGGCACGGTCGACGATGGTGCCAATGACACGGGCCAGGAAGAAAACGAAAGTGTTGACAACGCCCTGGATCAACGCCAGGGTCACCATGTCACCGTTGGCGACGTGACTCACCTCGTGTCCCAGAACCGCCTCAGCTTCCTCACGTGTCATGTTGCTGAGCAATCCCGAGCTGACTGCCACCAGCGCTTTGTTGCGGTTCATTCCGGTGGCAAAGGCGTTGACGTCGGGAGACTCGAAGATGGCCACTTCGGGCATGCCAATTCCGGCCTGCTGGGCCTGGCGCCGCACGGTTTCCACCAGCCACTTCTCGGCAGCATTACTCGGTGTTTCGATGACCTTCGCCCCGGTGGAGCGCTTCGCCATCCATTTGGAAATAGCCAAGGAAATGAACGAGCCGCCGAAGCCCAAGAATGCAGCCATGATAAGCAACCCGCCCATGCCGCCTGTCCGCGCCACTAGCTGGTCCACGCCCAGCGCACGCATCGTGATACTGAGGACCAGCATGATGGCCAGGTTGGTTAGGAGGAAAAGCACAATACGTTTGAACACGGTTCACTCCTGGTCGGTAAATTAAGTAACAGCCACGGCCTTAGTCGGTAACTGCTGGCAACAAGTTTCGTTCGGCGCTACGGATTCTCCGGAATGGCCTCTAAATCCACATGGATCGCCAGCCATTCGTCTTCGGTACTCTGCAATTGCTTGGCTATGTTAGCTTGTTCTCGCAACACGTCTTGCAGCTCCAACCGCCTTTTGGCATCGTAAATATCGGGCTCCTCCAGCTTTTTTTCAATGGCAAGGCGCTGTTCGCTCAACTTTAGCAGCGTCCGATCCAGCGCTTTCAGGCGCTGCACCAAGGGGCGCCGGCGCTGCATGAGCTGATCGCGCGCCTGGGCCTCCAGACGCCGCTGGGCTTTTCGATCCGCAACTTGGGTGCTCTTCCCATTGCCTTGGGCAATTTCTCGCCGTTGCGCATCCAACCACTCGCGGTAGTCATCGAGATCACCGGCAAAGGGTTCGGCACGGCCGTTTGCGATCAACAGGAACTCGTCAGAGGTGGTCCGCAACAGATGACGGTCATGCGATACAAGCACCAGAACGCCGTCATATTCCTGCAATGCGCTGACCAACGCCTCGCGCATTTCGATATCCAGGTGATTTGTCGGCTCGTCCAGAAGAAGCAGGTTGGGGCGTTGCCACACGATAGCCGCCAGCACCAGTCGGGCACGCTCCCCTCCCGAGAAATATTCGATTGATTGATCCACCATGGTTCCGGGGAAACCGAACCCACCGAGGAAATCCCGCAAATCTTGTTCTCGTGCCGCCTTATCCAAGCGCGATAGGTGGGTTAGCGCCGAATCGGCAGCATCCAACTGCTCCAGTTGGTGCTGGGCGAAGTAACCCACTCGACAGGCCGCGTGCCAAAAACTATCCCCGCCGCGTGGATCCAACTCCCGCGTAATGAACTTGATCAACGTCGACTTGCCGGCACCGTTTCTGCCCAGCAGCCCGATGCGAGCGCCGGGCCGCAGCACAAGCTGAATATCGCGCAGCACATCGAAATCGCCATAGCCGACGTTGGCGCCCTCCACGCGCAACAGCACATCAGGCATCGAAGGGGTTTCACGAAAGTGAAAGTCAAAGGGCGAATCCACATGCGCCGCCGCGATGAGTTCCATACGGTCCAAGGCCTTGAGTCGACTTTGCGCTTGCTTGGCCTTGGTAGCTTGCGCGCGAAAGCGGTCAACAAAACTCTGTAAGTGTGCTATTTGCCGCTGCTGCTTGGAATAGGCCGCTTGCTGTTGCGACAAGTACTCCGCGCGCCAGCGTTCGAATGCGGAGTAGTTGCCACGCACCTGTTGAATGGTCTGGTTTTCGATGTGACAGATCGAACCCACCGTGTTGTCGAGGAAATCCCGATCATGGGAGATGAGGATCATCGTGCCCTGATAGGCCGCAAGCCACTGTTCGACCCAGAGGATGGCGTCGAGGTCGAGGTGGTTCGTCGGTTCGTCCAGTAGCAACATGTCCGAGCGGCACAAGAGTGCTTGTGCCAGATTCAAGCGCATTCGCCAGCCGCCGGAAAAGGCGCGTACCGGTTGCTCGAGCTGATCGTTCTCGAAGCCGAGCCCGGAAAGGATGCGCGCGGCGCGCGCCCTAGCACCATAGCCGTCTATGGCCCGAAAACGTTCGTGCAAGTCACCGATGTTCTCATCGGTCTCATGCGAGTTGGCAATATTGGTCTCGAGACCGCGAAACTCCTGGTCGCCATCCAACACATAGTCGATCGCCGCCGTCTCCAAAGCCGGCGTTTCCTGAGCCACGTGTGCGATAACCCAGCTCTGCGGGATATCGACGCCCCCCGCATCAGCGTGAACGTCACCCCGCAACAATAAAAACAGGGATGTTTTGCCGGAACCGTTGGCCCCCGTGAGCCCCACCTTGTGCCCTGGAAAGATGGAAAGGTCGGTATCGCGAAATAACAGTTTCGCCCCCCGTCTCAGGGTCACTTTGCGTAATGTAATCAAACGGCAAGACTCCTCGATGGCAGGTCAACACACGCCATCGACAATCCGGAAGAAAGCTGGGGGGAATAACTCGGAAACAAGCGCAAAACTGAGGGGAGGAACAGATGGGAAGAACAGATGGGGTGGCTAATGGGACTCGAACCCACGACCCTCGGAATCACAATCCGATGCTCTAACCAACTGAGCTATAGCCACCACTCGTTACTCGCACGCGACACTGGCCTGCCCGACAGGAATCGAACCTGTAACCCTCAGCTTAGAAGGCTGATGCTCTATCCGGTTGAGCTACGGGCAGAATCACCATCAGATACAGCCTCAGGGAATACAGCCCGGTCGGGGTGAGAGGATTCGAACCTCCGACATCCTGCTCCCAAAACAGGCAGCCGAAAATTATATATCAAACACTTACGTTCGATTTGTCCAATACTCTTCGAAACCCACCCCCAGCAACCACTCGGGTTCTCAGGGCGATATTAGACACTATTTGGGTGGCCGAACACCAGCGTCGAGTACACGAGAAGTTTGATAACACCGCGTGTGGCAGGCTTCAGTCTTGGATTCCCAGTCACCGCCCACAGAAAGGTGTGAGTGTCCAGCAGCACGCGCATCAGCGTCCCTCGAAACTGGCCAATACCTCGTCCGGCAACGGTGCGTCAAAATCGTCGGCGACTATCACCTTACCCTTGAGCACGCCGAACCTGATTCCTCGCTTGGTACTTTCAAGACGGGTGATACGAACTAACGGCTTGCCGTTGCGGCAAATCACGACGTCCTCACCCGAAGCCGCGATGTCGATCAACTGAGAAAGTCTGGTTTTCGCTTTATAAATGCAACGTGGTTTGAAAGCACTGCACTCTACACGTGGTACGGGACGCCCCAGAAGTCTCACCCCGGCGCAGGAGCGGCAGGTATTTCGCTGGATTAACGGGCGCAATCCATTTCAATGCGGCTTGGACTTCGGACTGTGGACGCGTCAAGTGGTTGCGTCGTTGATTGAGGCGAAGTTCGGCATCAAGATAGGGGTTACGGCGGTGGGAGCGATGCTAGCCAAGCTGGTGAGTAACTCCGCAAGCTTTGATTAGCAGGCCGATGGCAACTTGTAACCCTGTTGGCCGATGCCCACTGGTGTAAGCAACATCTCGGCGCGATGCCGTCGTTCATTCCTGGGAATGACGTTAACGAAATCCATTGCCAGTAGCAAATTTTCAAGTACGGCAAGGGTGGGGATCAGTTGAAAGAACTGGAATACTATTTGGACATTCTTCCGCCGCCAACGGGCTAACTCACTCTCATCCAGCGTATGCACATCGACACCATTGATAAGCACCGATCCGGTACTCGGGTGATCGATCCCGGTGACCATATTGAGCAGTGTCGATTTGCCACTTCCTGACTTGCCGACGATCGCGACGTACTCGCCGGATGCAAATTGCAGAACGATATTGCTCAAGGCAGTGAACCCACCCCCTGGTCCGGGATAGATCTTGGTAATGGTCCGCAGGTCGATCACGGGGACACCGCCCGCGGCGATACCCTCATCCCGCGCATTTAGCGACTTAGGGCGACTCAACGTCGTGTCACGGACTTGACGTTCTTTCGTGTGCAGCACGCTGCC
>JANNFC010000043.1:0-2141 GCA_031379405.1 Betaproteobacteria bacterium | reverse complement strand
CGGGGTCAATATCGGCACCTTTCGGCAACGTCACCGTGCCGCCTTCGACTAAGAAACGCGCGAAATAAGCGTGGTCCCTCAAGGGCTCAAACACTGGACCTGTCAGCCAGTCGGAAAAATCGACGGTGCCGTGAACGCCGTCGTTGAAGAGGAGACGAATCCTGAAGTCGCCTCGATACTCAGCTTTCACAACCGTCGGAAGTACGTTCACGTGGGCCTCCTCAATCGAGCGGGGCGATCCTCTCGAGCGATTCTCCCGCCTTGACGCGAATCCAGTTTGCTTCCAACTCGCCGCGATGCGTGGCCCTTGCGCATTTTCGCAAGGGCCATGACACGTGAATCCGTCCGCTGCACGGCGTTGTTATGCGTCAGGCCGCCGGTGCCGAATTCAGCCGGCCCGACGTTTGGCGATGAGTTCCCGAACAGCAGGCACGAGGTCAACGGGAACTTCCATCGCAGTATGGTCGGTGGATTCGAAGGCCGCTTCGTCTTCGGCGACGGCCTCTTCGTCAGACTGCGCCTCGTAGTGCTCCAAAACGCGGCGCACGCGTTGTTCGTCCCAGCCCGGAGGAAACTTCGAATCACTCATGTCTTCTTTTTACGCCGTCGTTTCAACGCACGCAAGGCCTTCGGCCCCAATTCGTACGCCGTGATCACAAAAAGCGAACCTGGAAAGGGATCTGAAACGTAAACCACCCGCAGATACCGCCCCTCGCGGGTCTGCCCCACAGCCACCCTCGACCCTCCGCGACCGGGACGATCCTCGAAAGGCCTCGAGAGGACATCCTCGACTTCGGCCTCGTCGATCCCATGGCGTTCGACGTGAGCGCGCCCGGTCTCAGGGTCAGTATGGAAACGCAGTTGCACCCGGAGATGCTACCCGCCGTCAGGCTTGATTCCAAGGGGTACGTGATCGTCGTGTTGACAGTGAGGGACATCCCTGAACGCATAACGGTGGGCGTAAGTTGCGGGCCGGCCGGGCGCGGCCGTTGCGCAAGCAACGGACGTGACCGGATGGACCGTCAACGTACGCGCGTGTTAGGCCGCAGACTCAATGTCCTCGCACTCAACCCGGCCCCCAGATCACCCACGTGACGAAGATGCTCTCCGTGAACAGCAGGGCGAGAATGCCAAGCGTGTGAGACAAGCCGATGACACCAGCCTCTTGAGGATCATGTCGCGAATTGGCATTGCCCCGCCGTGCCCTCAACGCGACGATGATGAATGCGATGCCAGCCGTGCTGAGCGCCGAACACAGCCATAGCTTGAGCGAACTCGGCCATTGGGCGCTCATCAGCCAATATCCGCCCCATACAACGAGCAAGTTGATCGTGAAGAAGACACTCGCGAGGGTAGCGTAAGCGATCGATACCGGAAACGCGCGAACCGCTTGCCGGTCATTCAGATCAGGTTGTTGCACCCTGTTCCTCTGCGGCCTAACGCCGCGTGTAACGCGCGGTCTGGACGGACGCGGAACTTGCGAGTTTGGCAAGCGCCGTGCCCGGCCGGACCGTCGCGTCCACACGCAGGTTAGGCTTCACGCTTACATACCTGGCTTGGCGCCCCCAAAAGTGACCTGTACCTTTCCAACCGTGGGATCGTGCGTGAAGCACATCGAGAGGTAGTCTAACTGGCTGCCGTTGGCGAAGTTCCAGGAGCAATGAGTCAGAATTGAATACTTGGAGTCGCACGCTGGCTCTCCGTAGGCGTGTTGTAGATGCTCGAATACCTGGCCCGCAACCAGCGCGCATGGGTACCCTCTCTTTCGACTGAACTCGGTGATACTGACAGTAATCGCTGAGATTCTGCCGGAGCCATCATCTACCCGGGCAACAACATCAGCTTTTCGTCCGAACGCGATGTCGGAGCGCACCAAGCAGAGATGAGCAGACACGTACCCGCATTCGTCCACGTGGTCATCGGTACGAAGCGCATCTGCTTCTTTGAGAGTCATTCCAATTGTGATCTCGCCCCAGCTGATCGGCCCCGCGTGCTGGCTCGCCGCAGGTACAACCGCAGGAGTCCACGACGACACTGCAACCAACGACAGCAACTTCAAGACTTGGCTGCAAATCACGCCATCAGCCCGTGAAGCCTAACGCGCACGATCAGCAGCGGGGTGGGTTGGCGCGACGCGTGCG
>JANNFC010000034.1:0-15822 GCA_031379405.1 Betaproteobacteria bacterium | reverse complement strand
TACCGATCGCCGCGCGCTCTGAAAGGAATGCGCGTGGGCGTGACGGCTCCCGGTTCGGGCACTCACATGATCATCAATCACCTTCTGGCGGGCGCGGGCCTCACCCCTGATGACATCGTACCGGTTGGCGTGGGGACCGGTGCCACCGCAATCGCCGCTATTCGAGGCGGAGATCTGGATGCCATCTGCAATGTCGAACCTGCCATGACGCTTCTGGAACAGCAAGGTCTCATCACCATCGTGCACGAGACAGTGACCGATCAAGGTACCTTCAAAGTCTTCGGCGGCTCTATTCCGGCGGGAACGCTTTACACCAAGCAGGAATTCATCAGGAAGTATCCGAACACCGTGCAAGCCTTGGCCAACGCCATGGTACGGGCGCTGTTGTGGCTGAGCAAAGCGACGCCGGAAGAAGTTGTGAGGGCGGTGCCGCCCGAGTATTCACTTGGCGATCCTGCGCTTTATTTGTCAGCCCTCAAGCGCTTGAAGCCTACCTATTCCAAGGATGGATTGATTCCTCAGAAGGGCGTAGATCAGGCCTACAAGGTTCTGCAATCGACCAATCAAGCCGTGCGCCGAGCGCCCGTACTCTTTCTGCAGCAAACTTTCGACAACAGCTTCGCGCGGCGTGCGCTGGCCAAATATCGGTAGTGCCGAGCATGTCCGCTCTAGCACTGGAAGACGTTACCTGTAGTTTCCCCGCTCGCGGCAACGACGGCAGTGCGTACACTGCCATTGCCGACGTAACGCTATCGATCGCCCCTGGGGAGTTCGTGTGTCTGGTCGGTCCCACCGGGTGCGGAAAATCCACTTTGCTCAACGTCGCGGCCGGACTCATCGCGGCGGATAAAGGATCGGTCAGCGTGAGTGGTACCCCGCTGCGCGGGCTGAATCGCGAAGCCGGGTACATGTTCCAGGGTGATGCGCTGTTTCCTTGGCGCAGTGCGCTGTCCAACGTTGCCTCCGGCCTGGAGTTTCGCGGGGTGGCGCAAGCGCAGGTGGACGAGCTTGCCAGGGACTGGTTGCGACGCGTGGGGCTTGCAGGGCACATGGAGAAGTATCCCCACGAGCTTTCCGGCGGTATGCGCAAGCGCGTGGCGTTGGCGCAAGTGCTGATTCGCGATCCGAAAATCCTGCTGATGGACGAGCCCTTCAGTGCGCTGGATGTGCAGACACGCGCGCTGATGGAAAACGAACTGTTGTCGTTGTGGTCGCAGGACCGCAAGTCGGTGCTGTTCGTCACGCACGATTTGGAGGAGGCGATCGCGTTGGCTGATCGTGTGGTGGTATTGTCGGCAGGCCCGGCGTCGCGCTTCGTCGGCGAGTTCAAGGTGGACCTCGCGCGGCCCCGCGATGTGGCGGAGATTCGTCTTGACGCGCAATTCATCAAACTCTACGGCGAGATCTGGGGCTGCCTGCGCGATCAGGTGGTGAAAGCCTATCTGGGGCAACGCTCATGAACTCGAATTCGATGCTACTGCGGGGGAGTCAGATCGGGTTGTTTGTCGTGATTATTCTGATTTGGCATGTGCTGACGACCTACGAGATCATGCCGCCCTTCTTCTTCGGCAAACCGCTGGATGTGGGACAACGCATGGTCGATTGGTTCGTCAGCGGCAAGATCTATCCTCACCTCGGTGTCACGTTGCTGGAGACCTTGCTCGCCTTCGTCATCGGGACGGTGTTGGGATTGAGCGTGGGTCTTTGGCTTGCGCTGAACCCCTTCGCTTCCGCGCTGTGCGATCCCTATATCAAGGCGATCAACGCCATGCCACGGGTCATTCTCGCCCCCATCTTCGCGGTATGGTTCGGGCTGGGCATCTGGTCGAAGGTGTTACTGGGCGTTACCATCGTTTTCTTTATCGTGTTCTTCAGCGTGTACAACGGTGTGCGCGACGTGAATCCCATCGTGGTGGCCAATGCGCGCATGCTCGGCGCCAGCAAGCGGCAGCTGTTGCGCCATGTATATTTGCCGAGCGCGACGGCGTGGGTGTTTTCGAGTTTGCACGCCTCGGTTGGGATGGCGTTCGTGGGGGCGGTGGTGGGTGAGTACCTCGGGTCCGCGCGCGGCATTGGCTACCTTATTATGCAGGCGGAGGGGGTATTCGATATCAACACCGTGCTGGCGGGGGTCGTGGTGCTCACCTTGTGCGCCTTGGTGCTCGATAAAATTGTGACGGTGGCGGAACACCGACTGCTGAAGTGGCGGCCCGGCGCGGTGGGGGGAGAAGCGTAGGGTAGGGTGGGATTGCGAGTCGTAGGGAACACCAAAATGAATCAACACGAAGGGTGGCGATAGTATGACGATCAATTGGCCTGAACATATTTTCCAGGAACTCAAGTCCGCACAGGTAAAGCAAGTCGCTTATGTGCCCGACGCGGGTCATAGCCAACTCATCCGCATGTGCGAAACCGAAGCAAGTATGCACGCGGTGTCGCTCACCACCGAGGAGGAGGGTGTCGCGATGCTCGCCGGCGGCTGGATCGGCGGTCAGCGCGGCGTGCTGCTCATGCAATCCAGCGGGGTGGGTAACTGCATCAACATGATTTCGATGCAGCACGAATACCGCATTCCCCTACTCACGATCGTCACCATGCGTGGGGAGTGGGGCGAGTTCAATCCCCAACAGGTACCCATGGGTAAGGCCACGCAAACCGTGTTGGAAGCCGCCGGTGTGCACGTGTACCGATGCGATGACGCGGCTCAGATCCAAGAGACGGTCCGCGCGGCGGTGGCACTGGCCTTCAACAGCTCGCGCGTGATCGCGGTGTTGATCGGTCAGCGTGTGGTGGGTACCAAGAACTTTCTGAAGTGAGAGAAGACATGACGGAAAAACTTAATCGACGCGCGGTCGTGGCGCGCATTCTGCGGGACCGCGGCGATGCGATGGCGGTGACGGGGCTCGGCAATCCGAGCTTCGATGTGATGGCTGCAGGCGATTCGCCTCGCAACTTCTACCTCTGGGGCGCCATGGGTGGCGCGGCCATGGTGGGGCTGGGCGTGGCGCGGGCGCAGCCCACCAAAAGTGTGTTGGTGATCACCGGCGATGGCGAGATGTTGATGGGATTGGGGGCGCTGGCCACCATCGCGGTGGATCGACCGGGCAATCTGTCCATCATCGTTCTGGATAACGAGTTCTATGCCGAGACGGGCATGCAAGTGACGCATACCGGACGCGGTGTCGATCTGGTCGGGATTGCCAGTGCTGCCGGCTTTCGGGGGGCGACCATGGTGCGCACGATGCAAGAGTTGGAGGGCGTGGCCGCTCAGTTTTATTGCGCGCAAGGGCCGACATTCACCTGCATCAAGATTTCCACAGAACCCAACCCCGCGGCGTTACCTCCGCGTGACGGGCCTTATCTGCGCGGGCGATTCCGCGAGGCGTTAATGGGGACCATCGCGCATCAATAGTTCCGCCTCGTTCTTATTCCTGACGAAGTCCCGGTAACGTCAACGTAATCATCGCGCCGCCCAAGGTGCCTGGTCCGATGGACAGGGAACCGGAGTAGGCCTCGACGATTTCTGATGTGACGGCGAGGCCGATGCCTTGCCCAGGCGTGTCCTGGTCCAGACGCACGCCTCGTTGCAAGATGTGGCGGGCTTGCGATTCGGGAATGCCGGGCCCATCGTCTTCGATCTTCAGCGTAAGTTGTCCATCGGCAATGCGCGCGGAAAGATCGACTCTTGTGCGACACCATTTGAAGGCGTTATCGAGGACATTGCCCAGTATTTCCGTGAGATCGCCTTCGTCACCGCGAAATCGAATGCCCTCGTCGATTTCGATGGCAGTCTGGATGCTCTTGTCGGCGTAGACTTTCGCCAGCGCGCGCACGGTGCGCTCCGCCAATGGGCGCAGTGCGACCGGTGCCGCGAGTCCGCCCTTCCCGGACGTGGCGGCGCGTTGCAGGTGATAGCTCACGATTTTGTCCATGCGCTCCACCTGCTCATCGAGCGTTTCCTGAAGATTTCCGTCGGGCGTTTGCGACGCGCCGCGAATGAGTGCCAGTGGTGTTTTCAGGCTATGAGCAAGGTCGGCAAGGGCATCTCGGTAGCGCTTTTGTTGCGCGCGCTCGCGGGTGAGTAAGGTGTTGAGGTTTTCCGTGAGTAGGGTGAGCTCGCTGGGGTAGTTGCCTTCGAGCTTGTCTTTTCCACCTTCTTGCAGCAGCTTGATTTCCTGCGCCACCTTGCGCAACGGCCCCAACCCCCAGCGCAGCACCATCCACTGCCCGGCGAGCAATAAGACGGCCATCGCGCCCAGCCATCCCCACAGACTGCGACGATAGGCGCGCAGTTGTTCCTCGAGGGGACCGGCGTGCTCGGCGACGGAAAAAGTGAAGGGACGGCTCACGTCGCCCACCCTCCAGCTGATGCCGTAACCTTGCATGAGAAAGCGTGCTCCGTGTTCGGTGCGCTCCTCGAAGCGTTGATCGCCTGCTTTCAGCGGCGAATGAGCAGGCGTGCTGACGGAAAGATGTGAACGCGATTTCCAGATGACTTCGCCCTTGCCATTGAGGATGGCGGCGTATAGTCCAGAGGCCGGTAAATCCAAGCGCGGTTCCAGCGCGCCGCTGCCCAAGGTGATGTGCCCGTTGGCGTCCACTTCCGTTGCTGCCATGACGAGATACACTTGCGCCAGCAATCGCTCTTGCCGCGCTGCGCGCGCGCTCTCGCGAAAGGCTCTTTCGAGGGCCAGGGCTGAGAGCACTATAAAAACGGCGAGCACGACGCCGGCGCTTAGGGCGACGCGAGTGCTTAGGGAGCGCATGGGTTCATTTCGTTATGGAGGGAAACCTAAGCGTTTTCAGCACGAAGGAGTACGAAGGAGTACGACGGCGCACGAAGGTAACACAAAGGCGCGACTACTCCTCCGTCAAAGCAAACCGATACCCCCGTCCCCGCAAAGTTTCGAGCGGCTGCACATCGCCAGCGGGATCGAGCTTGCGGCGCAGGCGGCCGATCAATACCTCGATGACGTTGCTGTCGCGCTCCGCCTCATGCGGATAGAGGTGGGCGGCGAGTTCGTCCTTGGAGACGACGCGGCGGCGTTCGCGAATCAGGTGTTCCAGGACACGATATTCATAGGAGGTCAGATCGATGGCGCTGCCGTTGAGTTCCACTTTCTGCTCACTCATGTTGATCACGATAGGACCGCAGCGCATGACTTCTTGCGCGACGGCCGCGGCGCGTCTCAACAAAGCTTTCAGGCGCGCAAGCAGTTCCTCCACTTGGAAGGGTTTGGTGAGATAGTCATCGGCGCCGGCTTCAAGTCCCTCGACTTTATCCTGCCAGCGGCCACGCGCGGTGAGGATCAGGATGGGCAGCCGGTTGCCCTTGCCCCGCAGGCGGCGAATGATGTCCAGTCCCGACATGCCGGGCAGGCCCAAATCGACCACCGCGGCATCGACGGGATACTCGGTGGCGAAGAACAACCCTTCCTTGCCTTCGCCGGTGGCATCCACGGTATAGCCTTGCTCACGCAGCGTGGCACACAACTGGACGCGCAGTTGCTGCTCGTCTTCGACCACGAGTACTCGCATGTCTGAATCCGTTTAGCGCTGGTGGATGCGCCCGGAATGCGGATCGACCAGAATGATGCGTACTTCCCCATCACGCAGGACTTTGAGGCGATATCGATCACCCATATCGCGTGCATCCAGTACACGCCCTCCGGTTTGCTGCTGAACCGTCGCGATGGCTTCGGCGAGGCTGATGCGGCGATCGGCCGAAATCTCGGGCGCGTAGTGGTGGGGCATGACCTCGCGCAACCGATCGCGCGCCCGCTCCGCCATCGCCGAGGTTGACGCGGCGGTCAGTTCGGCGATGGCTAAGACGAGAGCGAGTCGAAGATACGGCTTGCGGATCATGAAGGCGAATTTCCTTGTTTACTGAATACGGCAACACGATATTACTCGTCGCGTTCGTAGCGGTCGTTACGGTTGTATGGCTCGTCGTGACCCTCTCTTGCGCGCCGGTCCGTGCGTGAAGACACGGGTTCCACGCTGACCTTGATGGGCAATTTCGCGCCCGGATCGTAGGGAAGCACTGCATTGTACGTGCGCCCTTGGTACTCGTAGACGACGCGATAGCCGGCGATCTTGTTTTCCCAATAGTCCACCATGCGGCAGCGGCGCACTTCACGTTCGTAGTATTCGTCCCCGCGATCATTGGCTTGCATACGGTCGCCCACCAGGGCTCCGATAGCCGCCCCGACAGCGGAGGCCGCCACCCGGCCGTTGCCCCGGCCGACTTGGGCGCCGATGATGCCGCCCGCGACGCCCCCGATCAGGGGTCCGGCCACAGAGCCGCGTGGGTGGCGATGTTCGGGCACATAGTCGGAAAAGCACTCTTTGCGGGGGATATTGACCTTCTCGTACTCCGGTGTGACGTCCTTCACGCGAGCATAGTCCTCGAATCCGTGGTTGGCGAAGGCCGAGGGGGCCATCACGGTAAGCGCGGCGGCCAAGGTGGTGAGTTTGGTGTTCATGAGGTGTCCTTCCCTAGTTCAGATGTTTCGAGTGTTAGTCCAAATCGCTACGCAGAATGAATGTGATGCCACCGTGATTGAAACCGCCGAAGTGGCCGTAGTTATGGCTGGCCCCGTGCGGGGCCCGGTGTATCGGGACCTCGTGACCGCACCAACGATCATGCCGGTGCTGATGTTGCCAATCCTGCTGCCAGCGCGGTGTCAGGTGACGGAAGTGATGCGGTTCTTCCGCCGGTGCCCAATGTCTTGATCCGCCGTGGCGGCGCTCTCGGGACTCGTTGCGCTCATGCTGATTGGAGCGCCATTCGTCGCGGTCGCGGTTGCCGTCGCCGTGCCGGGAGTGATCCGCCAGCGCGAAAGCACTGGTAAGTGAAAGGGTCGCGCCAATGGCGAGGGAAAGTAGTTTGCTGTTCATGCTGGGCTCCTTTGCGAGTTGACCCAGTTCTTCCTGGGTTGAGTGAGAGATTACGCAGGCGTCCCTGAACGCAAGCTGAACGACGTCGTGGCATTCCCAATTCATTGTTTCGTAGCGGGTGTTTCGGGTTGTATGCGGGCCTTGATCGATGAATAACCGACGCCATGCGGGCATGAGCGCTATACTTCGCGCCCCCGATCCTGCTGGTACCCTCTGTGGAAGCATCTTTGTCTACCGGCGCTGCGCGCGCCCTGTTCTCCTATCGGAAGCACTGGGCGCAGCGCTTTGGAATCGCCCCCATTCTTCCTATGAGCAGGGAGGAAATGGACAATCTTGGCTGGGATTCCTGCGATGTGATCGTGGTGACCGGAGACGCCTACCTCGATCATCCAAGCTTCGGCATGGCGCTGGTGGGCAGGCTGCTGGAAGCGCAAGGATTCCGGGTCGGCATCATTTCCCAGCCCGACTGGCGCTCGGTGGACCCGTTCCGGGCCCTGGGCAAGCCCAACCTGTTCTTCGGGGTGACGGCGGGCAACATGGACTCCATGGTCAACCGCTACACCTCCGATCGCAGGATTCGCTCCGATGACGCCTACACCCCTCACGCCGCCCCCAACAAGCGTCCCGACTATGCGGTGAACGTATATGCCCAGCGCTGCCGGGAAGCTTATCCGGAGACTAACGTCATCATCGGCAGCATCGAAGCCAGTCTGCGCCGCATTGCGCACTACGATTACTGGTCCGATAAGGTGCGACGCTCGGCGCTGACGGATTCCAAGGCGGATCTGTTGATCTTTGGCAACGCCGAGCGCGCGTTGGTGGAGGTGGCCCACCGCATCGCCAAGGGCGAACGCGCGCGGGATATCCGCGATGTGCGTGGCACAGCGTTCGTGGCGCCGCGAGATTGGCGGCCCGCGCAGGACTGGGCCGAGGTGGATTCCACCCAACTGGATCGGCCCGGCCGGATCGAGCCGCATGGGGATCCGTATGCGATGGAAGGCACGGGACTTGGCAAAGAACCCTCGCCCCAAGCCTCACCTTCTAAAGAGCAGGGGAGCGCGGCGGCGGTGCCAATCCGGATCGTGCCAAGAGGGGAGAGGTTGGCCACGAGAAAGGCGGAGCGCGCGAAACAGGTGGTGCGTCTGCCATCGTACGAGCAGGTACGAGACGATCCTGTTCTGTATGCGCATACCTCGCGCGTGTTTCATCTCGAATCCAATCCCGGTAATGCGCGTGCCCTGGTGCAGGGACACGGCGAGCGCGATGTGTGGCTGAACCCGCCGCCCATACCGCTCACCACCGCGGAGATGGACGGCGTCTACGGACTACCCTACGCGCGACGGGCGCATCCGAGCTACGGCAATGCGAAGGTTCCGGCGTGGGAGATGATTCGATTCTCCGTCAACATCATGCGCGGTTGCTTCGGAGGTTGTACCTTTTGCTCCATCACGGAACACGAAGGGCGCATCATTCAAAGCCGCTCGGAGGCTTCCATCCTGCGTGAGATCGAGGAGATTCGCGACAAGACGCCAGGATTCACCGGCGTGATTTCCGACTTGGGCGGCCCCACCGCCAACATGTATCGCATGGCGTGCAAAGATCCCAAGATCGAATCCTCCTGTCGGCGCTTGTCCTGTGTTTATCCGGGCATCTGCGAGAATTTGAATACCGATCACGCGCCGCTGATTTCGCTGTATCGCAAGGCGCGCGCGTTACCCGGGGTGAAGAAAATCACCATCGGGTCGGGGCTGCGCTACGACTTGGCGGTGCGTTCTCCGGAATACGTGAAGGAATTGGTCACGCATCACGTCGGCGGTTATCTGAAGATCGCGCCTGAACACACGGAGTCCGGACCGTTGTCGAAGATGATGAAGCCTGGCATCGGCGCCTACGAGAAATTCAAGGAGATGTTCGAGAAATTCTCCCAGGAAGCGGGCAAGGAGCAATACCTCATCCCTTACTTTATCGCTGGGCATCCGGGCACCAGCGATGAAGACATGCTGAACCTTGCGCTGTGGTTGAAGCAGAATAAATTCCGCCCCGATCAAGTGCAGACTTTTCTTCCCACCCCCATGGCGCTGGCTACGGCCATGTGGCGCTCGGGCAAGAATCCGCTGCGCAAAGTCACCTCGGACAGCGAGGAGGTGGCGATCGTGAAGGGCGGGCGCGCGCGGCGTTTGCACAAGGCTTTCTTGCGCTATCACGATCCGGAGAATTGGCCGATTTTGCGCGACGCACTGCGCCGCATGGGCCGAGCCGATTTGATCGGTCGTGGGAAGCAGCACCTAGTGCCTCCGACACAACCGGTCGGCATGTTGTACCAGCATAGCATCGAGAAGCGATCAGGAGGACTGCGTTCCCGAGGTCTGGGATCAAACACTCACGCACGCGGAAAGCCTCGCTAGTTCATGATTCGAGTTTTCGCGGGGGTGCTACTGTGGGTAGCGGTGAGTGGTTTTGCCACGCCAGGGCAAGCACAAGACCTCATCGAATTGCAGCCCGAGTATGTGTACGGCAAGAACCGCAAGCCGCGCATGGGGTACAAAAAACCAGAGGTATTCGATCCGCTTTCCGATGAGTTCTATCAATCGGGCTATCGTGACTTTCCGCCCATCCCCGATGAGTTGAAGGAAGTGGACGCGATGACCCGCACCCAGAAAATGGGGCGCATCCTGGTATGCGCCGATGGTTGGTTCTGGCCGTTCTCGCGTACGGCGCGCAAGAATCAGCCGCCGGGCATCGATATCGAGATCATGCAAGCCATCGCTAAAAAACACGACTGGCAGTTGAGCATAAGCTGGGCGAATACGGGAACTCGGTTTGGTCAGGGCCCGGCATTTCATGCCACCATCGATCGTGGCGTGTGCGACGTGTTCGTGGGCTTGACCATCACCGGCGAAGATCAGCACCTGACGCGCCACGCCATGCTGTTCTCGACGTCTTACATGAGTTCGGGTTTTGTGTTGGTCACGCAAGGTCCCGCCAGCGGCGCCAAGACGTTGGACGATATCAAGGCGCGCGGCATTAAGATCGGCGTGCCGGTGTATTCGCCGATCTACCGCTACGTTCAAGAAAACGGTTTCGATTATGAAGGTTTCTACCAGAGTCACCTGGTCATTGAAGCGCTTCTCAAAGGTCACGTGAATGCGGCGATGATCTGGTCTGGCGCGGTTTCCAGAGCACGGCTTGAGCATCCCGAAGCGGAGTTCGAAATGGTGAAGGGTTATATGCCCATCCCGGAGATGCGCTGGAACAGTGCTTGGGGAGTGAAAGAAAAGGAAGTCGAACTCATGCAATTCATCAATGCCGCATTGTCCGAGATGCACAAGTCCGGTGAGATCCGGCGCATCGTCGAGCGCTATGGCATGCCTTATTTACCGCCGTTTTAGACGAACCGTATCTTCAGGAATTTCCATGGTTGAAAAACTCATCCACTTGAGCGTAATGTCCGGCGGGTTGTTGCCGCTGATGGCGTTGGTGCTGTTGGTCACGCTGGCGGTCATCATCGAACGTGCTTACTTCTTTCATCGTGTATTGAAGTCGGGTCTGGCGATGGAGCACGACCTGCAACTGGTCGGATATCAAGACGTTGAGAAACTCGAGAAGCTCGCTGCGCACTACGAGGGCTCCCTGCAACGTTCCCTGATTTCGTCGGCGCTCGCCTCTCGCGGCGAGAATGCGGAAACCATCGATCGCCATATCGAGGAATCCATCATGTGGCAGTTGCCGAAAATCGATAAGCATGTGTGGGTGTTGGATACGGCTGTGACGCTCGCGCCTTTGATGGGGTTGCTGGGCACCATCATCGGAATGGTGCACGCCTTCGACGTGTTGGGCAATTCCGGAGCGGGCGCCCCCACGCAGATGGTGACGGGCGGTATCGCCGAGGCGTTGGTGGCCACTGGCGCAGGCCTGCTCATCGCCATCATCGCGGTGCTGTTCCTCAATCACTTCAACAAGCGCATTCGATTGGCCGCGCACCAGATGGACTTGCTGAAGGTGATGCTGATCAATCGCTTCTATGGCGGAGGTTCGGCGCACCACGGTGTTCCGGTGCGTGAAGCGCACGCCTCCAACGTGAGTACCATCAAGGCGGGGAGGGTGCAGCCGTGAGGCGATCGCGTCCGGGATACTTCGAGTCCGAGCGCCCGCGGGTCGAAGTGATTCCCATGATCGACATCATGATGTTCCTGCTGGTGTTCTTCGTGGTGATCTCGCTCAAGATGATTGCCGGAACCGGTGTGGCGATGGAATTGCCGGGCTCGGCGACGACACAACAGATCAAGTCTTCCACCATTACGGTGGGCGTGACCAGGACTGGTGAGACCGTGGTGGATGGTCAGGTCATAGCGCCAGAGGCATTGCGCGCGAAACTCGGCGCATTGAAAGCGCCGGCGGAAGTGGTGCTCGCGGGAGACAAGGATGTGTCGTTGCAAGCGCTGCTCGGCGTGATGGACGTCGTGCGTGGCGCAGGTATTACCAGCGTGGGAATCGCGGCGAAAGCGGAAAAGAAATAGCCGTGCACGAACCCTTGGCGCTAGTAGGGCGCGGTGCCCTATGGGCGCGTCCGGAAGATCATGATCGAAGCGCGCTGCCGCTATGGAAAGCCGCCGTGATGGCGCTTTTGCTGGAGGTGTTGCTTCCGGTTGTGGTATTGGGCGTCGACTGGTCATTTCTGCCCCAGTGGGAGGCGCCGCCGCCCATCAAAGTCATGACCGTAGAGATTCGCGATCCGCCATTGGAACCGCCGCCACCTCCGGAGGAAAAGCCGAAACCCAGGAAAGTGCAGCGCACACCGCCGCTCATTGCCATCGAAGTGCCCAAACCTTTGCCGGGGGAGAAACCTTCCCGGATCCAGTTACCCGAACCGGTGCCCGAGGAGAAACCTGAACCCAAGCCCAAGCCCAAGCCGGAACCCGAGCCCATGCCGGAGCCCGAACCCGAGCCCGCACCGGAGCCCGAAGCGCAGGCTTTGCCATCGGTGTTTCAGGACGCGAAGCCGGTGAAAAAGGCACGCATCAAGTATCCCCCGGAAGCGGAGGCTCAGCATATCCAGGGCAGGGTAAAGGTGCGCCTAACTGTTTCACCCGAAGGCACGGTGACGGAGGTCGAAGTGCTGGTGGCGGAGCCGCCGGGCGTGTTCGAGGAGGCCGTGCAGGAAGGCGTGCGTCAGTACCTCTTCAAGAAAGACGGGACCCGTTACAAGGCAGATCAAGAAGTAGTGTTCAAGATCGATGAGTAACCAACAGGCCGTAGAAGGACTTCCATGAAATCCCCCAAGAGACTGCAATCGTTGATCGAGGAAGGTCTGATCGACACGGTGGTTCGACAGTTGATGAGCGGCAAGGAGGCGACCGTCTATGTCGTGCGCTGCGGTGGCGAGACGCTATGCGCCAAGGTCTACAAAGAGGCCACTCATCGCAGCTTCCGACAGGCTGTGGATTACACCGAGAATCGCAAGGTCAAGAATTCGCGCAAAGCGCGCGCGATTGCCAAGGGCACACGCTACGGCCGGCAGGCGCAGGAGGAAGCCTGGCAGAGCGCGGAAGTCGAGGCGCTCTATCGTTTGGCCGCCGCCGGCGTGCGCGTGCCAGCGCCACACAACTTCCTCGACGGGGTGCTGCTGATGGAGCTGGTGACCGACGAGCACGGCGACGCGGCGCCGCGACTGAACGACGTGGCCCTCACACCAGAGCAGGCGCGCGCGCACCACGCGACGCTGTTGCTGCAAGTAGTGCGCATGTTATGCGCCGGTGTCGTGCACGGGGATCTGTCGGAGTTCAACATCCTGCTGGGGGCGGATGGCCCCGTGATCATCGATCTACCGCAAGCGGTGGATGCCGCCGGCAACAACCACGCGAGCCGTATGCTGCTACGCGACGTCGCCAACCTGCGCGACTACTTTGGACGCTTCGCGCCAGAGCTGCTGCACACCGACTTCGGCCCCGAGATCTGGGACCTGTATCAACGCGGCGTGCTGAACACCGAAGCGGTGCTCACCGGCCACTTTGAACAAAAGACCGGGGCGGTGGATTTGGGCAGCGTCATGCGCGAAATCGACGACGTCCGCGCCGAAGAGCAGGCGCGCCTCGTGCGCCTGCACACTGCCGGGTGAAGGGCCGCTTCGCACTGCGGTGGTGTCCCGTAGAATTGAAGTAAAACCGCCGCATGGACGGACTCTCGGTGTGGCGGAGATGGTCCCTTTTATTCTGATATTCGGGAAGGAGCCAAAGTGAGCGTGCAAGCGACAGTTTGGGTTTTGCTTACGCGCGGCAAGATGGCGCCTTATCGATTCGAGCTGAGGTGTAAGGTTGCTGTGGATGGCCATAGCAATGTCCCGGCCGCGGATTCTTGAAAATAGCACTTACATCCACAATCCGAGGTGGCCGGGTTCGTGCGCGCGTACATCAGCGTGATTGACCAATCCATGCCTTAGGAATAGATTGCCAGGTTCAGCGTCCAAGCCGGCAACTAAGCCGCGCCGGGAGATTCACGAGCACGGGAAGAGGAGAGTTTGCATGGGGTTCGATCGCCGTAGTTTTGTGTCGGCATCCGCGTCGGTTGTGGCAGCCACTTATGTGCGCGGTTCGCATGCCGCCGGTTCACTCAAGGTCGGGTTCTGGGACCACTGGGTGCCTGGCGCCAACGATGTGCTCATCCGCTTGTGCAACGAGTGGGCGGCCAAGGAGAAGGTCGATCTCAAGGCCGACTTCATCACCTCCCAGGGCGGCAAGCTCCTGCTCACGATCGCGTCCGAGGCGCAGACCAAGGCAGGGCATGACATCCTCGCCTTTCCCATGTGGTATGCCGCGGGCCAGGCTGCGCATCTGGAACCGGTGGATGATCTCATGCAGCCGCTCATCGCTCAGTACGGCGCGACGGTAGGCGCGGTGGAGTATTTGGGCAAGCAGGACGGTCACTGGGTAGCCGTTCCCGCCACCGTGGGCAGTCAGATGAAGGGACCATGCGCACGCATCGATTTGTTTAAACGACATGCCGGGTTGGATCTCACCAAGATGTATCCGCCCACTGGTGTGCCGGATAAGGGACTCACCGACAAGTGGACCTGGGACACGTTGCTGATGGCAGCGGAGAAGTGCTTCAAGGCCGGTTTCCCCATTGGCATCGGCATCGGACAAACCGCCGATTCGATCGATTCCGTGGGGGCCATATTCGCATCCTATGGTGCGGAATTGGTCGACGCAAAGGGTGCGATCACCGTCAATAGCGATGCCGTACGGCAGGTGCTCGAGTACTGCCGGCGGCTCGTGCAGTTTCTGCCGCCCGATGTTTTCGCCTGGGATGATGCTTCCAATAACAAGTGGATGATCTCCGGTAAGGGCGCGCTCATCATGAACCCGCCCAGCGCATGGGCCGTGGCCAAGCGCGACAATCCGAAGCTGGCGGAGCAGATGTGGACCTTCCCCGCGCCCAAGGGACCCAAAGGCCGCTTTCAACCCGGTCTTCCGTTCTACTGGGGAATCTGGAAATTTGCCAAGAATAAATCCGCGGCACGCAGTCTGCTGACCTTCTTGTCGCAACGCAAATCGGTCGAGCAGATGGTCAATGTGAGCGGCGGATACGATATGCCGCCGTTTTCCAGCATGCGCGATTTCAAGATCTGGACGGAAGCCGGTCCGCCCAAGGGGACGCTGGCCAACTACGTGCCCCGCGATGATCAAATCGTGTCTGTCGCCGGAGCGCCCGCACCCGCGCCGATCGCGACTCAGATGTACACCCAGGCCATCGTCACCAAGATGGTGGCCAAGTACACTCAGGGCAAGGAACCGGTGGACAAGGTGATCGGCTGGGCAGCTTCAGAACTGGAAGGTTACATGCGGACGTAGGGGTCGCGGCAGACGAAAACAACGAAGGAGGAGAAAGTCGTGGTCGATGCCACAGTAGCCAGCGCGCGTTCAATGCGGCCGCGCCGCCGGGGTTCGATCCTGGGCGTGTTTCGTCGCAAGTCGACGGTCGCGTTTCTCATGTCGCTACCACTGATGTTGATCATCGCCCTCCTGGTCCTGTACCCGGCGGCCTACGCCTTCTATCTCGCCATGCTCAACAAGTCGATGGAGCGCTTCGTCGGCTTTGCGAACTTTGCGTTCCTGTTCAAGCGAGAAACGTTTTGGATGGTGGTAAAGCAGTCCATCATCTTTGCGCTGACGGCGGTGTTCTTCAAAGCCCTCATCGGATTCCTAGTGGCGCACTTTGTACACAACATTCCTGCCAAAGGCCAGCGCAAGTGGCGTGGCATGCTGCTGGTGCCCTGGGTGATTCCGCCGGCCATGAGCACGCTGGCATGGTTGTGGTTGTTCGACCCCTCCTATAGCGCTTTCAACTGGCTGCTGCAGAGCTTCGGTGTGCAGGCCGTACCCTGGCTGGGGGATCCGTACTGGGCGCGCTTCGCGGTGATCCTGGTGAATGTGTGGTACGGCGCGCCCTTCTTCATGATCATGTACCTGGCGGCGCTCAAATCGGTGCCCGAGCAGTTGTACGAGGCCGCCGCCATCGACGGCGCCAACTGGTTTCAGAAGATGTGGTACATCACGCTACCCATGATGCGCAACATCATCTCCATCACGGTGTTGTTCTCACTCATCGTGACCTTCGCCAATTTCGATATCGTGCGCGTGCTGACAAGCGGCGGCCCCGTGGACCAAACCCATGTGTTCGCGACCTGGGCCTTCAGGATTGGCATCGAGAGCAATGATATTCCGCTGGGGGCGTGCGTGTCGCTGTTCATGTTTCCGATCCTCGCCATCGCGGCGATTTTCATTCTGCGCGATGTCAACAAGCGCGGCACGCAGGGCTGAGCCATGCCAACGACCGCCATCATCGCACCCAGCCCACCCAAAGCCAGTTTGCAACGGGACCGACGTCGCGCCCTCATCTGGGCCTATTTTTTCCTGATTCTGTTCG
>JANNFC010000532.1:0-1970 GCA_031379405.1 Betaproteobacteria bacterium | reverse complement strand
GCTTGCTGCGCAATTTCAGGAATGGCCTGCACCGCGGTGGCACCGGTGCCGACCATGCCCACGCGCTTATTGGTGAAGTCAACGCCAGTGTGGGGGAAGAGGCTGGTGTGGTAGCACTTGCCCTTGAACTTCTCCAGGCCCTTGAACTGCGGCAAGTTTGTGGTCGACAGGCTACCCACTGCCGCGATAAGGTAACGTGCGGTGACTACTTCGTCCTTGTCAGTGTGCACTGTCCATAAGCTGTTTTTTTCGTCGAATTCGGCGCCCGTCACGCGCGTGTTGAACTGCGTGTCGCGCTTCAGGTCGTGGCGCTCGGCTACATGCTCCAGATAGCGCAGGATTTCGGGTTGCTCGGGGTAGCGCTCAGACCATTGCCATTCTTGCAACAGTTGCTTGTCCCAGGTGTAGCCGTATATGTAGGCGTCAGAGTCGCAGCGCGCACCGGGGTAGCGGTTCCAGTACCAAGTACCGCCGACCGTTTCGCCGGCTTCATAAACCCGCACCTTCAGCCCTAATTTGTCTCGTAGCGACTTCAGCATGTACAGGCCGGAAAAGCCTGCGCCAATGACGACGGCGTCAAAGTCTTGCGTTGCGTTAGCCATATGTTCCTCCGATTAGTTTTGGGTAACTGATAGAGTCGTTCCGCGCTCATTCGAAGACGAGTCGCCAAGTGCGTACCACGTTGGCTACCGCAAGCGGCCCAACCGATAGCCGCTCAAAGAGGTCGGGAATGACGCTGGCCTATTATCGCGGAAAATGCTGGCGCTCAAGGCCCGCGCGCCTGTCCGTTTACCTGTGGGTGTCTTCTAAGTCGCAGCGCTATCTCTCACCTCTCGCCACTGCGCTGGGCCTTCCGCGGCAAGGGATCGGTGACTATCTCGGCAAAGTGCGCCGAAAGGGATGTGAACTTCGAACGCGTGGACGGAACCGTTGAGTTTGAACTTCGCGCAGAGGCGTTGCATTCAGTCTTGCCAGCAATTTTCCGTGGAATTCAGCCAGACAATCACGGCCCCATGTGGTCGCATCTCACGCCACTCGGAAATGACGTTGGTGTCGAGCAGGTACATCCGCCTTGCCCCAGCCCGGATGCTTTACGTCTACGAACGACGCGTCTTGGCGGCGTCAATAAGTCTGTTCGCCCGATATTGGCCACTTTGAGTCATTGAGAATTCGGAACTCACCACCCCAAAGCCGTCATTCAGAACATTGCCATACGAATCCTTTGTGGGTCATAGTGCAAAGCCACGGGGCACATTGCGGTTCAGAACATTGCCCTCCTTCGACCAAGCCCTAAAACAGAGCTTCCGTAGCGCGCTTTATTGGGCCATGGTGAAAAGCTTCGATGAAAGGAGGGTGAGAACATGGCTACGCTCGATTGGTCTCAATGTCCTGCCGTGGAGAGCATTCCGGGCAAGGTAAGCGGCGCATGGGTTCTAAGGGGAACTCGGATGCCCGTGTCCGCGATCTTTGAAAATATTGAAGCAGGCGCCAGTATTAACGACATCATGGACTGGTTCGACGGGTTGGATCGCGAGCAGGTAAAAGCTGTCATCGAATTCGCCGCCCGCAGTCTCGACAAGCCACCGGCCTATGCATCGTAATGCGGGTTCTGTTCGATCAGGCCATCCCTGTACCTTTGCGTCTTTTTCTTGATGGCCATACCGTCAGGACCGCTGCGCAAGTAGGTTGGGATCGACGGCGCAACGGTGAGCTACTTACGGCAGCGGAAGAAGCGCAGTTCGATGTTTTCCTGACAACGGACAAAAATCTGCGTTATCAACAGAACCTAACAGTCCGCAAGATTGCCGTGATCCTATGATCCTATTGAGTAAACAGCAATGGCCCGAATTGCGGGAGCATGCTTCGCTTGTTGTCGCCGCGGTGAATGCGACGATCGCCGGCAACTATGTTGAGGTAAATACTCCGTAATCCCGGTTACCAAGGCGGGTCTCACGAAGGGTAAGTTTTGC
>JANNFC010000020.1:0-16694 GCA_031379405.1 Betaproteobacteria bacterium | reverse complement strand
CGTCGGTTAGAAAAACCGATGACAGTGTCGCTTTGCAAAGCTCGCCGCCCGGGCAATCAGCCGAACGATCGCTTCAACTCGTATTCCCCGCGCTCTTGGCGCGGGGGCAAACTTCGGGGGTTTCCAAAGGGGGCGAAGTGATTTTCACGTAGCCCCCTTTGGTCAAGGGCGGGGTCAATACCCCGCCCGCGAAGTCCCTTTTATTCATCCTGTTCGAAGAATTTCCGTATTTTGCGCCGGTCGCGCTTGGTTGGGCGGCCTTTGGAGGTAAAGACAGGGATAGGATTGGCGCGCCGTAGTGCCGCCTGCTTTTCGCGTTGGGCTATGCTTTCCTCGGTTTCGACATAAAGCTTGGCAGCCTCGCTGGCGGGACCGCGCTTGTCAGATAGCGCCAGCACATGAATCGTGTACTGCGACCAACCAGCGCGAATCACCAACTCATCGCGCACCTTCACCGACTTGGCGGGTTTCACCCGATCGCCATTCACTACTACTTTTCCGCCCTCCACCGCTTGTGACGCCAAAGCGCGTGTCTTGAAAAAGCGCGCGGCCCACAGCCATTTGTCGAGGCGATGCTTTTCCTCGGTGGCGCGTTCGGGCGCGGCGGATTTCGCCATGCGCACTAGTGCCGGGTCGTGCCGGCCGCGGATAGGTGTTCCGCGGCGAACACCTGTTCCGCATCCACGCGATCGAAGGCATAGCAGCGATTGCAGAACTCGCAATGCACTTCAATATCCTCGCGTTCGCTCAAAATGGAATGCACTTCATCGGGCCCTAACATGCGGAGCATATTGGCGACTCGCTCGCGAGAGCAGGAGCAGCGAAAACTCATCACCTTGGGCTTGAACAGCCTGACGTCCTCCTGATGATAAAGCCGGTGCAAGAGCTTAGCATTGGCGAGCGTCAACAACTCGCTGGCGGTGATGGTCTGTGCGAGTTTGGTGGCGCGATTCCATGCCTCGTCATCCCCCTCCTCCTGCCCTTCCTGTGCGCCGGGCGCGAGCGGCATCCGCTGCAACATCAGTCCCGCACTGCGTTGTACATTCGAAGCGAGCCACAGACGGGTCTCAAGCTGCTCCGAGGTGTTCATGTAATGCTCAAGAACCTCGGCCACGGTATTGCCTTCCAGGGCGACGATCCCCTGGTAGTTCTGTTTGGAATCCTCTTGCGTGATGGTGATAACGAACCGGCCATCGCCCAGGAGAGCCCTGAAATTGCCCTCCAGCGAGCCTTCCCACTTGGCTGTGGCCCGCATGGTTTGCTCACTGGTGCACTCCACCACGATGAGGCGCACCGGACCGCCCCCTTGAATCTGCAGAATCAAAGAGCCAGAGAATTTGACAGTGGAGGACAGCAAGCTGGCCGCCGCCATCAGCTCACCCAGTATGCGTTGTAGCACGGGCGGATAGTCGTGTCGCTCCAACACCGCATGCCAGGTGGCGTCGAGCTGAACCAACTCTCCGCGTACCGCGGTGCGCTCTAACAGGAAACGTTGTAGTTGATCGGCCATGAGTTAGTCTGTGATTCGACTCTTTTTGACTCCGGCTCCGCCGGCTTAGGGAATCTTCGCAAACAGTTGGTAGTGCTCATTCTTGTCACCCAGCCGCGCCCCGGCGAATATTTGCTTCCAACCAAGCCCTAGATCTCGCGGCTTGTTGCGGGTGGTTTGAATGAGGATGACCGGGCAATCTTGGCGTGCATTGGGGTATTCCGCCCTCTGGGTCACGATCCCGGCAAAGTAATGCAACATCGCACGCTGGCTCATGCCCAGACCCGCGCTGCCGACGCACTCCGAGCCCGTCGGAACGGCTGCCTGAATCTGTTGCGACAGCAGGCGATAGCTTCTGCCAGTATCCATATAATTTCCGAACAGAATCAAGAATAGCCCCCACAGCATGGTGGCGCCTGCCGTCCACGCCAGCGCTGGGCGTTCGGGGCGTCTCTTCATGCGGATAAGAATCCAGATCCACCCCGCCCATAGAAGCAGCGTCAGCAGCGCGCGAAAGGAGACGAAAGCAGGCCCGTATCCGGGTTGCATGCGCACCAAATGACGGTGCAGGCGATCGGGGAAGCCGATATCCATCGCAATCCAGTAGATCCAACCGGTCAGAGCGAACAGGAAGAAAAACGTGATGGAAAACCACAGCAGAGCGTTCGCCGCGCCCCTACGCAATGTGGAAATGCCGTGAGTCGCCAGGATGACCAGCGGCACAAGCAGGGGCAGTTTGTGTCCCTCGCCGGACTGCAAATCGAACACTAGCACCAGTAAAATGACTCCGAGCATCAATAGCGGGATTTGAATGCCGCGTGCCGACTTCGGCGTACGCCGCCCGTCCCACACTCCCCATAGCGCCAGGGGCCATAGGGGCCACGTATACCAGGACAACACGCGCACCAATCCGTAGATCGAATTGAGCAGCGCTGTGCCGTCAAGCGTGCGCAAATGATTGCCACTGCCCACCCAGGCGGCGAAAAAATTGGGGGAATGCTGGAACAGAGCCCACAGCCAGACCACACAAGGGGGCAAGGCGACGAGCAACGCCATTCCTAAGGCGCCGGCGGTTTGCCGCGTTCGCCAGTTTGAGAAAAGCACCGGAAGCAGTAACGCGCACGCTGCTAAGGCCAGTGTGTGGACAGGTCCTTCGCCCAGAAACACCACCGCTAGTCCAGCCCCCAACCATGCACCCCCGGCATTTGGGCTGCGTTCCACCATGGCCAGCCCATACATGCCCAAAGCGAATCCGAGGACCGTCGCCAGATCAGGCACCAGCTGATGGGCCTCGGGAATGAAGCCGATGCTACCCAGAATCAATAGGAACGCACAGAGCCCGGTTTCCACCCCGAAAAGCCTGCGCGCTGCCAGTACCAAGGAACCCACGGTTGCCCCCACAAAGACGGTGATCCCAACGCGGGCGGCGTCATGCAGCGGCAGAATTCCGCCCAGTACCTTGGCAAACAGCGCGCACACCCAAAATAAGAGAGGAGCGTGTTCCGGGGCAACCTCGCCGGCCAAGTAGGGGATCAACCAGTTGCCGTCGTGGAGCATGCTGAAGATCACCCCGAAGGCCACCGCTTCATCCGGCTTCCACGGATCGTGACCGATCAACCCGGGTAGCATCCACGCCAACGCAACCCCAACCACCCAGTAGGCGGTGGGGACGGGAAGCAATGGGGTGGCGGGCTCAGGATTAGGCTGTAACACGGCGACAAGGCAACTCAGGCGACGATGGCGTTAATCCGGTGGGGCTGGAACCATATCCGCCAGGCCCCAACTCGCCAGTGACCAAGAATGAAAAAGGCAGCCCACTGGGCTGCCTTTTCCGCGAACGAGAATATTAGACCGCAGCTGCTTTGGCCGCAGTCTTGGGCGCCGACTTGGCGTACCGCTGTCTGAATCGCTCAACCCTTCCCGCCGTATCCACGATCTTCTGTTTGCCAGTATAGAACGGATGGCAGGATGAGCAGACTTCCACGTGTAGCTCGCGACCGAGGACGGAACGCGTCTTAAAGGTGGTTCCGCAACTGCAGATAACGTTTATCTCTTTGTAGTCAGGATGAATTCCGATTTTCATGGGGCGGCTCCAATGCGGCATCCAGCGTCGTTTCCAACCGTTTGCCTTGGATCAATAACGAAAGAACGAATAAGGGGCGCGGATTATCCTTGAGCCGGAAACATATTGCAATGCGCGCCTCGAAAAAGGAGGCTGGCAGAATGGTTCGGCGGCTGCCGTGGCAGCTTCCGAGGAAGGGTCAAAAGCCTAGGACACCCTTTCCATAGCAGTCATCGCTTCCTCGAGCTTCCGCACGTCGAAACCGGGCGCTCTGGCCGCGTCCAACATGACCTTCTCGCGTCTCGCCATGAGGTCGATGGCGGCCGGCAGTTTCTCGGCCTCCGTCGCCGTGAATACGACGGAGCCGTGGATATCGGCGTGCACCAGGTCGTTAGGGGTGACCAGCATTCCGAGCACGTCTACCCGTTGACCAACATCCACGACGTGCACGAAAGCGTGGCTGGGTGACAACGTTGCCGCCAGACACAAAAACTGGGAATGCATAGTGTCCAGGTCGCGCATCGACCCGTTGGTGACCGCGCCGACACAACCCAATCCCCAATGCACAGTGGTGTTGACCTCCCCCCAAAAGGCCCCCACGCCAGGCTGACTGTCCACTTCCTGAATCACGCTGACTGTCGGTCCAGGGGATTGCGCCACGTGCTCGTAGTAGGCCAATAGTTTCTGCTTGCGGGTGGCCGGATCAAAAGGCGACGAGGAACGAATGCTGGCGGTGCGCGCATAACCGACGATTGGCGGGAGTTTGGGATTGCATGCGAGCAAGCGCTGGCGGCTGAATCCCGTGGTGAAACGCCCGCCGCGTACAATCTCCAATGCATTGACGATGGTCGGTGTGTCGAAGCCCTTCAGGTGTTTAAACAGCGAATCCATGATGAGACAACCTCCTCTAGAGTGCCTGTAGAAAATGCAGCAGGATAGCGCGATCCTCGCGCGCCAATTGTAGGTATGAGTCACGCGACTTGCGCGCTGCGCCGGCGTGCCAGAGGATTGCCTCCTGCACATCGCGCGCGCGCCCGTCATGCATGAGGTGACTACCCCCGCCAACGCGGCCCAGCAAGCCCAGGCCCCACAGCGGCGGTGTGCGCCATTCATCGCCACGAGCGTCGAATTCCCGCACCTCGTCCGCCAGCGCTTCACCCATATCATGCAGCATGAGATCGGTGTACGGGTGAATAGTAGCCGTGCCGCCGAGCGTTGTGCGAATTGAACGCACATGACAGGCATCGCATTGCAGTTTGGAGAATAAACGCGAGCCTCTCGCGGCGTACTCCCGCGACGCGGGAACCGCTAATCCCTGCAGGTAGGCGGTGAGCGCAACCAGCTGTTCGTTCTTCACTTCGGGATGCACGGCAGTTTGGGTGCGGCCGCACTCCGTCTGTGCAGCCGAGCAGTTCTCCGCCAAAAATATAAATGACGTGACGCCAATGTCCTCAATGAATGCACTGGCGGCTTGTTGCAGCAAATTGGGTTGGCTTGCTTTCCAGCCGAAGCGCCCGGCGACGAAAGTACTGGCCCTACGGTCCCAGACGCGATTAATGCGTCCCTCCAAACCCAGCGCGCGCTGCGCGGAGCGCAGGCTATCAATTTCCTTCTCCGTGACGCCTGCCAACAAACCAAGGCCCACCAACTGCGGCGCGATTCGTAAGGACATGCGCGCAGCATTCGCCAACGAACCATAGGCGAGATCTGTCAATTCCAGCTCGGGGGAGCGTAGCGCGACGACTTCCCCGTCGTGTAGCACTACGCGGTGTTCCCGCCATCGCACTTGCACCTGTCCTTCCGCCGGTACGCGGCCGAGCAAGCCCTGCGTGTTGAGTTGCAGGCCATAGACAGGGTCCGGCATGGAGCCGTGCGTCCCCGGCAAACCCAGTCGTACCAGGAGTGAAGGCGGCACACCGTCATCGCTCATGTCGGTGCTACCGCGACCGTTGGCGCGATGGCAACTTGCGCATGAGTCACTATTGGATAGGGGACCACGTCCCCACTGGCCACCGATGGAAGGGAAGGGCACCCAGCGTCGCTCGAACTCCTCTTTGCCTTGCGCGAACTGGATGGCTTGCGCTCGGTTCAGAACAGGCTGCGGGAGCTGATAGGCCTGAGCGGACGATTCGAAGACGATGAAGGGACTGGAATCCAGCGCTCGTCGAGAATAGCTCGCGTCGCATCCGGTCAATAGCCCGATGGCGATGGCAAGGCAAGCTCCGGTCGTTGGTCTGCCTGGCTTCCGATTCGATGTGCCGGAATCCACTATGATGGCGGCCGAGAGCAACATTCGCATTCGTGGGAGTCCCAATGAACAACAGCAAATATCGCATAGATCCTGGTGCCAAGGTCAACCTTAAGGACTGGAACGCCGGTGACAAGAGCGCCATTCCGGGGACGAAGGAAGGTGGCGCGGTGCTGCTGGCGCAAATGAGCAAGGAGATCGATCGCTTGCAGGATCTGCTGTTCGCTCAGGGCAAACACTCGGTGCTCATGGTTTTGCAAGGAATGGATACCTCGGGGAAAGACGGCGTCATTCGCCACGTGTTCAGCGAGGTCGATCCGCTGGGCGTGCGGGCCGTGAGCTTCAAGGCGCCGACATCGACGGAACTTGCGCATGACTACCTGTGGCGAGTGCATCGCGAAATGCCGGCGAAAGGCGAGATTGTCGTGTTCAATCGCAGCCACTACGAAGACGTTTTGATCGTGCGGGTTCACAAGTGGATCACGGAGGAAGTTTGCAAGCAGCGCTACCGCCAGATAAACGAATTCGAACGTGCGCTGAAGGACAACGGTACGCTTATCCTGAAATTCTTTCTGCACATTTCCAAGGACGAACAGAAAAAACGCCTGCAAGAGCGCCTGGACAATCCAGAAAAGCAATGGAAATTCAACCCGAAGGATTTGGAGGAGCGCAAGCTTTGGAGCGGCTACATGGGTGCCTATGAAGACGCGCTGCGTGCGACATCCACTGAATGGGCATCTTGGTACATCGTTCCCGCGGATTCCAAAACCAATCGCAGTATCATCATCTCGTCTATACTCAAGGATGCTCTTTCCGACCTCAAGATGAGTTATCCCAAGCCCGACTGGAACCCGGCGACCATCAAGGTAGTGTGAGTTTTGAGTGGCATCTGCGGTGGTTCCAGTATATGGGCGATCCGCTGTCCCTCGGGCGCGAAAAAAAGCACTATTCCAAGGCGGTACGCACGCCAGGTGATTTGCATGGAATACGGATAGCGCAAGTCGGGCCAGCAACGCAGGGAGTTATGTGCGGTAGCGAACCAACCAGATAATGTAAGATCGTACTGTGGCTCGGGCCAAGGAGTCATCAGCGCTCCCGTTGAACAACCGAAGCATGCCTTGGGCAATGCCTCGTTCCAGTCGCCACAGACAGGGAACCCCAAATTGAATGTGAGTAGCAATACGATGCGCGCGACCTGGCTTCGCCTCGAGGCACGCTTGCGTGGAAATGCCGTTGCGCAGAGATACGCCGACGGCGAGCCGCCTTTGCGCTCGGCGCTGTTCAGTGCCGATCAGATGAAACAGCACGGCAGAATCCTGGCGAGCGGCCACGAGTTGAGCCCGGGACCTCTGGCGGATCAGCTGCTGACGCGGTTGGACGAGAATGAACGGGTCCTGGTCGATGCCAGCAACTTGCTGACGAACGCGGTCGCGGCGAACCGCCGAATTGCGCCGGCCGGAGAGTGGTTGCTCGACAACTTCTATCTGGTTAAAGAGCAGATTCGTACCGCCCGGCGACACTTACCCAAAGGATACAGTCGCACCCTGCCGAGATTGGCGCGCGGCCCCTCGGCGGGTCTTCCACGTGTGTACGACATCGCGTTGGAGACGATCGCACATGGTGATGGTCACGTGGATCCGGAAAGCCTAAGCAGTTTCGTGGCCGCCTACCAAAGCGTCACCGCGTTGAAATTGGGCGAACTGTGGGCGATTCCCATCATGCTGCGGCTGGCGCTGATCGAGAATCTGCGAAGAGTCGGCACCTGTATTGCCGCTCAAAGAATCGGCCGCAATAGCGCCGACTATTGGGCCGACCAGATGACCGAAATCGCCGAGAAAGACCCTAAGAGTCTCATTCTGGTGATCGCGGACATGGTGCGTTCGGGCCCGCCATTGGTGAGTTCGTTCGTGGCCGAATTTGCGCGCCGTTTGCAAGGAAAAAGCGCCGCGCTCGCATTGCCGCTTACCTGGATCGAACAATTGCTATCAGAGTCTGGTCAGACGATTGCGCAGTCGGTGCAATCGGAGAACCAGCAGCAGGCCGCCGATCAGGTTTCCATCAGCAACAGCATCGGTAGTCTGCGCTTTCTGGAGGCGATGGACTGGCGCGAGTTTGTCGAGACGATGAGTGTCGTTGAGCAGAAACTGCGCGAAGATCCGGGTGGCGTCTACGGCAGAATGGATTTCACCACTCGCGATCGTTACCGTCACGTGATCGAGGCCATCGCAAGATCGAGCGCGCTGTCCGAAAGCGAGGTAGCGCGCAAAGCGATCCAGCTCGCGCATGAAGGTGCTGCTTTGAATGTCTCAGACGACCGAGCCGCGCACGTCGGGTACTACTTGATCGATCAAGGAATGCGGCAACTCGAGCGCGCGGCGCAACTGCGGGTGCCAACTTTTGAAGCAGCGAAACGGCTATGTCGGCGCTTTCCCTTGCCGCTTTATCTGGGCACGGTCACCGCGATCGCCGCGGCCGTCACCGTGGCGCTGCTGCGACAGGGTTATTCGCAGGGTATCGAGGCTTGGATGCTCGCGCTCATCGGCATCGTTTCCTTACTCTGCGCCAGTCAACTGGCAGTCGCCGTAGCGAATTGGCTGGCAACGCTGGTGGCGACGCCGCATCTGCTGCCACGGATGGATTTCTCCGGGGGAATCCCATCGGAATCGCGCTCCTTGGTGGTGGTCCCGACGATACTGAACGGCGCTCACGGCGTCGAAGATCTGTTGGAGGCTTTGGAAGTGCGCTACTTGGCTAACCGGAACGACAATCTGCACTTCGGTCTGCTGACAGACTTTAGCGACGCGCACACCGAAACGTTGCTGGCGGACCAAGCGCTATTGGACGCCACGCGTGACGGCATTGTGCGACTCAACACAAAGTACCCCAGTGCAAAGGGCGACAGTTTTTACCTGTTCCATCGCCCGCGTCGTTGGAATCCACGGGATGCGATCTGGATGGGTTACGAGCGCAAGCGCGGCAAGCTTGCCGACCTGAACGCGTTGCTACGTGGTGATTCGAGCGACCGATTTTCCCTCGTCATCGGAGACACCGCTGTTTTGTTGAACGTTAAGTACGTGATTACACTCGACACCGATACGCAACTGCCACGTGACGCGGCGCGCCAGTTCGTCGGGACCATGGCGCACCCGCTAAATCGCCCGCGTTACGACGCCAAGAGTCAACTGATCAAGGCGGGGTACGGCATTCTTCAGCCACGCGTGGCTGCCACCTTGTCGGGCGCAAACCGCTCGCGCTATGCACGCATGTGCGGCGCAGAAGCGGGCATCGACCCGTACACGCGTGCCGTCTCGGATGTGTACCAGGACCTCTTTGGCGCAGGCTCGTTCATCGGCAAGGGTATCTACGATGTCGATGCCTTCGAGCGAACCTTGAACGGTCGCTTTCCGGAGAACCGCATCTTGAGTCACGACCTGCTAGAAGGTTGTTACGCGCGCTCGGGTCTGCTGAGTGATGTGCAATTGTATGAGGCTGATCCGCACCGCTACAGCTCGGACGTGAGCCGGCGTTACCGCTGGATTCGAGGAGATTGGCAGCTTGCGCGCTGGCTGCTGCCCGGCGCTCCCGGCGCCGGTGGGCGTGCGCAAAAGAATCCGCTGTCGGCGTTGTCCCGATGGAAGCTCTTCGACAATTTGCGGCGCAGCCTGGTGCCAGCGGGATACTCGCTACTGCTAATGCTAGGCTGGACGGTGTTGTCGCCTGCGTGGTTCTGGACCATCTCGGTACTTGGGATCATGGCAATTCCAACACTATTGGCGGCGACGCTGGAAATCCTCAACAAACCAGACGACGTATGGCTAGGTCAGCATCTCGCCGCGTGCATGCGCTCGACCGGCCGTCGCCTCGCTCAAGTCGGCTTTACGCTCGCCTGTCTTCCCTATGAGGCGTGCTTCAGTCTCGACGCCATTGCGCGCACGGCCTGGCGGATGCTGCTCACGCACAAGCGCCTGCTGGAGTGGACCGCGTCGGGCGATGCGGACCGCGATGACGCCACCGACATTTTCGTCTACTGTCGATCCATGTGGTGTGCGATGGCGATCGCAGCTGTGATGCTGGTCTATCTCGCCGTGGCGAAGCCGGCCTCGTTGCTTGTTGCGTGGCCGATATTGGTTTTGTGGTTGCTCTCGCCGATCATTGCGTGGTGGATGGGCCGGCCTCTGGTGGACCGCCCAGCCAAGTTGTCACACGACCAGATTATTTTTCTGCGAAAATTCGCGCGCAAGACATGGGCGTTCTTCGATACGTTTGTCGGCCCACTGGATAATTGGCTGCCACCGGACAACTATCAGGAACACCCCGCCGGCGTGGTGGCGCATCGCACCTCGCCGACCAACATGGGTCTTGCTCTGCTCTCGAATTTGTCTGCCTATGATTTTGGTTATATCTCGAGCGGCCAACTCATCGAACGAACGGCCAACACCCTGACTACGATGGACAGGATGGAGCGGTACCGATACCACTTCTACAATTGGTACGACACGCAGTCCCTAAAGCCGCTGCTGCCTACCTACGTCTCCACGGTGGACAGCGGCAATCTCGCGGGCCATCTGCTCACTTTACGGCCGGGACTGCTCGCACTTTCCGAACGCAGGATTGTCGAGGCGCGCGTATTCGAGGGCTTAGGCGACACCATGGGATCACTCCTGGACGCCATCACGGGCGCCGCACCGAACCAGCTCATTCAAATGCAAAAGGATCTAGAGTCTGCATACGATTCGCGCCCGAATACGCTTTCCGCGATGCGCGTCTGGCTTGAGCGGTTGGCGCAGTCGGCATCGGAAGTGGTCGACGGCCTCGCGGCACTCGACGAAGGTGAAGCGCGCTGGTGGGCAAGTGCCCTGGTGCGCCAGTGCCGGGACGCACTGGACGATCTGACATTTCTGGTGCCTTGGATATCGTCCTTCTCACCTCAAGAAGGCGCGGATGAATTTCCCGCCATCGACCGGATTCCGTCGCTGGCCGAACTCTCGGGACTTGCCTTGGAGTCGCAGCCGCCAGGCGAACTTCACGGCTACATGACACAAGCAAGGCAGCGCGCGCGTGACAGGATCGCGCATATCGAGCGGCTGGCATCTCAAGCAAGCCGATTGGCCGCCATGGATTATGACTTCCTGTACGACCCCGGTCGCCATCTACTGGCGATCGGGTACAACGTCGGCGAGCGCCGCTGCGATTCGAGTTACTACGATTTGCTGGCCTCCGAAGCGCGCTTGTGCACTTTCGTGGGAATCGCTCAGGGACAGTTGCCACAGGAGAGTTGGTTCGCGTTAGGGCGCCTGCTCACCAGCACGGGCGGTGCGCCGATACTGGTATCGTGGAGCGGTTCGATGTTTGAGTATCTGATGCCGTTGCTGGTGATGCCGACTTACGATAATTCGCTGCTGGACCAAACCTATAAGGCAGTCGTTGAGAGGCAGATCGAGTATGGCAATCAGCGCGCGGTGCCCTGGGGTATCTCGGAATCCGGCTACAACACCATCGACGTACGTCTCAACTATCAGTACCGTGCCTTCGGCGTACCCGGGTTGGGACTCAAGCGGGGACTGGCCGAAGATCTGGTCATCGCGCCCTATGCCTCGGTGCTGGCACTGATGGTGGCGCCCGACGCTGCGTGCGAGAACATGCAGCGTCTCGCTGCGGAAGGATTTGCCGGCCGATACGGTTTCTACGAGGCGATCGACTATACGCCAGCTCGACTGGCACGCGGCCAATCGAACGCCGTTGTGCGCTCGTTCATGGCGCACCACGTCGGCATGAGTTTGCTGTCCGTGGCCTATCTCATCCTCGACCGCCCGATGCAAAAGCGCTTTGAATCGGAGCCGTTGTTCCGCGCCACTGCCCTGCTGCTGCAGGAACGCGTTCCCAAGGCGACGGCGTTCGATTCGCATACCGCCGAGCTTGCCTCCTTGCGGACTAATGCCGGTGATGTGGGTTCGCCGATTCGTGTGTTCATCAACCCCGATTCGGACGTACCGGAAGTCCAGTTGTTGTCCAATGGCAGATACCATGTGATGATCACCCACGCGGGCGGTGGGTACAGCCGCTGGAAGGACGTCGCCGTGACGCGCTGGCGTGAGGACAGCACCTGCGACAACTGGGGCACCTTCTGCTATCTGCGTGATGTGGCGAGCGGGGATATTTGGTCTACCGCGCATCAGCCGACGCTTAAGGCGACGGATCATTACGAAGCGATATTCTCGGAAGCGCGGGTGGAGTTTCGCCGCTCCGACTTCGACATCGACACCCACACCGAGATCGCGGTGTCGCCGGAGGATGACGTTGAATTGCGCCGCATCAGCATGACCAACCGCTCGCGCGTAGCCAGACAGATCGAGGTGACGAGTTACGCGGAAGTCGTGCTTACCACGCCCGCCGCGGACGCTTTGCATCCGGCGTTCAGCAATCTATTCGTGCAGACCGAGATCATCCGCCAACGGCAGGCCATCCTTTGCACCCGCCGACCCCGCTCCCAGGGAGAACCCGCCCCTTATATGCTGCACCTGATGGCGGTGCACGGCGCGAACACCACGAACGTCTCCTATGAGACCGACCGTATGGGTTTCATCGGGCGCGGCAATACCATTGCCAACCCACGGGCGATGAGTGACAGCGCAATGCTCTCGGGTACCGAGGGCTCGGTACTCGATCCGATCGTTGCCATCCGCTATCGAATCACCCTCGAGGCGGAACAGACCGCAACCATCAACATCGTCTCCGGCATCGGCGAAACCCGTGATGCGGCTTTGAGCCTGGTCGAGAAATACCAGGATCGGCGCCTCGCGGACCGCGTCTTCGAACTTGCATGGACGCACAGCCAGGTGATGCTGCGGCAAATCAATGCCACCGAGGCAGACGCGCAACTCTACGCACGCCTGGCCGGCTCGGTCATCTACGCCAACTTCGCGTTGCGCGCCGACGCCGCTGTGCTCATGCAGAACCATCGCGGACAATCGGGTCTGTGGGGTTACTCCATTTCCGGCGATCTTCCGATCGTGTTATTGCAGATCGGAGATCCGGCCAATATCGATCTGGTACGTCAACTCGTGCGCGCGCACGCTTACTGGCGCCTGAAAGGCCTGGCCGTGGATCTGGTCATCTGGAACGAAGATCACACCGGTTATCGGCAACAACTCAACGACCAGATCATTGGACTCATTGCCGCGGGCATCGAAGCCAACGTGATCGATCGACCCGGTGGCATCTTCGTCAGATCCGCAGAACACATCTCCCACGAGGACCGCATTTTGTTGCAAACAGTCGCGCGAGCGATTCTCACCGATGCTCGCGGAGCGCTTGCAACACAGATAACTCGCCGCGCCAGCGTGGAGGCACTGCCCCCACGTGTGCAGCCCGTTGGCACTCACCGCACCGATGCTCCGCCGGCACACCTATCGGCCCGAACCGATCTGATCTTCTTCAATGGCCAGGGTGGATTCACTCCTGATGGGCGCGAATATGTGATTTCAACCGCGCATGGGCACGTCACGCCAGCGCCATGGGTGAATGTTCTGGCGAACCCGCATTTCGGCACGGTCATCTCGGAAAGCGGCATGGCTTACACCTGGAGTGAGAATGCCCACGAGTTCCGGCTTACACCTTGGCACAACGATCCGGTAAGCGATTCGAGCGGAGAGGCCTTCTATCTGCGTGACGAGGACAGCGGCCACTTCTGGTCGCCGATGCCGCTGCCGGTGCGTGGAGCCACGCCCTATGTGACCCGCCACGGGTTTGGCTACAGTGTGTTCGAGCACTCCGAGGGGGGCATCCATACCGAGGTGTGGGTTTACGTGGCGCCCGACGCGGCGATCAAGTTTACGGTGGTCAAGCTGCGCAACGACTCGGGCCGATCGCGTCGGCTCTCCGCCACCGGTTACGCCGAGTGGGTACTTGGTGATCTGCGGCCGCAATCCGTCATGCATGTAATCACCGAACTCGATCCGGAGAGCGGCGCGTTGTTCGCGCGCAATCCCTACAACACGGAGTTCGCCGACCGTGTGGCTTTCTTCGACGCGGGCGAGGCAACGCAAAGTGTGAGCGGTGACCGCACCGAATTCCTCGGGCGCAACGGCACGTTGAGCAATCCGGCGGCCATGACGCGACAGCGGCTGTCCGGAAAAGTGGGAAGCGCTTTGGATCCGTGTGCGGCCATCCACGTTCCCTTTGAGTTGAACGCTGGGCAAGAGCGCGAGGTCGTTTTCACGCTCGGCGTTGGGCGCGATGCCAATGCGGCGAGCGAGCTTGTACGACGCTCGCGCGGCAAGGCGGTAGTACGCGCCACGCTCGAACAAGTGTGGCAGCACTGGAATGCCTCGCTGGGTGCGGTGCAAGTGGAAACACCCGATCCAATGCTCAACGTTTTGACCAACGGCTGGCTGGTGTACCAGACTCTGGCGTGCCGCCTGTGGGCACGCAGCGGTTACTACCAATCGGGTGGCGCCTTCGGTTTTCGTGATCAGCTGCAAGATACGATGGCGCTCATCCACGCCGACCCTCAGTTGGTACGGCACCACTTGCTGCTGTGCGCGGCGCGTCAATTCCAGGAAGGGGATGTTCAGCATTGGTGGCATCCACCTTCGGGGCGCGGCGTGCGCACGCACTGTTCCGATGACTTCCTCTGGCTGCCTCTGGCGACCTGCCGCTACGTCCTGGTTACCGGGGATAACGGCGTCCTAGACGAATCCGTCCAGTTCATCGAGGGCCGTCCGGTCAGCGCGGAGGCAGACTCGTACTACGACCTACCGGGCCGGTCCGAACAGGTGGGCACGCTGTATGAACATTGTGTGCGCGCCATCGTGAAGGGCCTGAGCTTCGGCGAACGCGGCCTGCCGTTGATGGGGTCCGGAGACTGGAACGACGGGATGAATCTCGTCGGTGAACACGGCAAAGGCGAAAGCATCTGGTTGGGGTTTTTTCTCTACGATGTGCTCATGCGATTTGCCGACGTGGCGCGCATCCGTGGCGATGCAACGTTCGTCGATCGCTGCCACAGCGAGGCCGCGCAACTACGCCGCAATATCGAGCACAGCGGCTGGGATGGGCAGTGGTATCGCCGCGCTTACTTCGACGACGGCGTACCGCTGGGTTCGGCGGACAACGTCGAATGCCAGATTGATTCCATTGCACAAAGCTGGTCTGTGTTGTCGGGGGCGGGCGATCCGACGCGCGCCCGCATGGCAATGGAAGCTTTGGACAAGCGGCTTGTACGTCGAGAGCATGCCCTTATCCAGCTACTTGATCCGCCCTTCGACAAGTCGGCGCTCAATCCCGGTTACATCAAGGGCTATGTCCCCGGCGTAAGGGAGAACGGTGGACAATATACGCACGCGGCGATTTGGGCCGCGATGGCGTTCGCCGCATTGGGTGACAGCCGGCGCGCGTGGGAACTCGCGGCTATGATCAATCCGCTTACCCATACGCACTCGCCATCGGGCATAGCGACTTACAAAGTGGAACCCTACGTTATCGCGGCCGACGTCTATGCCCTCGCCCCGCACACCGGTCGTGGTGGGTGGACTTGGTACACGGGGTCGGCCGGTTGGATGTATCGGTTGGTCGTGGAGTCGTTGCTGGGGCTGAGGGTGGAAGGGACAAAGATGAGCTTTGCGCCATGCGTTCCCGAAGGGTGGGATACGTATAAGCTGCGCTATCGGTATGGCGCAACGGTTTTCCACGTCGCGGTGATGCGTACACACGCGGGGGACGGCGAGGTGAGCGTAATCGTCGATGGCATAAAGCAGCACGATCGCGTCATCTCCTTAGTCGACGACCATCGCGAACACTCGGTGGAGGTGAGACTCAACTTTGGCGACACCCGCGCGACGTAGTGCTAGGTCCGAGATTGCGCGATGCTGTGCAAAGGATCGGCCATAGGGAATTCCGAGAGCAGCCGATCGAATTCCTTCTTGACCACCGCGTAGCACTCGCAGACCGCTTGCTCCAAGCGCGGCCGATCAAGCACCTTAATTTGCCCCCGCCGGTAGCGTATCAAACCGGCGCGCTGCAAATTTCCAGCAGCTTCTGTGACCCCTTCGCGTCGCACTCCAAGCATGTTGGCGATCAACTCCTGCGTCATGGTCAGTTCATGGGTGGATAAGCGGTCCAGGCTCAGCAGCAACCATCGGCATAGTTGCTGTTCCACGGAATGGTGTCGATTGCATACCGCGGTTTGCGCCATCTGCGTGATGAGCGCTTGCGTGTAGCGCAACAGAAGGCGCATCACCTCGCCACCACGATTGAACTCCTGCTTCAATAGTTGCGATTTCAGACGATAACCGACGCCCGCGCTTTGCACCACGGCCCGGCTCGGGGTAGTTTCGCCACCCATGAAAAGCGAAATGCCGAGTATTCCCTCATTGCCCACCACGGCGATTTCTGCTGATGCCCCGTCCTCCATGACATAAAGCAACGACACAATGGAGGTCGTCGGGAAGTAGACGTGTTGCAGTCGTCCGCCGGACTCGTAAAGCGCTTCGCCGAGCGGCATCGGGACGAGTTCCAGATGGGGAACCAGGCGGTCGAATTCGGCTGCGGGGAGTGCTGCCAGAAGATGGTTCTGCTTTGCGGTATGGGTAGTGAGCATGAGCGAAATCCCGAATTCCAGTCATCACCACGGGATTGCGCGTGGGCTACCTCCCGGGATCGGACTCTCACCAGTATAGTACGACGAAATAGGCGTGCCTTTGTGCGATATCGTACATACGTCGAGGAACTCATATTCCCCGCCCACGAAGTGCCTTTTGACTCGAGCGGGCGGTAACGCAATCGTCGTCCTTGCCTAGCTTCAGACCTCCTGACCTCCCGCGGAATTAGGATGACCCCACTTGTCGAAAGATTAAGCGTAGGGAGGTCGTCGGGTAGCAGGTTTCGGAGTCATTCAG
>JANNFC010000002.1:0-1727 GCA_031379405.1 Betaproteobacteria bacterium | reverse complement strand
CGCAGCGCGCGCCGGGTTGACCCAGGATCTGCGGTTCGAGGCCGAGCCGGCGAAACCTGACGAGGCGCGGTACATCGTGCCGATCTACCGCCAAGGCGTGGGCTGGACGGAGCAGACTGTCAAATTCGACGGCAGGTGGAGTGATAACGATCCCACGATCACCACGCCCAATCAATACTGGTCGATGCTTTACCAAGGGCAGGGCTCTCGAAAGTAGGTGGGAAATTGGCTCTGCTGGAGAGTGGTTCGCAAAAGGGGGGTAAGTTTGCGGTCACTTTTTCACGGAGGCTGGACGATGGCTGGTCACAAGAAGCAGATGGCAGTGGAATTGACGGAGGAGCAGGAAGCGTTGGCGCAGGAGGTTTATCAGAAGGTGCGAGGCAAGGCGGATGAGGAACTGCTCAACATGGTGCGGGGGATTATGTCCAAGGCCGATCACGAGATTTTTGGTCCTGGCGAGTTTGAGTTGCGCGATAAGCTGAATGAATTGGGTGCGACGATCGTCGCTGAGTCCGCCAATGAGCGGGCTAAAAAAGGGGTACTTGGGTAGTAGCTGTGCTTGCGCATGCGGCGCGAGCGCCAAGTTCGTCAACTGGCGGGAGAAGACAGTGGAGTGCATTTTCGGCGACACTCGGCTGAAGCATTCGTATTACCACTGCGCGAACTGCGGCGCGAGTCAAAGGCCCTGGGATGAAGCGCTGCGATTGGGGAAGCGACGCGTGACCGCAGGCGCGGAAGAGGTGATCGCGCTCGCGGGGTTGCTCACGAGTTTTGGCCAGGCCGCGGAGAAGACGCTGGTGAAGCTGACCGGGATTCGCGTTTCAGAATCGACAGTGCGGCGCGTCACGGAAGATGCCGGCGAAGAGTTGGCCGAGCGGCTCGCTGCCAAAGAGGCCTTTGGTCCGGCTGAATCGTGGGAGTGGCAGCGCGACGCCGAGGGAAAAACCTGCGCGTATGCGAGCCTGGATCATGTCAGCGTGCCGCAGCAAGGACCTCACGGTGCGAAGGCGGAGAGTCGCATGGCTGCGGTGGCCATGATCTACAATCCGCAATCCGAATACGACGAGCGACAACATCCGCGCGGCGGCTGTCCGGTGCGGTTTTTAGCGGGTTTGTATGACTTTGATCAACTAACAGTGGAACTGCGGCGACAAGCGGCTCACGTCGATTGGGATGCCGCTGACCAGCAACTCGCGATCAGCGATGCCGGCAAGGGACTCGAAGATTTTCAACGCAAGGCCTTTCCGAAGGCGACGTCGATGCTCGATTTCTTTCACGCGAGCGAGCACGTGACGGCGCTCGCGGGAGCCTTTCATCCTGATGACGGCACGGCCGCCGCGGCCCTCACCACGCAGTGGTGTCATCAATTGAAACACGAAGGAGGCGCCGCACTCCTGGCCGCCTGGGAACAACTCGACGTTCACCGCTGGCGGGGTTGGCGAAGTGAAACCTATCGAGAACAGACTCAATACTTTCGCAACCATCAGCATCGGATGAACTACCCGCACTACCTCGCGAACGGCTGGCAGATCGGCTCCGGCCCAGTCGAGTCCGGCTGCAAACGCCTCGTCACGCAACGACTCAAAGGCGCCGGCATGCGCTGGAAGGAACGTGGCACCACCACGATGTGCCACCTCCGCGCTCTCCTCCTCAGCCACCCCGACCAATGGGACGCCTACTGGACCCCAAACAAGCCAAAAATTCACCTACAAAACTGACGCCTGCCC
>JANNFC010000684.1:0-4122 GCA_031379405.1 Betaproteobacteria bacterium | reverse complement strand
ACTGACCGCTCGCAAGGAAGAGCGCGATGGCGGTGCTGCCCCGCGGCACGGAGGCAATTCCTTCTGTCACTACCACGGCGCGCAAGTCACGATGCGGAAACAGCGCGGCAAAGGCCCGAAAATCGTCGGTTGCCACATCCGTATCGACGACTAGGCAGGCTTGCCCCGGATGCCTCTGGTTGTTGTCTCCTGCCCAAGCGAGCTCGGCGCATAAGCCCGCGAGCCCGGTCAGCAATCCTGCAACCGTACAGCAGCGCACCATGCTGTTTATCCATCCGAAAAGATCTGATGCCATTTGGGTGCTCCTTGGTCAAGATCGTTGAGCGGGCTGGCTCGGCGTCTGCGGCTATCACGCCGCGTCTGTCTATTGTGCATTGTGCATCACAAGTTCACTGATTGGCATCTTGACGCCCAACGCTTAGCTTCAGCGGCCGGCGACGGTGGGCGAAGCCCGCCGTTGACGGTCTGCTGCAAGCGTTCGTTAGCCTGACGACCGGAGCTACAGTGTTTGAGTGCCCGGTAGATTTTCATGGCGTCTTGCTTGGCTCAATGGCTGCGTTCATTTATTCCCGATCTTGGAATTGAACGCGTAGCTATCGTAGCTGTATTCCGCGACCCGAAACCACAAAAATTGTTCGTCACGGAACTTCTTCCAAGCAGGGTAGATACGCTTCCAATGCGCGCTTTTCTCCATGAGCTCATCGTGCAGCTGAAGCACTGCCCTTTCGCAGGCCTCAAGGACCGACTTTGGAAATGGACGCAAAACTGTGCCGCCGGCGACGAGCCGGCGCAGCGCGGCCGGGTTGCTTGCGTCATACTTTGCGACCATCCAGTGACAGGCTTCCGCAGAGGCAGTCTGTAGCGCGGCTTGAAAGTGCTTGGGTAGCTCTGCCCATTTCTTTTCATTGATTAACGTCGTGGTCATGGGACCGCCCTCCCACCATCCGGGATAGTAGTAGTACTTTGCAACTTTGTTCAGGGCCAGTTTTTCATCGTCGTAGGGACCTACCAGTTCGGCGGCGTCGATGGTGCCCTTCTCCAGGGCAGGGTAGACATCAGCCCCAGCAATCATCTGGGGTACCACTCCGAGTTTCTGAAGCGCAAGACCAGCTATTCCGCCGACGCGGAACTTCAACCCTTTGAGGTCCTCGGGGCGTTTTATCTCTTTGCGGAACCAGCCGCCCATTTGGCACCCGGTGCCCCCTCCCGGAAAGGCCACGCAACCGTATTCCTTGAACAGGGGAGCCATGGCCTCGGCCCCGCCGCCAAAATACCACCACGCGAAGTTCTGCCGTTGGTTCATGCCGAAGAGCCCGGAGGTACCAAAGCAGAAGGCGGGATCCTTGCCAAAGTAGTAATAGGAAGCAGTGTGTCCCATTTCGACAGTTCCAGCCTGGACGGCGTCAAGAACCTGAAGCGCTGGGACAATCTCCCCAGCGGCGAATGCGCGAATCTGGAACTTCCCTTCGGTGAGTTCGGCTACGCGCCGCGCTATCAGGTCTGCGCCGCCATAGAGTGTATCAAGGCTTTTCGGCCAGCTGGCCGCCATGCGCCATGCAATGTTCGGTGAGGACTGGGCAATCGCGGGTGCGGCGAGGGATCCAGTGACAACGCCCGCACTGGCCCGCTTCAGAAAGGATCTGCGTTGCATGTTTCTCCTCCTTGCTTGATGGAAGGGAGCGACTACTGTTGTGAACGACAACTATTGCATTCTAGGCAGAACCTTTGGAGCGTGATGCGATGAAGAATGGGCTAACGCCAAGCTTAACCGGTGCACGGAAGCGGCCAAAGGCCGCTGTAGTGCGTCCGGTTGAAGCGATCGTTCGGCTGACGACAAGAATGCAAATGTTGGCATAAAGAAGGTGATGATGGCTTTTCTGTTCTCATGTTGTCGGAATGCAGGCAGCGACTGAAATCTCTATTTGGCACCGTGCATCCCAGATGGAGCAATCGGTACTCTTTCGTTTATTCACCTACTCGTATTAGCTGGCTGGGTTGAATGGTGGCCAGTACTTCCTTGACCCTTGGAACCAACGGCCGCAGTGATTCAATGCGGTTGTTCAACGCAACAAGAACGATTACCGCAATTGGAAGGGATGCAAGATTTTGCTGGTACTGGATGTTTTGATCGCCTGTCAGGAGAACTTGGAAGTCCGCTGATGCGACCTTCAGTAACGCGCCATTCTTCAGGCCCGCCCAACCGCGACGCTGTACGGTTTGTACCTCGTGCCCTGGAAATTCAAGCGACAGCTTACGGGGGAGCGACTCGTCAAGTAGGATGCGCATCAGCACTGATGGCTTCTCGTGCAAACTCCAGGGCAGCGATGACTTGTTTACGGCTTACCGAGGGGAATTCATCCAGGAACACCTCCAGGCTGTCACCGGCCTCCAAGTACTCAAACAGGATACGAACAGGGACGCGCGTTCCCACAAACACGGGAACACCACCGAGAATCTCGGGATCTCTATGTACGATTAACTCCGCGGACGTTGCCATGGGATCTTCCTCACTCAACGTGGGCATGATACCGCGACCCTCGTATGATTGCCGAGCTGTCCTTCTGGTGAGGCCTAACGCGATGCCGCTAAGCGGCGCGCCGAGACCAAGCCGGCGAAGCACGACGACGCTTCTCGGCGCGTCTGCTTGAGCGGCTGGTTCGGCGGCTGCCTGCAAAAAACCACTGGTTTGATTGCCCACCCGTGTTACGGAGGGCAGAGCTTTGGCTCGTCGAGGAGAGGTTGCGCCCACATTGCGCTACCACCAAGCAGCGCGTTCGGTAGGCCCGGTTTGCTACGCCGTCCTCTCCAGAGGCCGGACTGAGACCAGATCTTGGTCGCCGACGTGGCGAATGTCGTCCGCCGTGAGCGTGACCAAGGCCTGGGTCCGGCCCGAGGCGGCCACGAACTCGACTTCGAAGGCGTTTGGCCCGTAGACCTCAACGATCGCCCCGAGATCACCCCGGCGCAAACCGGCGTCGGGAACGTCACGCGTCAGTACAACGGTGTCCAGAAGATTAAACATGATTCACCTCGGGAAAACGGTCACCAACCGGGGAAAGTCCTCTTCCGCACGGATGATCCACACAGTCCTGACCGTAGCCGATCGCCCAGATGGCGCAGTCAGGATACCATCGACCTCGAATTTGCGCCCGTAGGTATTAACGGTCTCACCAAAGACCGTTCCGGACCGGGCAATGGCCAGAATGTCGTCTTGGAGCCGCTCCCATTGGTCTGTTGCGTAGCCCAGTGAGACGAAGAACCGCGCTTTGAACCGGCCTACCGGATGAGCTACAGCTAAAAGATAGTCGCGGATCTTGGCGGGGTCGACGACGACGCGATCAGCGTTCGGCAGAGTCATGCCTCAGATTCTAGAACGGATGTCGCGAGGATAGAAGAACGCCAGTGGCCTTTCGCCACTTCTTACGCCGATAGGCCATGCGCGGCCATCCTTGCGCTCACGTTGTGCGCAACACTCCAAGCCGCCCAACGTTTGACATGAGGGGTGCGCAAAAGGCGTAGCCTTTTGGGCATCCCCTCGATGGAAGGGTTAGGCGGCATTGCCTGAGCGCGAGACTTCTGCCGCCAGCCGTTGCAAGTTCTGCTCATTTGCACCGGCCACGAATTGGCAGATTTGTTCGTAGTGCTCAACTGTGTCGAAGGTTTGACGCCAGTGGACCTGAGTACCTTGCTCAAATGGCTTCAACTCAATGGACAGAATGAAGTGATGACCAGACAGGTGTTCGATCTCGAAGAGCTGCGAAGACACGATACGCGTGAAGCGGCTTTCGTTTGGGTAATCCGTGCCGTCAGGCCCGTGCATGGTTAGCAGCCAGGTTCCGCCTGGTTGGAAGTCGAACTGTTGAATGGTGTTCTTGAAGCCGTCAGGCCCCCACCAGCGAGCGACTCTAGCTGGATCGTTCATCGCGGCGAAGACCTGTCCCGGGGTTGCCGCGATGAATATGCTTCGCGTATCGGAGCGTTTGTTGATTGGTTCCATGTTGCTACTCCCAAAAACGCGGCCCAGCTTCTGATGCCGCCTAACGCAAAGGTAACCGGTGCGCCGGCACGATGCTGAGTTCGCGTTTTCTAGGGCATTTGCTGTTGAAAGAAATTTTGTTTTCA
>JANNFC010000619.1:0-1950 GCA_031379405.1 Betaproteobacteria bacterium | reverse complement strand
GTAAGCGAAATTCAATGCCAACTTCGCGACCATCATCCTGACCTCAAGTGTCCAGATCGAGCGGCCCATCAGTACCAGATCGCGGGTAGCAAGGTGTTGCTGCGCGTCGCGACCGAACTCCCAGATGGGTTTTCTGGGGTCGGGTTGTTCGTCCCCGGCGTCGAGCATATCGGTGTCGCCCGAGTTTCCACTAGCTTGGGTACGCCGCATATCGAAACCAACCCAGACTGTCTCGGCCTGCGCGCGTCGTTTGTGATCGCATCCGGCCAGCCGGTGAATTTTCTCGCCGTCAATAGTCCCGCCTTGCCTGTCGACGATCGCCGGGAGGGGATGCAATTTCTCCACGGCACAGCCGATGCGGCGGGCGCGAGTCCTATTGTCCCGAGCCCTCTGGCAGCTGGTCAGGCCCTCATGAGAGCGAGCTTGATCAAGCGCATGGGCCTTGTCAAGGCGGAAAAGACTCTGGCCCTCATCGCGCAACAAAGTGCGCGCACGGCACGCTCCAGTACCGCCTATCAATCCTATTGGACCGGAGTCGTGGAGGTAAGCGGCACGCTCGGCAAGTTCACGCTGACGCCGCTCACCTCGGAGAATTACGTACGTTCTTTGTATCCTGGAGAGCGCTATCTGACAAGGGATTGGAGGAGACGTCAGGCGTCCGGGGACATCGCGTTTGGTATGTATTGGATAATTTATCTGGACGAAGGTCGCACGCCGCTCGAACGCTTCACCCAACCGTGGATGGAAACTCACAAGCGCTTTGTCGGGCATTTGGTCTTCCCTCGCACTGACACGACAGCCGGTGATGCCAAGTTATGGGCGGCCCTTGCCGCAGAGATGGGAGCCAATCCAGGCCATTGGATCTGCGATGCACGCGACTCGGTGCCCGAACCGTCCACTGAGTTCGGGCTGGCGCGCAAGTTCGCCTATGAGCGCAGCGCGCAAGGGCGCAATGCGCTTGCACTGGATGCGTATAGGGCCGCACTCCAAACGGGGCAGATCGACGATGAACTCGCGGCAGAACTTAGGCGACGGATGGAGCGAAAACGCCGGCTCCGGCACATAGACCGGGCGCCGATATGATGCTTCGCCTTATCATGAAACTGTCTGCCTTCTCGGCCGCAGGGTGCTCACGAGAGTTCGTCCAGCAGCGCTTTGGCTTCGATTAGATCTTTCGCGGCAAAGCCTTCGGTGAACCCGTTGTAGATTGACGCAAGAAGTTCGCGGGCTTCCTTGCGTTTTCCCTGGCTTCGCCAAAGACGAACGAGGCTGGTTGAAGTGCGTAACTCCCAAGACTTGGCCTGCTGTTCGCGTGCAACGTCAAGCGAGGCGAGGTAGTTTTCTTCGGCCGCTGTTAACTTTCCTTGTTGCTGCAGCATCCATCCTTTGAGCCGTAGCACTTCCGCTAGGTGCGACCGTTCTTGCCATCCCGGCCGCGCAATCTGGGTGAGACTTTCTTCGATTAAACTCAGTCCACCTTCGAGATCGCCGCTCAGCGTCAAACCTTCGGCCAGGACCGCTCGTAAGTAAGGCATCCAAAGCAGCGCGCCACCGGCGTTCCACTTTTCGATTGCACCGCGCAACTGTGGGATGCCCTCCGCGAGGCGCCCTGCCCGCAACCAAGCGATGCCTCTGAGTATCTGTGCCAATACTTCGGAGATAAATGGCAGACTCTGCGCTTGGCCCAGCCGATCGAACTCCTCGACGCGTGCCAGAAGAGGCTCGGGTTCGCAGCGCAAATCCCAAACCTGTCCGCCAAAAGTAAGCGCATAGCCGAGGTCGAAGGGGTGGCCGCGCCTGTGAGCGTGCGCATCCATGGCTTCGCTCACCCGTAAGGCGCGATCAGGATAGCCGAGCATCCACGTCCCAACAGAGAGGTAGATATCGACAACCGTCTTTGGATCGACGTTAGTGACATCTGCTAGGTGGTGGTGCTTCTCCTCGCTGTAC
>JANNFC010000604.1:0-26072 GCA_031379405.1 Betaproteobacteria bacterium | reverse complement strand
GCCCAGCGTATCGAGCAACGCACGCGCTTCGACCTCGAGATGCTGTCTGAAATCGGATTCTGCAAGGGCATCGAGAACTACTCGCGCCATCTTTCCGGTAGGCAACCCGGCGAACCGCCGCCGACGTTGATCGACTACCTTCCCCACAACGCCTTTCTGTTCGTGGACGAAAGCCACGTCACCATGCCCCAGATTGGCGGCATGTATCGCGGCGATCGCGCGCGCAAGGAAAATTTAGTCAACTACGGATTCCGGCTACCCAGTGCGCTCGACAATCGGCCCCTGAAGTTCGAAGAGTTCGAAGGCATGCTGCCGCAGACCATCTTTGTTTCCGCCACGCCGTCGGAGTACGAGCGCACGCATCAAGGGCAGGTTGTAGAGCAGGTGGTGCGGCCAACCGGGTTGATCGATCCGGAAGTTCAGGTGCGTCCCGCCAGCACGCAGGTGGACGATTTGCTATCCGAGATCAACGTACGAGCGAAGGTCGGCGAACGCGTGCTGGTCACGACGTTGACCAAGCGCATGGCGGAGGATCTTACCGATTTTCTATCCGAGCACGGCGTCAAGGTGCGCTATCTGCATTCGGATATCGAAACCGTCGAACGCGTCGAAATCATCCGCGACTTGCGTTTGGGCGAGTTCGATGTGCTGGTGGGCATCAACCTCTTGCGCGAGGGCCTGGATATCCCTGAGGTCTCCCTGGTGGCGATTCTAGATGCGGACAAGGAAGGCTTTCTGCGTTCGGAGCGCTCATTGATTCAGACCATCGGTCGTGCTGCCCGGCATATCAATGGTTCCGCCATTCTCTACGCCGATAACATGACGGGCTCCATGCGTCGAGCCATCGATGAAACCGATCGCAGGCGCGCAAAGCAAGTCATCTTCAACGAAGTCCACGGTATCACGCCCAAAGGCGTCAAGAAGAAGATCAAGGACATCATCGACGGCATCTACGATCCGCAAACGGCGCGAGCACTGAAAGCCGCCCAAATGCAGGCGGAATACGCAGTGTTGGACGAAAGTCAGATCGCCCGCCAGATCCGCCAGTTGGAAAAGGACATGCTGAATCACGCCCGCAATCTGGAGTTCGAGCAGGCCGCTCACTTGCGCGATCAAGTCAAGGCCCTCAAGGATAGATTGCTTGGTGTTCCCGTTGGTACCCAGACAAGAGCGTCGACCGCATCGCCAGCGAAACCCAATCGCCGTATCAAATCACGGCAAGCTTAGTATGACCACCAAAGTGCTGTTCGTTTGCATGGGCAATATCTGTCGTTCGCCAACCGCGGTGGGCGTGCTTCGGCGCTATTTGCAGATTGCGGGTATGTCAGATCTGATCACGGTCGATTCCGCCGGTACGCACAGTGAACGCGTGGGTTCACCGCCGGATTCCCGTTCTATATCCGCAGCGGCAAAGCGTCGCTACGACTTACGTGGACTCAAGGCACGTCGAGTGGATCAATCGGACTTCGAGGCGTCTCACTACGTGCTGGCGATGGATCGCGTCAACCTCAACTACCTTCAGGAAAAATGCCCGCAGGGGGATCGCGCAAAACTGGGATTGCTTCTCGATTACGCACCTAAGGCGAAGTACCGCGAAGTGCCTGATCCCTACTACGGCGGGCCGGAGGGATTTGAGCTGGTGCTGGATCTGGTCGAGCAAGGTTCTGAGGGATTGCTTGACCACCTAAGGCAAAAGCTAGGTTGGTAAGGACGGGCGCCTTGCCCTTAGGGCAGAAGACGCTGCGCTTTTCCGCCCTACGGTATAGGGAGTTCGATTGCCGGCTTTGCTTACTTGAAGATGAGCGTGCCGTCGTCAAGGTCGGCCTCGGGCAGCAGGTCTTTCTCGGCCCAGTAATCTTGAGAGTGTTGCCATTCGGGCTTGTCGCCACGTTTGGGTAGCAGATGCATGCCGCGCATGAGGTAACCGGGATTGAAGTTCTCCGGATCTATCCAGGGCAGCAGTGGCATGTCCTTGTCCTCGGCACGCAGGGCGGGCGTGACTTTCGTCGCGCCTTTCTCTTTCATGTGATTGAGCAGTCGACACACGAAGTCACCGACCAGGTCCGCGCGCAGCGTCCAACTGGCTCGAAGGTAACCGAAGACCCACGCCATGTTGGGCACGCCCGTGAACAAGGTGCCGCGATAGGTAACGGTATCGGAGAACACCAGCGGTTTGTCGTCGATGACGAAGTCGATATCGCCGAGCACATTGAGATTGAAGCCCGTAGCCGTGACGATGATGTCGGCTTCGAGAATTTTTCCGGATTTAAGCACAATGCCTGTCTGCGTGAACTGGTCGATCTCATCGGTGACGACTGCGACCTTGCCGCTGCGGATCGCTTGAAACAGGTCGCCGTCTGGAACGAAGGCGATGCGCTGCCGCCAAGGCCGGTAGCGCGGCGTGAAGTGGGTTTCCATGTCGTAATCGGGCCCAAGGCAGGCGCGCACCGCACCCAGCAGTTCCTTCCTCACGATCTCCGGTTCGGTGAACGAGCGACGAGTAAACACGGATTGATCGTACAGAATCTTCTTGCGCACGATTTCGTGGATCCAAGTCTCGTCGATTTGCAAGTGGCGCAGCTCATCAGCGATCTCGATGGCATTGCGGCCTGTCCTAAAAAATGTCGGCGAGCGCTGCAGCATCGTGGCCTGTTCGCAATCGGCCGCAATCGCCGGAATAAGTGTCGCCGCGGTGGCCCCCGAACCGATGACGACGACCCGCTTGCCGGCGTAGTCCAAGTCATCGGGCCAGGTTTGCGGGTGAACCATCCGGCCCTTGAAATTCTCCATACCTTCCCACTGGGGCGTGTAGCCCTGCGAGTGGCGGTAGTACCCTTGGCACATCCAAAGGAAGTTAGTGGTGATACTAGTGGTGATAAGGACTTTCTCGCCGACGTCCGTCCGGGTGGCATCGATAGTCCAGAGATTCTTGTCACTCGACCAGCGTGCAGAGTCGATTCGGTGTCCGTAGCGAATGTGCGGACCGAGGTCGTTGTCGTCGATGACTTCGCTCAAATATTTGAGGATCTCGGACGACGTCGCGATCGGTGCACTGGTCCATGGCTTGAAGCGATAGCCAAAGGTGTAGAGGTCGCTATCGGACCGGATGCCCGGAAAGCGGTGGGTGAGCCAGGTACCACCGAAGCTTTCCTGGGTTTCGAGCACCACGAAGCGGATCCCTGGACATTGCTTGCCAAGATGATACGCACCGCCAATGCCTGATATTCCCGCCCCGACGATCACGACATCGAAGTGTTCGATCCTGTCTGCTGCGGTATTGGTGAGGGCTGCTTTCTCGGACATGGGCTCCAGATCTTTTCCGGTTGGCGAGTTGCTGGGAGCCGGGCATCGACCTTCGCAACCGCAGTCGCGCCGAATTGTACAAGGGTAGGCGTGGGTGTCCTGTATACCGACCGCACCCGCCAAGGCGATGTCGACCGGTTGGTGCTATCCTTCACGCTGATGTTCATCAATACCCACAGGAGGAAGGCATGAACGACGTCACCAGCATTGGCACACAAGCTTGGCAATTCGTCCACAACCTGGCCCAAGACGCCAAGTGGACTCCTGGACTGCGGGAGATTTTCGAGTACCGCGATCTGGGTATCAAGGAAGGTACACAGGGCGAGTACATCGCGCACCTCATCCGTCACAACGGCAAGAAGTCACCCGACCAGGTGCAGGAATGGCACGTACACGATTGCACCTTCCAGTTCGTGCTGGTGTTAAACGGCTGGGCCACCTTCGAGTACGAAGGGCAGGGCGTGAAGACTATCCGCAAAGGCGATTGCATCAACCAAGTGCCTGGCATCCGGCACCGTGAGATAGCCTGCTCCGAGGACTACGAAGTGCTGGAGATCGTCTCTCCCGCCAATTTCAAAACACGCGTGGTGGAAGCCCCGAAGGCCTAGATTCCACCAGGAAACTCCCTCCCCGTCCGCGCGCGTGGGGGGGCTAGGGTGGGGGCGTCGAAGACGTGTATCAGGCACGCGCAAATTCTCGATGCACGATCGCCGAGTCGCATAAGGAGGCGGCCTTGTACTCCCTCACCTTGTACTCCATCAATTACCTATCCACAGTTAGAAGGAAACGGAAATGGCCAGAATGACCGCCGCCGAAGCCGCAGTGCGAGTATTGGAACGCGAAGGCGTGGATGTGGCATTCGGCGTACCGGGTGCGGCCATCAACCCGCTGTACGCAGCCATGAAACGCCGTGGCAGCATCACTCACATCCTTGCGCGTCACGTCGAAGGGGCGTCGCATATGGCAGAGGGTTATACGCGCGCTGTGGCCGGCAATATCGGTGTGTGCATCGGCACTTCCGGCCCGGCGGGCACCGACATGATCACCGGTTTGTATTCTGCCCAGGCCGACTCCATTCCCATCCTGTGCATTACCGGCCAGGCGCCACGTGCGCGTATGCACAAGGAAGATTTTCAGGCCGTCGATATCGCGAGCATCGCCAGGCCGCTGACCAAAATGGCGCTCACCGTCATGGAACCGGCGCTGGTGCCGCGTGCCTTCCAGCAGGCGTTCCATTTGATGCGCTCGGGCCGCCCCGGACCTGTATTAATCGACTTGCCTTCCGACGTGCAAATGGCGGAAATCGAGTTCGATGACGAAACCTACGAGCCGCTGCCGATTTATAAGCCTAAAGCGACGCGCAAGCAGATCGAGAAAGCCCTCAGCATGCTCAACCAAGCCGCGCGTCCGCTTATCGTGGCGGGCGGTGGCATCATTAATGCCGATGCGTGCGGGCTTTTGGTGAGCTTTGCCGAGGTCTGCGGGGTGCCAGTGATTCCCACGTTAATGGGCTGGGGCACCATTCCCGATGACCATCCGCTGATGGCCGGTATGGTCGGACTGCAAACTTCGCATCGCTATGGCAACGCCACCATGCTCGCCTCCGACTTTGTGCTTGGCATTGGCAATCGCTGGGCGAATCGCCATACGGGCTCGGTCGAGGTCTATACGAAGGGTCGCAAGTTCGTTCACGTTGACATCGAACCCACACAGATCGGACGGGTGTTTGCGCCCGACTACGGAATTGTGTCCGATGCCAAAGCTGCCCTGGAACTCTTCGTCGAAGTGGCGAAGGAATGGAGGACAGTCGGCAAGCTAAGGGATCGTAAGGCCTGGGCCGAGGAATGCGTTGGCCGCAAGAGCTCCGTCGAGTATCTGCGTAAGACGAACTACGAGAACATGCCGATGAAGCCGCAGCGGGTGTATCAGTGCATGAATCGGGCTTTCGGTCGGGACGCCTGCTACGTCAGTACCATCGGCCTGTCGCAAATCGCCGCCGCCCAATTTCTGCAGGTGTACAAGCCGCGTCACTGGATCAATTGCGGCCAGGCCGGCCCGCTGGGCTGGACTATTTCTGCGGCGCTGGGCGTGCGCGTCGCCGATCCGACGCGCACGATCGTCGCGCTATCTGGCGACTATGACTTCCAATTCATGATCGAGGAGCTGGCGGTCGGTGCCCAATTCAAACTCCCCTACCTGCATATCGTCGTCAATAACTCGTATCTCGGGTTGATCCGCCAGGCGCAGCGCGGCTTTCAAATGGACTACGCGGTGCAGCTCTCGTTCGAGAACATCAACTCTCCCGAGCTGAAGGAGTACGGCGTCGACCATCTTAAAGTCGCCGAAGGCCTGGGTTGCAAGGCGATCCGCGTACGCAAGCAGGAGGAAATCGACCCCGCCATTGTGCAGGCCGAAAAATGGATGGCACAGTACAAAGTGCCAGTGGTAATCGAGATCATGCTTGAGCGCGTGACCAATATTTCGATGGGCACCGAGATCGACAACGTGATCGAGTTTGAAGAGTTGGCGCAGGCGCCCGAAGATGCGCCCAACGCGTTCGGCCTGCTGGACTGACCCACGCCGAGGAGGAGCGCAAGGAACCGAAAATCAGAAAATCGTACACATCATGTCCGCCTGGGCGACGAACGCTTTCTAATACAATGAACCGCCCCGCCGCAAACGGCGGGGTACCGAAACCCCAGATCGGCAATTGCCTCGCGGCAAGCCGCGGGTAGTCGCAAAAATCAACAGATCATAGGACTGACTATGGATGTCCGTGCAGCAGTCGCGCACAAAGCCGGCGCGCCACTTTCTCTGGAAACCGTGCAGCTCGAGGGGCCTCGCGCCGGAGAAGTGCTGGTGGAGATCAAAGCCACCGGCATTTGCCATACGGACGAATACACGCTCTCCGGTGCCGACCCGGAGGGGTTGTTCCCGTCGATCCTCGGGCACGAAGGGGCCGGTATCGTGGTGGAGATGGGTCCGGGTGTGAAGGGACTGAAGAAAGGCGATCACGTCGTTCCGCTGTACGTGCCGGAGTGTCGAGAGTGCGAATACTGCGTCTCGCAGAAGACCAATCTTTGCCAGGCTATTCGTGTCACGCAGGGACAGGGCTTGATGCCCGACGGCACCAGCCGCTTTTCCCTGGGTGGAAACCCGCTGCACCACTACATGGGCACGTCCACCTTCTCGAACTACACCGTGGTGCCGGAAATCGCGCTGGCGAAAATTCGAGAGGATGCGCCGTTCGATAAGGTCTGTTACATCGGCTGTGGCGTCACCACGGGAATTGGGGCGGTAATCAACACCGCGAAAGTTGAACCAGGCGCCAATGTGGTGGTATTTGGCCTCGGCGGTATCGGACTCAACGTGGTGCAGGGCGCGCGCCTGGCGGGCGCCAACATGATCGTCGGCGTAGACCTCAATCCGAAGCGGCGTGCACTGGCCGAGAAATTTGGCATGACCCATTTCGTGAACCCGAAGGACATGGCCGAGAACGAGTTGGTGCCTTACCTCGTGAATCTCACCAAGGGTGGGGCCGACTACAGTTTCGAATGCATTGGCAATGTCAGGATCATGCGGCAGGCGCTCGAGTGCTGTCACAAGGGGTGGGGCGTGTCGGTGATTATCGGGGTGGCGCCCGCCGGAGCGGAGATCACCACGCGCCCGTTTCAGCTCGTCACCGGCCGCGTATGGAAGGGAACGGCCTTTGGCGGAGCTAGGGGCCGCACCGATGTACCGAGGATTGTGGACTGGTACATGGAGAAGAAGATCAACATCGACGACCTCATTACGCACACGCTCAAATTCGAGGACATCAACAAGGGCTTTGATCTGATGCACGCTGGTGAGTCCATCCGCTCGGTTGTGGTGTACTAGGAGCCTGACTGAACGCATAGTTGACCCGAGGAATTGCCGATGCAAAAACTGCTGATCTACCAATCGCTGTGGGCCATGGAGCGCCGTCGCCCGGACAATCACGAATGGCGACTCGATGAGAAGCTCAGTATGATTCGCGATGCGGGCTTTGATGGTTGCGGCGTGCGCTTTATCGACTATGCGTTTGCGAAGGAAGTGACATCGTTCCTGCGCGCAAACAACATGACGTGGCAAGCGCAGTGTTACCCCAAGACCGTGGACGACCTGAAGCCGGTGATCGAATACGTGCGGGAGCTGGGGGCGGATCACATCAATCTGCAACCTGATGTGCGACCGTATGCGCTCGAACAATGCATTCCCTACATCGAGGGCTGGCGCCGCATTGCACATGATTCCGGAATTCCGGTGCACATCGAGACGCATCGCGATCGCATGACCACCGACTTGTTCTTTACGTTGAGGTTGCTCGATTGTTTTCCTGACTTGCGATTGACCGGAGACATTTCGCACTATCTGGTGGGCCGTGAGTTCTGGTATCCAGTGGCTGAGGAGAACCACAAACTCATGCACCGCATCCTCGACAACTGCTGGGGATTCCACGGGCGGGTCGCGAGCCGGGAGCAGATTCAAGTGCAGATCAGCTTCCCCACCATGCAGCATTGGGTGGATCTGTTTATGGGCTGGTGGGAGTACGGCATCCGGTCCTGGCGCCGTCGCGCACCGAAGGACGCCACGTTGACCTTCTTATGCGAATTGGGGCCGAAGGAATATGCGATAACCGGTGCCGATGGTTACGAACTTTCCGATCGCTGGCAAGAAGCGTTGATGATGAAGCGCATGATCCGCGATTTGTGGGATCGGATCGAACGGGAAGAATCCGGCGTCGCTCGGGCGGCGTGATATGGGGGTGCGGCGGAAAAGCACAGCGCCTTCCGCCGCAAAAAGTTGCATAGGCTGGTAGGAAACCTACCAGCCCCTAAGATTTAGGCAGAATCCTGCGCGGGTGGGTTGCGGGTTTCGACCTGCTGCAACGAGACTTCTTCTGCTGGCGGTTCCCCACTGGAACGAGGGCGGCGTTGACGGCGCGGCATAGGTTCCGCTGCGTAGTGTCCAACCGGAGGAGGTGCTTTGTCGCGCGCTGTTTCGATCAAGACCAAATCCGAGGGTAGCTCGTATTTCTCAACCACCGGCTTGGGAGCCGGAGGAGGAGTGGCTGCGGGTGCCGCGGCGGAGGCGACAACGGGTTCCGCTGCAGGCGCAGGCTTCGGCGCCTCTACGCTTACCGGCGCGGTAAAGGTCGCCTCGGCTTCGGCGCGGTAATCGCGCTTGGGCTCATTGGAGTCCACCACTTGCGGAATCGAGGGCTGTTCGCTTGCATAGGCGACTTCACCGCCTTGATCCTGCTCCATACCGGAATCGGCTTCCATCGCTGCCCCTGACTCGGGACGCCCATCGCGACCGCGATCGCGACGACCGCGACGGCGCCCGCTACCACTTCCGCGTCCCTCGAACTCTCCGCCTTCACCTTCGTGGCGAGGACGCTGCGCATTAGGGGCCGCTTCAGCGGTGATGGGACCTTCTACGGGCTCGATTGCCGGAGCACTACGTTCACCGTTTCGATTATTGTTCCGATCGGGTCGATCGCGTGGTTGACGCTCGGGGCGATCAACACGGCCTTGCCGTTCTGGGCGCGGGCCACGTTCCGGCCGGTCCTGGCGCTCGGGGCGTTCCTTACGCTGAGGCCGCTCGCGATCTCCTGCGGTTTCGTTTCTCGATTGTCCGGCTTGCCTTCCCGCTTGCGTTACGGTGGTGGGATCGGATGAGCCGCGCTCTTGGCGACCGCGGCCTCTGCCCCGACCGTCCCTGCCAGCGTCTCGATCACGATGATCGCGCCGACCCTCTTGACCGCGGCGTTGCGGGTCACGCGAGCGTGGCGCAACAGCGGGTTTTTCCTCTTCTCGTTTGCGCGTGAGCCATCCAAAAATTTTCTGGAAGATAGAGGGCTTGGCAGGCTCTTCGCGCGTGGGAGCGGGTTGCTCCGGCGTGATGCTTTGCACCGCGGCCTGAGGTTTGGGGGGCTTCGGTTCGGCAGCGGCAGCCGCTGCGGACTCTTGCTCCGTCGGTTGTTCCACCATGCGGTAGGACACCGGCAGCGGTTCCATCTGATTCAACTCGTCGTGCCGCAGGCGCGTGATGTTGTAGTTGGGGGTTTCCAGATGGATGTTAGGAATGAGCACGACACCCACCTTGAGTCGCTGCTCGATGGCGTGGAATTCCGCGCGTTTTTCGTTCATGAGGTAGGTCGCGACATCCACCGGAACTTGCGCATGCACGGCGGCAGTGTTTTCCTTCATCGACTCTTCCTGCAGGATGCGCAGGATGTGCAAGGCGGAGGATTCGATACTGCGGATGTGGCCGATGCCGTGGCAGCGTGGACAAGCGATGTGACTGGTCTCGCCCAGCGATGTCTGCAGGCGTTGGCGCGAAAGCTCCATCAGGCCGAAGCGGGAGATCTTGCCCATCTGCACTCGGGCGCGATCGAAATGCAGAGCATCCCGTAGCCGGTTTTCTACTTCGCGTTGGTTGCGCTGACTCTCCATGTCGATGAAGTCGATGACCACCAGCCCGCCCAGGTCACGCAACCTCAATTGGCGCGCGATTTCGTCGCAGGCTTCGAGGTTGGTGTTGAGCGCGGTTTGTTCGATGTCCGCACCGCGCGTGGCGCGCGCGGAGTTGACGTCAACGGAAACCAACGCTTCCGTATGGTCGATCACTACGGCGCCGCCAGCCGGCAATGCTACTTGGCGGGCGTAGGCGGTTTCGATCTGGTGTTCGATCTGAAAGCGGGAAAACAACGGCACGTCGTCCCGGTAGAGCTTGACTCGGTTGACGTTGTTGGGCATCACGTGGCTCATGAACTGACGAGCCTGTTCGTAGATGTCTTCGGTGTCGATCAGGAGTTCGCCGATGTCTTGCTGAAAGTAGTCGCGAATGGCACGGATGACCAAGCTGCTTTCCTGGTAAATCAAACGATCGCCGTTGGCCGCAGGTAGGAAATTGCCGGCGTTCTCGATGGCCCGCCATAGTTGCAGCAGGTAGGCCAAATCCCAGTTGAGCTCCTCGATGGACCGGCCTAAACCGGCGGTGCGACCGATGATGCTGGCGCCCTGGGGAACGTCGAGTTGGGCGATGAGATCCTTCAGTTCGTTGCGCTCTTCACCTTCTACACGTCGTGAAACACCGCCCCCGCGAGGATTGTTGGGCATGAGGACGAGATAACGTCCCGCCAGGGAAACGAAGGTGGTGAGGGCGGCGCCTTTGTTGCCGCGCTCGTCCTTCTCGACCTGGACGATGAATTGCTGGCCTTCGCTCAGCACGTCCTGGATACGGGCGCGCGCAGGGTCCGCGTCGGGATTCTTGAAGAAGGCTCGGGATACTTCCTTGAAGGGAAGAAATCCGTGGCGTTCGCAGCCGTAATCGACGAAGGCCGCTTCAAGACTGGGTTCTACTCGGGTGATGATTCCTTTATATACGTTTCCTTTGCGTTGTTCTTTTCCAGCGGTCTCGATATCGAGATCAACCAGCTTTTGTCCATCTACTATCGCAACCCTGAGCTCTTCAGCTTGGGTTGCGTTAAAGAGCATGCGTTTCATTTAAGTTCTACCCCCGCGCTTAGGCATTGCGGGTAGGACAAGCGGGTGCGCATGCTGACGCTCAGCAGGACATTTACTTATTGCAGCGGTATGTCGTCATAATATGCCGTCTGTGTGGTGTCCCCGGAGTGCATCGCTATCCCGGTGTCCATGGGGCCCTACCGGATTTCGGAGTGGCCTTGTCGGAAGTACGCCTAATGCGCGTAACGTGAGTGTCATCGCTAGTTGGATCGCAGGCCAGCGAAGTTAACCTGCCATGAGTCGCCGCGGCCAGAGGTTATGGATGGGTCGGCCGCTATATCACTTTGAAACCTGAGCTTCGAACCTTGGGTTGCGAAGCCCATTTGAGTCTGAAGTGGGGGGGCGGCGCGGCAATCACGCAGTGGTCAGGTTCACGACCGGCGGACTAGGACACCAAGTATCCCGGCGCTGCTATCCCAAACTTCAGTTCAACATTTTAAGCAATTTGAATACCCTAAGGAAAGAAAAAGTTTCGCTGGTCGAAATCGGGGAGGAACAAGCCGAGCAGCGTATCGGCAATTTTCTCGTGCGGCAGCTCAAGGGCGTCCCCAAGAGCCATGTCTATCGCCTGCTGCGCACCGGTCAGGTCAGGGTGAACAGTGGACGCATCGACGCCGCCTACCGCTTGCAAACTGGCGATGTGGTGCGTCTGCCTCCCGTGCGCGTGGCACAGCGGGAGGAAGCCCCCGCCGGTCTGGACGAGAGCGATCCGCTGGCGGTCGTATTCGAGGATGAAGCGCTACTGGTGATCCACAAGCCCGCCGGCCTGGCGGTACACGGTGGCAGCGGGATTAGCGCCGGCGTGATCGAAAGTCTGCGTGCCCAGCGGCCGCAAGCCCGTTTTCTCGAATTGGTCCACCGACTGGATCGCGACACTTCCGGCCTGCTCATGGTGGCCAAGAAACGTTCGGCATTGACGGAAATGCATCGGCAGATGCGCGCGGGCGAGGTGGAAAAGCACTATCTGGCTTTGGTGATAGGACGCTGGCACAACCCCAAGCAACGGGTGCGGGCGCCACTGCTGCGCTACCTCACGGCAGAGGGCGAGCGGCGCGTCAGCGTCGATCCGCAAGGGCAGAGCGCCGACACCTTATTCTTGCTGCAGAAATCCTGGTCCGCGTTCGCCTTGCTGGAAGCCCAACTCGGAACCGGGCGCACGCATCAGATTCGGGTCCACCTGTCGCATTTGGGGTTCCCCATCGCCGGCGACGCCAAATACGGCAACGCGGAGCGCAACAAGGATCTGCGCAAATGCGGCCTGAGGCGCCTGTTCCTGCATGCCGGAACGCTCGCTTTCCAGCATCCGCTGAAACCGGAAAAGATTCGCCTGGAAGCGCCGTTACCCAAGGATCTGAGCGACTTTCTTCAACAACTGGAACGTGACGGCTAACATGGATCGACGTTTCGACTTGGTGGTGTTCGATTGGGACGGGACCTTGGTCGATTCGACGGAGCATATTGCGGCGTCCATTCAGGCCGCCGCTACCGACCTGTCGCTGCCGATCCCCGACAATCGGCAGGCGCGCTACATCATCGGGCTAGGCTTGCTGGACGCTATGAAGTATCTCTTTCCAGGGTTGGAGAGCGAGCGCTATGGCGACGTAACGGCGCGTTACAGCTACCACTTTTTGGCAGGAAATCACCTGATTCACCCGTTTGCAGGTGCGGTGGAAATGCTGGAGCAACTCCATGCAGCGGGCTACGTTGTGGGCATTGCGACCGGAAAGAGCCGGCGCGGCCTGGATCGCTCTCTCGACGAATGTGGCTTGGCCCGGTTCTTTCATATCACTCGCTGCGCCGACGAAGGTTTCCCCAAACCACACCCCGGCATGCTCCAGCATCTGATGGACGAGGTCGTAGCGCCGCCGACGCGCACGTTGATGATCGGGGACACTACCCATGACGTGAGCATGGCGCACAATGCCGGTACGGCAGCCGTGGCGGTATCCTACGGGGCGCATGAAAAAGACGCATTGTTGGCGGCGCGGCCACTGGCTTGTGTCGATAGCGTGGCGGAATTGGCTGCATGGCTACGCAAGCACGGGTGATTTGCGCCAGCGGCGAGGTGACGGAAGGCGGCAAGGGCGTTCGTTTCACTGTCGAACGCCACGGCGAGCCCCAAGCCGCCTTCGTCATACGATACGACGGGAAGACGCACGCTTATCTGAATCGGTGCGCGCACGTGCCGGTGGAATTGGATTGGATGGAAGGGGAGTTTTTCGATTATTCGGGACTGCATCTGGTGTGTTCCACGCACGGTGCAACCTATTTGCCGGAAACGGGACATTGCATTGCGGGGCCATGTAAGGGTCGTCGCTTGGTTCCACTCTGCGTCGAGGAACACGAAGGCCGGATTTGGCTGAAGGAATAGAGGAGTTCCAAGTTTATGAATGAAAACACACCGTCGTCGCAATCCAACAACTGGGAGCGCCAAGTGCTGGAGAAGCTTGCCCGAGGCGCCCTGGATGAGCAGCGGCGCGCGCGTCGGTGGGGCATCTTCTTCAAGGTTCTCGGGTTTGGCTACTTGTTCGTGGTGCTGTTCCTCGCCGTCGGCTGGATCGGAGGCAAGGACGCGAAGCTGCCCGGGCGTCACACGGCCCTGGTGGAGGTGAAGGGCGTCATTCAGGCCCAAAGCGACGCCAGTGCCGACCGCATCAATCAGGCACTCAAGGATGCTTTCGAGGACGAAAAGACTGCGGGCATCGTGATGCGCATCAACAGCCCCGGTGGCAGCCCAGTCCAGGCGGGGCAGATCAACACCGAGATCAGGCGTTTGCGCGCGCTGCATCCCAAAATACCGATCTATGCGGTGGTCGATGACATCTGTGCCTCCGGAGGCTATTACGTGGCAGCCGCCGCCGACAAAATCTACGTGGACAAGGCGAGCATCGTGGGGTCAATCGGTGTGCTGATGGACGGCTTTGGATTTACCGGCACCATGGAAAAACTAGGCGTTGAACGCCGCTTGATTACCGCCGGCGAAAACAAGGGATTCCTGGACCCGTTCTCTGCTATGAATCCGGCACACAAGGCCTATGCCGAACAGCTGTTGAAGGAGATCCATTCCCAGTTCGTGGAGGTGGTGCGGCAGGGCCGAGGCAAGCGCCTGAAGGAAACCCCCGAGCTCTATAGCGGTCTGGTCTGGAGCGGTAAGCAAAGCATCGATGTGGGACTCGCCGATGCCATGGGGAGTCTGGACAGCGTGGCGAGGGACGTCATCAAAGCCGAAGACGTCGTGGACTTCACGCCCCGCGAAAACTTCGCCGAGCGTTTCGCCCGCCGTTTTGGCGCGGCTGCGTCCCAGGCCGTGCTGCACTCGATCGGGGGGGGCGGTTCGGGTTTGCGGTAGGCGCTGGTTGCGTCAAGAGCGCGAACACCGTCGGGCGCCGGTCCAGATCCGGATTGAACTTGCCCCACTCGGCGATACTGCGAGTTGCAATCGATTCCGAGGCTTGGGTCAGATCGCTGGCGATGCACAGCAGCGTCGTGGGGCGGCAAGCGAGCAGAAGATCTTTCAGCAGGCTTTGATTGCGGTAGGGTGTTTCAATAAACAACTGTGTCGCGAGCGTTAGATCGCATTGACGCTCCAGCCCCAGCGCGGCCTCACGGCGTGCGGCGGGATCGACCGGCAAATATCCGTGGAAGGCGAATCGCTGCCCACCCAGACCCGAGGCCATCAAGGCCAGAATAATAGAGGAGGGGCCCACCATGGGGACCACTTTGATGCCCTCGCCATGGGCGAGGGCGACCAATTCCGCCCCCGGATCCGCCACCGCAGGGCAGCCTGCCTCGGAAATCAAGCCCACGTCCTTACCTTCTCGCAGAGGCGATAGCAGATCGGAAAGAGCGCTCACCGAGGTGTGTTCATTGAGCGTGCGCATGTGAAGATCGCGCAGCCCCTCACGTCCGAGGCTGGCCAGGAAGCGGCGCGCTGTCTTCGCCTCCTCGACGATGAAATGCTGGAGCGTACGCAGCTTTTCTTGTGTCAAGCGCGGGAGATAGCTATCCGGCGAGTCGCTGCCCAGATCGCTGGGCAAAAGGAAAAGGGTACCTGTCATCGGGAGGGCTAGGGCAAGGTGTATCCGAACTTGCGCAGCATGTCGCACAAGCGAATCAATGGCAGACCAATCAGGGCGGTGGGGTCCTCGGACCGGATGGCAGCGATCAGTGCGATTCCCAGGCCTTCGGCTTTGGCGCTTCCGGCGCAATCGTAGGGTTGTTCGAGGCGCAGATAACGTTCGATCTGGTCCTCGTGCAGTGCGCGCATCTGAACGGTGGTGGGCACCACCGCGCGCTCCATCGCCCCTTCGGCGAGGCACACTACCGCCATTGCCGAGTGAAACAGCACACTCTGGCCGGACATCTGCCGCAGTTGCTCTACCGCCCTTTCATGCACTCCCGGCTTGTTCAGACGCACGCCCTTGACCTCGGCGATCTGATCGGAACCGATGACCACCGCCTCCGGAAACTGAAGGGCGATGGCGCGCGCCTTCTCCTCCGCAAGGCGTAATGCGGTGTCTCGAGGGGTTTCGTGGGTAACCTCACACTCATCCACGTTGGGAGAGCGGGTGTCGAAAGTAATCCCTAGTCGGGACAGCATTTCCCTGCGATAGCGGGAGGTGGAAGCGAGTATCAGAGTACGGGGCATCGCCGATCAGAATATGTGGGACTTCGCGGGCCGGATAATGACCTCGCCCTTGACCAAAGGGGGCGACGCGAAAATTACTTCACCCCCTAAGGAAAACTCCAAAGTTTGCCCTCGCGCCAAGAGCACGGCGTATACGAGTTAGATTAGACTTTGACAAAATCGCGCTAAATTCTTATCCTAGCGCGTTTATGTCTGCCCTTGGTAGCACTCCGGAACGTATCAAGCCTGCCGAATTTGCCCGCGCCGGGCTTGCGGTGGCCGGTGCAATTCCGGTCTCCGCGTTCAAGCGCTTAGGCGAACAACTCACGCGACACGACGGGCAGTTGGATTATGCATTGGTTGGGGAACTGACCGAAAGAGGGCACGATGCCTTGTCCCTGAAGGTTTCCGGGACAGTGTGGCTGAAGTGCCAGCGTTGTCTTGAAGCCGTAGCGGTTGCGATCGATTCCTCGCGGCGGGTCGTCTTTGCCAAAGACGCCGACGAGGTGGAAACGGCGTACGAGGCGGACGATACGGACGTGGTGGACGCCGTCGAGGCGATAGAGGTCACGGATCTCATCGAGGACGAGGTGCTGCTCAGCATGCCCTCATCCCCAAAACACGAGATCGGGGCATGTGAAGCCGCAGTATGCGGGGCCGGAGAAGTGCGAAAATCGCCCTTTTTGGTACTCGCGAAATTTGGCCGCAACCCACCTGAGGACTGATTTTTTTGATTGAGTATTGGTAAAGGAGCATTCCATGGCTGTACAACAAAACAAAAAGTCCGCATCGCGGCGAAACATGCGCCGTTCTCACGATGGCCATCCCAACCCGCCAGTGGCCGTAGAGCCCACGACCGGCGAAGCGCATCTGCGCCACCACATCAGCCCGAACGGCTACTACCGCGGCAAGAAAGTCGTCAAGACTGCCGAAGAGTAGTGTGACGAGCGGTGCGTGTCGCATCGTCGTCCACCGCAGTGAAGCGGTTCGCCACCTCACGCTATCGTTTTCCAGTGCTCTATCGGTGGGGCGTTTTCAACGTCCCACTTTGCTCTTGTCGTCTTCATCCGACCCGAGGCCCTAGGTGAGTATCACCATTGCCCTGGACTGCATGGGGGGGGACCACGGGGTCAAAGTTACCGTTCCGGCGGCGCTGTCCTTTGTCGCAAATAATCCCGACGTAAACATCGTGCTCGTCGGAAAGCAGGACGCGATTGCGCAGGCAGTTGGGGCGCCCCACGTGGAGCGGATCAGGATCCAAGGCGCCAGCGAGGTGGTGGAGATGGGAGACGCCCCTGCCGTTGCACTGCGCGCCAAGCGCGATTCGTCCATGCGAGTCGCGGTGGATTTGGTGCGCAACGGCGAGGCCGATGCCTGCGTAAGCGCGGGCAACACCGGCGCCCTCATGGCGATTTCCCGCTTCGTCCTCAAAATGATGCCCGGTGTGGAGCGCCCCGCAATCGCCTCTCTGCTTCCCACGCAAAAGGGTCGCTGCTGCATGCTGGATCTGGGCGCCAATGTGAATTGCACGCCGGTCCATTTGCTCCAGTTTGCCGTGATGGGATCATCCTTGTTCAGCGCCGTGGACGGCAATGAGAATCCAAGCATAGGTTTGCTCAATATCGGCGAAGAACAGATCAAGGGCAACGAAATCGCGAAGCTAGCCGGGGATCTGCTCAAGACCAGCGGCCTGAACTACTTCGGCAACGTGGAAGGTGATGACGTCTACAAAGGGACCACCGACGTGGTGGTGTGCGACGGCTTCGTCGGCAATGTCTTTCTAAAAGGCTCGGAAGGGTTGGCGCGCATGCTCGCCGCCTACCTGCGCGAAGAATACGAACGCAACTGGTTGAACAAACTGGCGGCGCTATTTTCTCTGCCCGCGATCAACGCGTTCCGCAAACGCGTGGATCCGCGCCGCTACAACGGCGCCTCGCTTCTCGGTCTGCGCGGGATTGTCGTGAAAAGTCACGGCTCCGCCGACAAGCTCTCCTTTGAAGTCGCCATCGACCGGGCCTACGATGAGGCGCGCCATAAGATTCTGGATCGCATCGCCTCCCACATGCCGCAGATGTTGGAGAAGGTGGGTTGATTTACTCGCGGGTCGTCGCCTCCGGCGGCTATCTTCCCAGCCGCGTGGTCACCAACGCCGAGCTGGCGATACGCTTGGAGACCTCCGATGACTGGATCAGCACCCGCACCGGTATTCGTTCGCGCCACTTGGCGGACGACAAGGAGATGGCCTCCGATCTGGCTCTGCAAGCTTCGCATCAGGCATTGGAGCGCGCCGGTATCGCCGCCCAGGATATCGACCTGATCGTTCTGGCGACCACTACGCCTGACATGATTTTTCCGAGCACCGCCTCCATTCTTCAGAGAAAACTTGGCACCAGCGGTTGTCCGGTCTTCGATGTGCAAGCGGTGTGCAGCGGATTCGTGTACGCGTTATCCATAGCGGACCTGTATGTACGTAGCGGAAAGTGTCGCAACGCGCTCGTGGTTGGCGCCGAGTTGTACTCGCGTATTCTTGACTGGGAAGATCGCTCCACCTGTGTCTTGTTCGGAGATGGCGCTGGGGCGGTGGTGATCGCAGCCGATGAAAGTCCCGGCATTCTCGCGTCGCGCCTACATGCGGACGGCGCTTACGGCAGCGTCCTGTGCGTGCCAGGCGGTGTCGCGCACGGCCAGGTGCAAGGACATCCCTTCGTGGAGATGGACGGCGGCGCGGTGTTCAAGTTCGCGGTCAAGGTGCTGAGCGAAGTGGCGCAGGAGGTCATGACGGATGCGGGGCTAACGGCGGCCGACATTCATTGGCTCATTCCTCACCAAGCCAACGTGCGAATCATCGAAGCCACCGCGCGTAAACTGGGCATCGGCATGGAAAGGGTCGTGGTAACCGTAGCGGAACATGCCAACACCTCGGCAGCATCCATTCCTCTCGCGCTGGACGTGGCGCTTACGGACGGACGCATTCGCCCTGGTCACAACGTGTTGCTAGAAGGCGTGGGCGGAGGCTTCACGTGGGGTGCAATACTGGTGAAATGGCAATGAGCAAGCATCAACCAACCATAGGAACTGGCCAATGAGTCTGGCTTTCTTGTTCCCCGGACAAGGATCGCAGTCCGTGGGCATGATGTCCGCCTACGCCGAGGCGCCATCGACACGCGCGACCTTTGATAAGGCGAGCGGTACCCTCGGTTTCGACCTATGGGAACTGGTGGCGCAAGGTCCGTCGGAAGAATTGGGCCGAACCATCAACACGCAGCCCATCATGCTGGTCGCCGGATACGCGGTTTACCAAGCATGGAAAGCCGCCGGAGGCAGTACACCGGCATACATGGCGGGGCATAGCCTCGGCGAATACACCGCGTTGCTGTGCGCGGGAGCGCTACAAGCGGCCGAAGCGGTGCCGTTCGTGCGCCGACGCGCTCAGATCATGCAGGACGCCGTGCCGGAGGGTACTGGCGGGATCGCTGCCCTGTTAGGGGCTGAGCTAAAGGATGTGATGGCGGCCTGTGCGGAAGCGTCGAGCGTGGGCGTAGTGGAGCCCGCTAACCTGAATGCGCCGGGCCAAATCGTCATCGCCGGACATAGAGCGGCAGTCGAAAAGGCTATGGAATTGGCCAAGGGACGCGGCGCCAAGCGGGCGGTGATGCTGCCCATGAGCGCGCCCTCTCACTGCACCCTGATGAAGGGCGCGGCAGAAGAACTCGGCGGGCTACTCGCCAAATTGGATATTCGCGCACCGGAAGTGTCGGTAGTGTGCAATGCCGATGTGGCGATCAACACCGAACCCTCCGCGATTCGTGACACTCTCATTCGCCAACTCTATAGTCCGGTGCGCTGGATCGAAACCATCGAGTTGCTTAGCAGCAAGGGGGTGAATACGTTCATCGAGTGCGGGCCGGGTCAGGTGCTCAGCGGATTGGTGAAGCGCATCGTTCCGCAAGCGAAGATCATCGCACTGAAGGACTTCGCCACTATCCAACAAACCGCCAAGGAGTTCGCGGCATGACACCACTCACCGGCAAGTTAGCCCTCGTTACCGGCGCCAGCCGAGGTATCGGAAAAGCAATCGCCGTGGCGCTCGCTCGTCAAGGTGCCTACGTGGTGGGAACCGCGACCAGCGATGCCGGGGCGCAGTCCATCAGTGAATACTTGGCGCAGGCAGGCTCCGGCCACGGCATGACTTTGGAAGTCCGCGACGACAAGCAGATCACCGAGCTCCTCACCACCATTCAGGACAAGCACGGAAAAATCTTTGTGCTCGTCAACAACGCCGGTATCACCCGGGACAATCTGTTGTTGCGCATGAAAGATAGCGAGTGGGATGACATCATGGACGTGAATCTCAAGTCCGTCTTTCGGCTCTCACGCGGCGTATTGCGCGCCATGATGCGAGCGCGCGAAGGGCGCATCATCAACATCACATCCGTGGTGGGGGAGAGCGGTAACGCGGGGCAATGCAACTACGCCGCGGCCAAAGCTGCCGTCATCGCGTTCACCAAGTCCCTAGCGCAAGAGGTTGCCAGCCGCAACATCACAGTCAACTGCGTGGCGCCGGGCCTCATCGAAACCGACATGACGAGCGCATTGACGGAAGACCAGCGTAAAGCGGCAATGCAGCATATCCCGCTGGGACGCCTGGGTCAGGCCGAAGATATCGCCGCCGCTGTAGCCTTTCTGGCTTCGCCCGGGGCGGGCTATGTGACCGGGGCGACCTTGGACGTGAACGGTGGTATGTACATGCGATGATCAGACTCCGACGAGAGTGTCTTGGCATCAGAATCCTAGCCAAGTCTGACAACCCCTACTGACAACCCATATCGTGTCGGGAAGCGAACTGCGGGACTTCGCATTCGTCATATTCGATTTGGTAAACTAGCGTAGTTTCATTCACCTACCCGGTAGCCCGGGTGGGCTTCAGCCTGGGCGATAAGCGATGACAGCCACGCCGCCCGTTCATAGACACATAGAAGGACTAATTGATGGAATCCGTAGAACAGCGTGTCAGGAAGATTGTCGCCGAGCAACTCGATGTAAACGAGGCCGATGTGAAGAACGAGTCGACCTTTGTCGATGATCTCGGAGCCGACTCTCTGGATACCGTAGAGCTCGTGATGGCGCTCGAAGAAGAATTCGAATGCGAGATTCCCGATGATGAAGCGGAAAAAATAACATCGGTGCAGCAAGCGATCGATTACGTCACAACGCACGTAAAGCAGTAACTCCAGTCCGCTGTCCCCGTACCGCCTTTTCCTTTCTGTCTATCCGTTGGAGCGGACTTGTCCAAACGCAGAGTTGTAGTAACAGGTCTTGGCGTGGTATCGCCGCTGGCGATCGGAACCGCCGAGACCTGGGTCGCCATCCTAGCCGGGAAATCCGGCATTGCGACCATCACGCACTTCGACGCCACTCACTTCGCCTCTCGTATCGCCGGCGAAGTCAAAGGGTTCGATGCCGCGAATTATCTTCCGGCCAAGGAAGTGCGCCGGTTCGATACTTTCGTGCACTACGGCATCGCTGCCGCGGGTGAGGCCATCGCGGACGCGCAACTCAAGGCAACGCCGGAAACTGCGGAGCGCATCGGTGTCATCATGGGTTCGGGAATCGGCGGCTTGCCGATGATCGAGGACATGCACGACACCATGGTGGCAGGCGGCCCACGCAAGGTTTCCCCGTTCCTGATTCCAGGGACCATCGTCAACATGATCTCGGGAAATCTGTCCATCATGCACGGATTCAAGGGACCCAACCTGGCCATCGCCACCGCCTGCACCACCTCCACCCATAGCATCGGTGAGGCGGGTCGCATCATTCGCTGGGGTGACGCGGATGTGATGGTCGCCGGCGGGGCCGAGGCCACGGTATGTCCGCTGGCCGTCGCCGGATTTGCTTCTGCGCGAGCCCTCAGCACGCGCAATGACGACCCCACCGCTGCGAGCCGACCATGGGATACCGGGCGCGACGGTTTCGTCCTCGGCGAAGGTGCCGGTGCCATGGTGTTGGAAGAATACGAACACGCCATCGCCCGCGGCGCCAGAATTTACGCCGAACTTGTTGGATACGGCACCAGCGCCGATGCCCATCATATCACCGCTCCCAGCGAGGACGGAGACGGCGCGCGCCGGTGCATGGTGAACATGCTCAAGGACGCCAAATTACCGCCGGAAGCCGTCGACTACATCAACGCGCACGGCACCTCGACCCCTCTGGGCGACCTGGCCGAAACCAATGCGATCAAGAATTGTTTCGGTGAGCATGCCAAAAAACTCGCGGTGAGCTCCACCAAGTCGATGATCGGCCATCTATTGGGGGCGGCGGGTGGCGTCGAAGCAGTGTTTGCCGTACTGAGTATCCGTGACCAGATCGTGCCCCCCACTATCAACCTGGTCGAACAGGATCCGCTATGTGATCTGGACTACGTCCCCAACACCGCGCGCAAGATGCCCATCCGAGTCGCGGTGTCGAACTCCTTCGGGTTCGGCGGGACCAACGGGAGCTTGGCTTTCGCAGCACTGAGCTGAGCGTGCGCTGTGAGCGGTGCGCAAAAATACAGGAGTGATCCGCCTTGAAACTGGTCAGGATCGTTTTGTTGATCGTAGTGCTGGTTGGGGGCGTGGCCGGAATGCTCTGGCACTTCGCCGTGACCCCGATTGAGGTCGCCAGCGTACATCGCACCCTAAACGTTTCCGCGGGCACCTCCCTCAAGCGCCTGGCGCAGGATCTGCGCAACAAGGGCCTGCTATCGGAGACGCTGCGCTTCGTCTGGTTGGCACGCTTGAGCGGGCATGCCGGCGGGATCAAGACCGGCAGCTACGAATTGCCGGAAAGAATCACCCCCCTGCGCCTTCTGGAAAAGGTCACACGCGGTGAGTTTTCCCAGGCCGAGATCACCTTTATAGAAGGCTGGACATTCCAGCAGGTACGGGCGGCACTTAACGAACACCCGGGGGTGTCGCACACCTCGCAATCCCTCGATGATCGAGAACTGTTGGTGCGCCTTGGCGCCAAGGAGGCGCATCCTGAGGGGTTGTTCTTCCCCGATACTTACCACTTCGCCAAGGGCGCGAGCGATATGCAGATTCTGCAGCGCGCGTTCAAAACGATGACCACGATTCTGTCGGATTCCTGGGAGAAGCGGGCGGAGAATTTGCCCTTCAATTCGCCCTACGAAGCGCTCATCATGGCCTCTATCGTGGAGAAGGAAACCGGACGCCGCCAAGACCGTCCCATGATCGCGGCAGTATTCATCAATCGACTGCGCAAGAGGATGTTGCTGCAGACCGACCCCACTGTGATCTACGGCTTGGGAACGCGCTTCGACGGCAACTTGCGCCGTGTTCATCTCGATACCGATGGTCCCTATAACACCTACACCCGTACCGGCTTGCCGCCAACACCCATCGCAGCCCCGGGACGCGAGTCGATTCAGGCAACGCTGCATCCCGCTGAAAGCGCCGCCCTGTACTTCGTTGCGCGGGGCGACGGCAGCTCGGAATTCTCGGATTCCCTTGGACAGCACAATCGCGCCGTAGAGCGCTACCAATTGAGGCGCTAGACTGTTGTCATGCTAGGTAAATTCATAACCTTCGAGGGACTGGACGGGGCAGGGAAGAGCACCTTTATTCCTTTCGCCCAGGACGTGATTTCGCGCGCGGGGCACCCAGTGGTGCGCACGCGCGAGCCCGGTGGGACAGCCGTGGGGGAGAGTATCCGTAAATTGTTGCTCGATCCGAGTGCTCAGCTCAGTCCGGAAACGGAAGCCTTGCTGATGTTCGCCGCCCGTCAACAACATCTGCAAAGTGTCGTATTGCCGGCATTGGATCGCGGTCAGTACGTGCTGTGCGATCGCTTTACCGACTCCACCTATGCCTATCAAGGCGGCGGACGCGGAATCCCCGCGGAAAAATTGGCGGACCTGGAAACCTGGGTACATCAAGGTTTTCAGGCCGATCTCACCTTGCTGTTCGACGTCGAGGAATCCATCAGTCAAGCCAGGCTGAAGCAAGATCGCGCGCCGGATCGCTTCGAGCAGGAAGCCGCCGAGTTTCACCGCAAGGTGCGCCAAAGCTATCGCGAGCGCAGCATCCAATACTCAGATCGAATCCGACTCATCGACGCTGGCAGGGCCTTGGAGAAAGTTAAAGTCGATGTTGAAAAATACGTCTTAACTATTTGTTAGAGCATGCTCCCTGATTGGCTGCGCGACACATTCATCAGCCTCCAGCGAAGCCTGGAAAGCGGTAGTCATGCACTGCTTCTTACCGGCATGACAGGCATCGGGAAGCGCGCGCTGGCGGACCACTTGGCTCGTAGCCGGCTGTGCGACACGCCGAGCGAGCAGGGCGCGTGTGGAGTTTGTACCAGTTGCCGGTGGCTCGCCGCCCGCACCCACCCGGACCTGATTCTTCTTGAACCGACTCAGGAAGAGTTGGAATCCGATGCGGAGGAGGTGGCAAGTCCGGCCAAGAAGGGTAAAGTCCGTCAGTACATCGTCATCGAGCAGATCCGAGATCTGTTGAGTCAACTGGAGCTCACCTCGCATGCGGGAAAAGGACGGGTGATCATCGTAGACCCCGCCGAACGGCTCAACTCCAACGCCGCCAACGCGCTGCTGAAAACCCTCGAGGAGCCCCCGCCGCGCACGGTATTCATGCTCATTTCGGCGCATGAAGAACGGCTTCCGATCACGCTGCGCAGTCGCTGCCGACGAGTCCCCTTCGTCCGCCCGTCGCGTGCGGTCGCCCTGGGATGGTTACACGCGATGGGCATCGAAAAGGCCGATGGCTTATTGCGCCTAGCCGGTGGGGCTCCCGCCCGAGTACCACAGATCAAGGAGGGCGGCATGGCGCAGCGCTGGGGCCGGCTCGTCGAATTGCTGACGCCTCAGGCCAAACGCAGCATCGAGTGGGACACCACGCCCAACGGCCTGGCGGAACTATGTCTTTTGCTCCAAATGCTGTGTATCGACCTGCATCGTATTCGAATTGGTGCGACAGCCATGTACAGTGAGCCCAATGATGCCGTAATAGAGAAAGCGGCACGCCAGCTCGCGCCGGACGCCATCTCCGAGTTTTGGAGGGCGCTCGGCAAAATTCGGGCGGTCGTACAGCACCCGTTGAACGGAGCACTGCTGCGAGACCAGTTGTTACTCGCCTTCGACCAAATGCTTACCTCTCCTGCACAGGCTCAATAAACAATCGCATCGATATGACAGACCTTTCCGGTACGGGACCTCGCCCCGGTGCCATTTCCCTCAACATCAGAGAGAAGGCCATCCTCTATGCCGCCTACATGCCGTTTCTCAAGGGCGGAGGTATCTTCGTTCCGACCGCACGCCCCTATAGTTTGGGCGACGAGATCTTCATGCTGATAACACTGCTCGATGACCCAACCAAGCTCCCGGTGGCGGGCAAAGTAGTGTGGATCACGCCACCGGGCGCCCACGGCAATCGAGTGCAAGGGGTCGGGGTGCAGTTCAAGGACGATGAGAGCGGCGGGTCCGTACGCCGACGCATCGAAGGATTGCTTGGCGGCCATCTGCAGAACTCCCGTCCAACCCACACGATGTAGGGAACCCCAGGAAGTGTTCGTAGATTCCCATTGCCATCTGAATTTTACCGAGCTACAACAAGACCTTCCACAAGTGCTGGCGCGAATGGCAGGGAATGGCGTGACGCACGCATTGTGTGTTGCCACCAGCCTAGAAAACGCTACGGAAGTCCTGGGTCTTGCCCTGGAATACCCCCATCTATATGCTTCCGTGGGCGTGCATCCGAGCGAGAAGGACTGCGAAGAGCCCACGCCGGAGCGTCTGGCCGAGCTTAGCCATCACCCCAAAATCGTCGCCATCGGGGAGACCGGTCTCGACTACTACTGGAACAAGGGTGATAACGAGTGGCAGCGCGAACGCTTTCGATGTCACATTCGAGCCGCTCACAAAACCCGCAAACCCTTGATTATTCACACGCGCGAGGCCGCTCAAGACACCGTTGCCATCATGCGGGAAGAAAACGCCAACGAACCCGGCGGCGTGATGCATTGCTTCACCGAAACCCTGGAAATGGCGCGACAGGCCATGGATCTGGGGTTCTACATTTCCTTCTCGGGAATCGTCACCTTCAAGAACGCCGCCCAGGTGCGTGCAGTGGCTGCCTATGTGCCGCTCGAGCGCATGCTCATCGAAACCGACGCGCCGTACTTGGCGCCCGTCCCGCACCGGGGAAAGACCAACGAGCCCAGCTTCGTACGCCACGTTGCCGAGGAGATCGCACGTATCAAGGGGGTCCCAGTCGACGAGGTGGCTAAGGCCACCACTGCGAATTTTCAGCGCTTGTTCAAAGTCTCGTTATAACCCCAACCCTCGTTCTCTTACTCGATCCTCACGCCCCTGTACGCACTCTATATTATATCCATAATGTGTATTATGTTCATTAAATAATACCTGGCCTCCATCTTTCTGACGGTCGTTAACCCGATAGAATCGGGCCACCCACCCCCGATCCCCCCACTACTAACGGAAATCCGATGAAACACATCAAATGGGACGATATTCCCTACGAAAAACTAAACGACAAATTCCTGCG
>JANNFC010000582.1:0-2982 GCA_031379405.1 Betaproteobacteria bacterium | reverse complement strand
GAAACTCACGTCCTTGAACTTCATCTCAAGGTGTCCCGGTACACGCATGTAATCGATGCGACCACTTAGGCGGCTGAGTTGCAAGGGTTCGAGATCCTGACTCAGGCGTCCCGCCACATTCGCCAGCGCCAGCGTCGCCTGCGCCTTCGATATCACGCCCTTCTCCACCTCGAAGCGTGCCTCGACGCTACCCGCTGCTTGTTCGATGGATGTCACTACGGGCCAGTACCTGATGATCTCGCCCAGGTTGGCGTACGGGAAATTGACGCGCAGCACGCCATCCCAAGCGGAAAGTTGCGCGGCGAGATCGCCTTTCATCTCAGCCTGAATGGCGAATGGGGCCCCCAACGTCATAGGCGGCGTGGCCTGCAACTGAACATGGTGCACGCCAAATCGATTCCACACCGTGAGTTCCACGCTGCCCAATTCCAGCGGCGGCGCGGCTTGCTTGTCGTCGATCCAGCGCAAGGCCGATTCGGTCAAACGAATCGAATCCTGACGCAGCAACCACTCCCCCAGACCACCCGTACGGTCCTCGCCCCGCGTAAGCGGTATGCCCGCGACGAACACCTGACCGTGGATGTCCCGGCGGATCTCCAGGGAAAGGCGCGACACCTCCAACCTGTGCAGCCGGATCTCGCCCAACGCTACGGACTTCCAGGCAATCTCGCTCTGAATCTCATCGATGGCCAGGGCGTCGCGTCCGTTCGGATCCTTGACCAAAACTTTGCGCAACGTCACACTAGGCCGCCATTGATGCCATTGGCCCGATAGCGCTCCGATTTGAATCTGAGTGCCCGTCGCGCGCGCGACAGCGGCGGCGATGTCATCGCGATAATCGTTGGCGCGCGGCAGAAACCAAAACTGAAACACCAGTCCGACCACCAGCACGCACAATACAAAAACAACGCCGGACCATAGAACGAATCGCAGCACCCAACGCATCACTGTCGCGAAAATGGACTGGATCATGCTCGGCTCACGGTCGGGACCTCACCGCTGTCGACTGCACTGGAAGTACTAGCCAAGTAAAGGGTTGCGCTCATCAATGAAAGAACGGCGATTCCGCCTCGAGTTCTGGGTTGTTCTACGTGGGTGTCGTCCGATCCGATGGCATTCCCGCATCGATTCTAACCTCGCTCAAGACTCACTCTGACTGTGATCATGTCCCCTTCAGATAATTCCGCCTTTGACCCGATGTTGCAGCGCGCGGTGGCATTCAGTCCCTTCCTTCGCCGCCTGGCCGGCCGGCCGCCCGCCAGTTGGCGTCCGAGTCTCGTGCAGCAGCCCATCAACTCGCAGGAGATCAGCAGGCTACTGGGCATGAGCGAGATCACCGACGAGCCCTCGCTGTGGCAACGTTTGCGCCTTACACGGCAGCACGTCTTCCTCACCCTAGCCACGCGCGATCTGGCCGGATTGGCTGATCTCACCGAGGTGCTCACCACTGTCACCACCCTGGCGAATGAAAGCGTGCGGTTCGCGCTAGAGCGTTTGTTGCCCGCCATGGAGGCAATCTTCGGTGCGCCCATAGGCGAAGACAGTGGCCGCAGGCAACAGCTTATCGTCGTGGGCATGGGCAAGCTCGGCGGCGAGGAACTCAACGTTTCCTCGGACATCGATCTGATCTTCATCTATCCCGAGGAAGGCGTCACCTTCGGCCCCAAGTCCATCAGCAATCACGAATACTTCACCCGGCTCGGCCGCAAACTCATCGCCGCACTCTCCGAGCCCACGCCGGACGGATTCGTTTTCCGGGTCGATATGCGCTTGCGTCCCTATGGCGACAGCGGACCTCTGGTGGCCAGTCTGAGCATGTTGGAGAACTACTTCCACACCCAGGCAAGGGAATGGGAGCGCTACGCTTGGCTCAAGGCGCGCCCTCTGTGCGCAAACGCCGCCGGCTTGCAAGAGCAAATCGGGCCCTTCGTGTTCCGGCGCCATCTGGACTATAGCGCCATCGATTCGCTGCGTGCCCTGCACAATCAAATCCGCGAAGAGGTCAAACGCAAGGATATCGCGGGCAACATCAAACTCGGTCCCGGCGGCATTCGCGAGATCGAATTCATCGCCCAGGTGTTTCAGCTCGTCCGCGGCGGACAAGACGCCGCCCTACGCGATCGCTCCACCCGTGGCGCCCTGAGGCTACTCAAGGACAAACGTCTGCTACCGCCCGATGTGGTCGAAGAGCTTCACGAGGCCTATGTATTTCTGCGCAATCTCGAACACCGCTTGCAGTACGTGGAAGACCAGCAAACGCAGACACTGCCCGCGGACGCGGAGGCACTTGCGCGCCTGGCGCAATCCATGGGATACCACCACAGCGGGACCTTCCTGCAGGCGTTACGCACGCACCGGGATCGGGTGTCATCGCACTTCGAAGGCATATTCGCGGGGGAAGATCGCTCCGAAGACCGTCACGCGCAGGCCAATCTATGGGAAGGCCGCCTCGCCCGGGACGAGTCGATGACGCAGTTGCAAGTCCTGGGTTACCGCGAACCGGAGGGAATTCTGCGTCGCATTACAGGACTGCGGGAGGGTGGCCTCTATCGCCGCATGTCCGCCACCACCCAAAGCCGCCTAGACGCACTGGGACCGCGCATTCTCGCCTCGGCGAGCGCGCAAACGAACGCCGATGCCACCTTCGAGCGCCTGCTGACCATCCTTGAGAGCATCGGCCGGCGCGAAGCCTATCTGGCCTTGTTGCAAGAGTACGTGGGGCGCGTGAACGCCTGGTGCGACTGGCGAGCGCCAGTCCTTGGGCAGCAGGCTACCTGGCCCGGCACCCCGTTTTATTGGACGAATTGGTCTCGGACCGCAAGCCGGACCCGCCCAATTGGACAGTGCTCAACAACGAATTGCAGGCGACCCTGGACCAACTGGGCGAGGCACTCGAGCGCCAGATGGACCTGGCGCGCAATTTCAAGCAAGTGCACACCTTCCGCCTGCTGATTCAAGATCTGGCGGAGCAATTGCCGCTGG
>JANNFC010000569.1:0-3832 GCA_031379405.1 Betaproteobacteria bacterium | reverse complement strand
ACAGGCCCAGCTCTTTGGTAGCAAAGGAGGCTAGTGGCTGGTACTCACCATAATATTTGGGCCGGATGTGGAGGCCCACGGTTAACAAACGGCATGCGTGACCTCCGCGGTGTTACAGCGAGTGCAGCCACTCGAGTAGCGTCTTGTTCTGTTTCCAGGAGGGGATCTTCGGAAGCGGTGTATCGTCGGTGGCTTTTTCGAGTGCCTTTCGTTTCATTTCAAGATTTGCACGGGCATAAATCTCGGTCGTCTTCACATCCACGTGCCCTAAGAAGTCGCGGATGATCTCGAGTGGGACGCCACTTTGCAGGAGGTGCATTCCCTTCGTGTGCCGCAAGCGCTGAGGGCTCACCGGCTGCGTGAAGCCGGGGTGATCGCGCCGTACTGGCTGCACATACTTTTGCAGGAGATAGCGCACGCCCGAGCGCGATAAGCGTGTGCCTTGTCGGTTCTGGAAGAGCGGCTTGTCAGCGTGTTCGGGACGATCCAGGCCGTTCTCGCGTCGATGCTCGCGCAGGAGCTCGAGCGTCGCGTCCATCAACGGTACGGCGCGCATCTTGCGCCCCTTGCCCATGAGCCGCACCTGTGGCGGTGAATCCAGGCGCACATCGCCGGCGTTGAGGTCGATCAACTCCTGCACCCGAGCCCCGGTGTCGTAGAGTACGCTCAGTAGGACTGCATCTCTGCGGCCCGCACGCGTATGCGGATCGGGTTGTGCGAGGACCTGCGCGAGGTACTCTTTGGAGAGATAGCCGACGTTCGAGCGCGCATGTCGCCGCAGAGGAATAGCGAGGATCTGCTGACTGTGCAGCAAGCGCTCGGGCACTTCCGACTGCACATAGCGGAAGAATGCGTGCAATGCTGCGAGGCGATGATTTCGCGTGCTGATCGAGACATGCCGATCGTTGGCCAGATGATCGAGGAAGGCCTCCACCAGGGAGGCATCGATCTGTGCCAAAGATAAGCGTTCCAAGGCGATACCGCGCACGTCGCGACAGAACCGCAGGAGCAAAGTGAACACGTCGCGATAGGCCATGATGGTGTTGGGGCTCAGGTTGCGCAGTGCGGCCAGGTAATGCGTTAAGAAGTTGGTCACGTGCACGGAGAAGTCGGTTGGTTTCATGAGGCGATCCTCCGCGGGATGACATCACCGAAGGCGGCGTTGGCGCGCACCGTGATCTGCGGAAATAGCTCGGCAATTAGATGCAGATAGCGCTGCGTTCCGGCAAGCGACTGATGGCCCAAATAGGTCGCCAGCACCGGAAGCTTGGCCTCGAGGTCTGCGCCCTCGCGGTACCAGCGCAGCAAGGCATGCGTGGCAAATGCGTGACGAAGATCATGGACGCGCGGTCCCTTGCCTCTACCGGCGTGCGCGATCCCACAGCGGAGCAGCAGTTCCCGGTATAGCCAATAGGGTGCTGAGAGACTCCACGCTCCGCCCGATGGCGAGGGGAAGAAGTACGCATCGGATGCACGATCTCCCATAAGCGCCGCATACTTTTGAAGGCGCTGCACCAACGGCAAGGCGGGCGGCACCAGGCGATCCTTGCCAAATTTGGCCTCACGCACCGTCAGGACCCCTCGGTCAAGGTCAACATCGGCCACACGCAGGTGCAACACCTCGCCGAGGCGCAAGCCGCAGCCGTACAGCAGTCGGAATACTTCCGGCATGATGATGTGACGCAGCGGGGCTCGTGCACTCGGGGTGAGCTGATCGAGCGCATGGAACAGCTGCTCAATCTCAGCGTGTGTCAGGACGCGTGGTAGGAAACTCTCAGCGCGCTTCGCCCTCAGCGATCGGTCTGGCACATCGGCGGGATAGCCCAGCCGGCACATGTACATGGCGAATTGACGAACGATGCAGATGCGATGATGGTGTGTGGATGCGCTCTCGTGGGGTTGTTTGGCGAGCCACTTGCGGCTGATCGAGCGGGGTAGCTCGCACTGCGAAAGCGCTTCGTTGCATAAGAAACGATCAAAGCGCGCCAGCAAGTGGGCTTCCTCACCATATCGGTAACCACATGCCTGTTTCTCCTGGATGAACTGTGCCATGAGTGAGCCGACACGACTTCGGAACTGCCCCTTGAACGCTCTACTCGACATGGCGCACCTCCTCGGTGTTCAACGCGGCAGTGCGCAGGCCTTCCACGTCGGTTTTGGCGTAGATCAGCGTTGATGCCGTCGTCGTATGCCCCAGAATCTCGGAGATGACGTGAAATGGCGTCTGCTCACGGAGCAGTTGGGTTGCCAGCCGTATGGCGTAGCGAGTGCAAACCGTGGCGTTGTTGGGTCCGGAAGTGGATGCCGGCAAGGTCTTTCCAATGCTTGACGATGCGATGGAGGTTGTTATTCTCGGCGAACGGTAAAAAAGGCGGCGTCAAGGTAAGGAACACCTCACGGCGATCCGATTGAGGACGGCCCGATTTCAAATAGTCAATTAGCGCCTCGCCGACTTCTTCCGTCAATGGCAAACAGAGCGGCGCCAGGGTCTTCGATTGCGTAATCTCTATGGTGGCCGCTTCCCACTTCAGATCATCGAGCCTCAGCGCTCGAATATCCCCCGATCGCAATCCCAGGCGACAGGCAAGCAAGAGGATCGCGTAGTCGCGCTTGCCTTTGGGCGAGCTGCGATCAACGACATTGAGCAGCCTGACCAGGCGCTGCGGGTCCCACACCGATGGAATGGTGGCATCGCGCGGGAGGTGGATCTTCGGTAATACATGGCTCAGATCGCGCTGCAGGATGCCTCGCAGCAGAAGAAACTGCAGAAAGCCGCGCACATCGCAGATGATCCGCGAGACGGTCTTAGCTGCCAGACGATGTAGGGAGGTAACGAATGCACAGACATCGGCCGGCTGCATCTGATCGAGGATCGTGATGTCCCTTGAGCGCAGGAAATCCGCGAATATTGCGATCTCTCGCATTCGTCCGCGAAGGGTCGTCGGGCGTAGATGAAGACGATCCCTGCAGTACTGTTCGTAGTCGCTCAGCGCCTTCGTCATGAGCGGTGGAACTTCGATCTTTTGCATATCGGTGACGGCGCGCTCAATGCGCCCGTCACGCGCAAAGTCTCCCAGCACCTTAAGGCCGAACTCGACATGCCGTCGCCACCCCTGGCTTGGCTTGAGGCATTCGCCGTCATGCATCTGACACGCGTGGCCAAACTGGGCCGCTAAATCCTCTGAGTACTCATCTCCCAGGTTCATCTCGTGACAAAACGCCACGAGGTGCTGCCAAATTGTGCGGTAGCGCCTCAGTGATCTTTTGCTGTCGCGAAGCTTCTCCAGTTCGCTCAAGGCGCGTGCAACGAACCGGTCCAGCAGCAGATGGTTTGAATCTTGATGGGTGGATTGATCCATGATCGAGCTCCTCGCGAAAGGCGACCCCGATGGCCGCCGGGAGACCGATCATGAAACATTATGCGCAGTAATCCAAACCTAAGGCCTTGCTCTCAAAGCATTTACGTTCGCTACTCTGCATAACGTTCTACTAGGCCTAATAGCGGAAATGTGCAGCTGCACATTTGCGCTACGTCGAGGCCGACCTCGAAATGAAGAAAAAGACACTCGGGCGACTGGAAGCCCCTGACACGAAGGTGCCGCAATTCCGCGCCTCGGATTCCTTGATGCGCTTCTTGCAGACACTGTAATTATGTAAAGACTACGCCGGCCCAACAGCAGCGGAAACGTCGGGCTGGCGTTAGTCTTGTCGCCAATCTATCCCTAATTGAGAACTATACATAAGGGTCGTTATGCAAAGCTTTGCATAACGACCCACAAGAGACGGTCGTGACTGACTGTTCAAGAGCGGTTTGAGCAACCTAGCCCAAACC
>JANNFC010000557.1:0-1764 GCA_031379405.1 Betaproteobacteria bacterium | reverse complement strand
GGAAGAAAATACTAGTTTGCACGGTAGGAAGCACCGTGCTGCACTACGACGCCCGCTGCATAGATGACCTTCACGCCATGTTGAAGAACGCAGGAGACTGGGTCGAACTGGGCGGTTCCGACGAACAGAAACCGGCCAAGGACGGAACGGTCGAAGCCTGGGGCCGCTCGGAAACCAACCCGGCAGGCGGCTGGTACGGCCTGAAAAAGGGCCTCCGAGGTCGCTTCGGCGTCTATGTGCCCCCGCTTATGGAAGCACTCGGGCTATGCGAGTTGGAGCACAACGCAAAGAACAATCGCATTCGCGCAAAGTGATCGCAGTGACGCTTAACACCTCGAACGTTAGACGCCCCTTCACTCGCAGCAGAGCTGGTGTCCACACGGTAAAATGCCTCACCATATCGCAATTGCTGGTCAACTCGTATTCCCCGCGCTCTTGGCGCGGGGGCAAACTTCGGGGGTTTCCAAAGGGGGCGAAGTGATTTTCACCTTTGGTCAAGGGCGGGGTCAATACCGCGCCCGCGAAGTCCCTTTTATTTTCGGAGAAGGCCATGAAGTCCGTACCCCTAACCGCTGAGGCTGTGCCCGCAATCAAGGCTGCCATCAAGGCCCGCCGCACCCTCACACTAGAACTCGAGGGCGAGCCCGCTGCCAGGGTTCAGCCGATCGTAACGGTTACCAAGATCTGGCCATGTTCACATTCATCGAGTCCAGCGCGTTTGAGCGCGTCCGTCAAGATTCCCTGAAGGACGAAGAGTATTCCAACTTGCAGCAGTACATGATCGTGAACCCAGAGGCGGGCGCGGTGGTTCCAGGATCTGGGGGGTGTCCGAAAACTACGCTGGTCGAGAACGGGAATGGGTAAGCGCGGAGGACTTCGAATCATCTACTACGCTCGGTACCAGCCCAACGAGTTCTGGATGCTGACGGTGTACTCAAAGGCAAAGTATGACAATGTGCCGTCAGGAATCTCGAAGCAACTACTGGAGGTGTTTCGCAATGGCGAAGAAGGCTCCCAAGAATTTGACTACGCGCACGAGCGAGCGCAATGTCTGGCAAGAGGTGTTGGACGGCGTACGCGAGATCAAAGCAGGCGGTGGAAGGCGCACGGTAGTTGAACCGCAATCTGATGTCGCCCGTGTGCGTCTCAAGAGCGGCTTGTCCCAAGCCCAGTTTGCTGCGATTCTGGGTGTTTCCAAGCGCACTCCAGAAGTACTTCTCGAAATCGCCGCGTGAACTCCGGTCGTCGGTGGAAAAGGGGCCGCAAGCTTGTATGTGCCCGCGAGAGGGCATCAGAAAAGGCGAGAAAACCGTCGTCGCCTTCTCTATGCCAACCTATGCGCTCTTGTCGTCAGCCGAACGATCGCTTGCAGCGGACCGTCAACGATGGGCTTCGCCCACCGTCGCCGTTCGCTGAAGCTAAGCGTTCGGCCTCATGCAATATGATTACGTGGAAGTGGTAGTGTGTAGGCGCTCGTTGACTGTAGCGTGCTTTCGATAGCTCGACAGAGCAGGAGGACCTTTGAAAGCCATCGTCCTAAAGGAGACTGGTAGCGTCCTGAACTTCCAACTCATCGAAGTACCGGATCCCGAACCAGACACTCACGAAGTTAGAATTCGCGTACTGGCTGCAGGTTTCAATCCTGCAGATTACAAGATGCGGCTGGGACAGGTACCTTCTGGAGATGGCCTCAATATTCTTGGAGGCGAAGTTTCAGGTGCAATCGATGCAGTGGGAGAAAGCGTAGATCAGTTTTCGACTGGC
>JANNFC010000520.1:0-3169 GCA_031379405.1 Betaproteobacteria bacterium | reverse complement strand
ACTGAGGCATACGCGGCTACCGATTACTTCGCCCTCGTCGTCTGCCCCTCACCCTGGCCCCCTTCCGGCGAAGCGGGGATAGGGGATAGGGGATAGGGGATAGGGGATAGGGGATAGGATTGGTGGTGAAGACAGAGTTGCGCACGCAATTACGCATTAGAGAAACAACTGAATAGAAGGGAGGGCGGCATCGCAGTTTAGGAGGTTCACTCGCTTCAAACGCATGCGTAGTTGTCCCGACACGACGACGAGGAAGTGAAACACGATGCCGGCGAAGGTTTGCGATTCGTCGCCCTTGGATTCGGTGTAGATGAACTGGGTGCGAACAAGGTAGTCATTCGCCGCCGCGTCCTTTTTCTCCACCTCGGGCGCTTGCAAGAGGTGGTGGGAGCGTGATGGCGGTTGTTGCGAATAGGCGTGGGGGCTCTTCAAGCGTTCGATGCGCAGCTTCAACAACAAGCTATCCTCATAGGCCAATGACGTGTGATTCAGCGGATCGGTTTGATCCGGTGCCAGCGGCACCCAGTAGAAACCGTCTTCGGTGAAGAGTTCGAACCACTCGTCGAATTTCTTCTCGTCCAATAGTCTCGCTTCGCGGTAGACGAAGCGAATCAACTCGGTCTCAGTGACCACCCTCAACCCCTCGGCGCCATGTACTTTTCCCACGCCCGCAATTGATTGCGCATGGAGATCTCGCTGGTGCCGTTTACGATACGATCCTTGTCCGTGACTTCGTCCGCACGAAACTCACGATGCAAACTCACCCAGTCGTTCCCCTGCGTCGTCAACCCTTGCTGGATGGCCCGATAGGCGTGCAGATCGTCGTGGCCCACCACGGACATGGGTGAGTTGATGAGCCGTGTGTACATGAGCGTTCGTTGCAGCAGTTGCGCCGGCGCACCTTTCAAACGAAAGGTCCAAGACTCGATCAACGTCTTGTCCACCGCCAGCGGCCGCACCACGCGAATAGCCTGAATGGCTCCCTTGATGGTGAGGCTGGGGTAGTAGACGGTGTTGTGGCGATTGGTCTTGAAAATCTCCGCGGCACGCTCCTCTCCGTAGGCTTGCTTCATCTGCTCCTCGTAACCGGAAACGGACGAGTAGCTGGAGTGAATGGAGAAGTTGACACCGGTATAGCCATGCCCGTTCTCGAACACTCTGACACCCATATCGTCGAAGAACTTGTAATTGGAAACGAACGGCACGAACTGCTCTACGGCCATTGGCTTCGGTGCATCTGCGGGTTTGCCCTCCCACAGTTTCTTCGCTATTCCAGCCGAGGACTCGTGCACCACCATGGGATGCATGGTGTCGTTAAGATTCTCGACGAACATTTTCCAGTTGCAGTTGTGCATGTAGCGCAGGCAACCACCGGCGATCTCCAACTCGCCCTCCGGAGAGCGGTCCGCCATGTTGTCGATGGAGGAAAGAGATTCGCCGAAATATTCACGAAAACCCGGACCTTGCTCGGACAAGCGGGCGAACACGAAACCACGATAGACCTCGACATTGCGCAACGCCGTCATCCCTTGACCGGCGGGACACTCTCGCATGCGCGTGCCCTCGTATCCGTCTGGCAGTGGCATGCCCACCAGCGATCCGTCGGTACGGTAAGTCCACGCGTGATACGAACAGCGAAAGAACTTACCGGTGTTGCCCGTGGGTGAAGAAACCAGTCTCGCGCCTTTGTGCGCGCAGCGATTCAACAGGACTTTCACGCCGGCATCGCCGTCACGCACCATGATCACGGGCTGAAGTGCAAGCTCAGCGAGGAAGTAATCTCCCGCTTTCGGGACTTGGCTGGTGTGCCCCACGTAGAGCCAAGTGTTCGACCACAGTTGTTCCACCTCCAACTCGAACAACTCGGGATCGATATAGACGTCCCGGTGCACCTGGTCGGGTTGCACCAGCGCCGCGATGGCGTGCGGATTGCCGCGATACTTCATGATGCCACGCCTGTTTCGGACAACGCCTGCCGAAGCTTGCCTCCGGTGTCATCCGCCAATGCCGCATCGCGCAAGCTACGCAGCAATCGTCCTGCTTCACTAATCGTTTCCAAGCGGGGAAGTACCGCCATGATGGACTCGAAGTTGGCTAAACCGCGCGCGTGCGTGTCGCTGTAGCCCTTGACCAATCTCTGGCACTCGGCAATCGCCACGGCGAGATCATAGTCCCGATCCGCCACTTCGCGAATGCGCGCCAACCAGGCGCCGATGCGCTGTCGCTCCGCATGGTAACGCAAGGAGCGGCGGCGCAGACGCCGCAACGCGGCGATGGAGTACAGCAGTAGGAATCCCCGCAAGGAAGTGGTTTGCACCACTCGTCCCTTTTTCGTAAAGATCCCCACCGCCGACTTGGCCCATGGCGTGCGCAGCAACCATCGTCCCATGTTGGCCGGCAGGGTATCCGCGATCTCTTCGACCCGTGGATGCAGATACTCGTTGATCAGAAGCACCTGGTCCGGGCGCGATTTCACTTCATCGCCCACGCGGTCGAAGCGCTGCCGGCGCGTTTTGAGATCCGCCACCCGCATGGTGTCTTCGTAACTCATCCACAACGCCAGATGGCGCGCGCTTTCGCGTAGCAAATGTCCCTCGCCATGACCGAAGCGCGTTTCCAGATCGCGAATCGGCAACAGGAGATCCAAGTACTCCTCGGCGTACCTCACGTCTTGATAGTCGGCTAGCCGCTTGATGCCAATGCGCAAGATAGCGTGAGCCACCTCGGGAAAATGCTTCTGGATGCGGACGTCCAAAGCTTGCAGCCTCTCTCCCACGAGATGCAGTGTATCCGGCGGCACGACGTCGGGTGTCGCGCTGGACGACGCTAGTCGCACACCTTCTTCAAAAGCAGCCAAACTGGCCTCCACGCCCACGCCCGCACGTCTGACCGCCTGCCCGAAAGCATTACGCGCGAAAGGCAACCGTCCACTGGCACATAATGCTCCGAACAATACCGCGCTGATCACGCTGCCCTTGTCTTCGGCGGCGCCTGCGAAATCGGCCACGATCATGTGCTGAGCGGCCGCTCGCGCGCCGTCCAATAGCTTGCTGTCGTCCACGCGCCCATCGCCCATGGCGATCTTCTCTGTCATGGAATACACGCGATGCTTGGACGCGATGAGTGCCGTGCGACCCGGCGTCACCAATCCGCGCTGCACGGCGCGACC
>JANNFC010000495.1:0-4456 GCA_031379405.1 Betaproteobacteria bacterium | reverse complement strand
CGCCTGATTCGCTACTTGGAATCGCTCAAATAGACCAACGCAAGCCACGCGTAGGGTGCGTTCCACGCACCATGTTGCGCAAAGCGCCCCCATAAACCGGCGCCCTGGGGACGAACGTTGATCGATTGTTCATCAATTAAGTAATGCAAAGAGACGGGATAGCTTTGCGCTACACTGCCATCGAGATTAGAGAAGGGGAACCCCCATGCAGCACACCGCAGCCAATTCATATCGGGCGCCGAGCACGCACTCCGCACAGGCAAAAGCAATCGCTGCCGACTTGGCCAGGGGTGCCCTCGAAACCATCGCTGCACGCAAGTTGATTCCCTCAAGCGTCGGATTGATCAAGGAGGCGGGGCTGACCAAGGTACTGCAAGCCAAGCGTTGCGGCGGGCACGAAGCGAGTCTGCACGATCATATCGACGTGGTGGAGGAGGTGGCCTACGGCTGCGGCTCTACCGGATGGTGCCTGGGTGTTTATCAAGCGCATTCGTGGTTGTTGGGGTTGTTTGATCAACGCGCGCAAGATGACGTGTATGGATCGAATTCTGGCGCTATTGTGTCGGCGGTGATCGGTCCACGCGGGCAGGCGCACAAAGTGCCGGGGGGCTATATCCTGTCTGGGTTCTGGCCCTTTTGTTCCGGTTGCCATCATTCCGATTGGTTGCTGTTGGGAGAAATGGTTGTTGGCGAGGACGGTGGTATCGTCGATAGTGGCGTGATGGTCGTTCCGACGCGCGAGATCAGCATCCAGGACGACTGGTACGCCGGAGGCCTGACAGGAACAGGCAGCAACAGTGTGACGGTGAAGGAATTGTTTGTGCCGGAACATCGATTTCTATCCGTGCCAGCGGCCATCGAGGGCAAGACGCCAGGCGCACGCTTGCACCGTAGCAATCTGTATCTCTCCGCCGCCGTGCCCGTATTGGCCTTGTTCGTCTGCAGCGCCGCGTTAGGCATGAGCCGTCGCGCCCTGAATACCTTCATCACGCGATTACCCGGACGCATCGTGGCCTATACCTTCGGCGACAAGCAGATGGATTTGGCCGTTACCCACATCGAGGTGGCGGAAGCGGCCACCAAGCTGGATGCCGCGCGCTTGATTCTCCATGGCATGGTGGATGAAGTGGAAGCCTACGCCAATCAGGGCACGCAGATGCCCTTGGAGCGGCGCGCCAAAGCTCGCATGGATTGCGCGTATGCGGTGCGTCTGTGTCTGGAATCCACCCAGACCCTATACATCGCCACCGGCGGCAGCGGGTTGGACGAGAAGAGCCCGATTCATCTGGCGCAGAAGGATTTGCACGCCATCAACATGCATGGTCTGCTGAGTATGAAGACCAACTTGGAAATGTACGGACGTGTGTTGCTCGGCTTGCCCGCAAACTCGCCGGTTATTTGAGCGCGGCGCGAAGGGTGACCAAACCTCAGTGACCAAACCTCAATGACCAAACCGCTGCACAAGAGTCATCCTTGGGTGGGAACGGTTGCGGCGCGAGGGGCCGAGCCCAAGGTTTACCATACGGTCGACGCCGAATCCTTCAAGAAAGGCATGCGTCAATTGGCATCGGCGGTATCCATTGTGACCACTGGGGACGGTGCTGGCGCGCGCGCCGGATTTACCGCCACCGCAGTGTGCTCGGTGTCGGCCGAGCCGCCGCAGTTATTGGTGTGCGTGAATGCCAAGAGCGGCACGCATGCCAAGCTCAAGGAATGGAAAAGTTTCTGCGTCAACGTGCTCTCCAGCGCGCAGATACAGATCGCGCGCTGCTTCGCGAGCAACGATCCGAGCGCAAGCTCCGATCGCTTCGAGTTGGGGGATTGGTCCACGCTGGTGACAGGTGCGCCGATGCTCAAGGGTTGTCCGGTGAATTTTGATTGCACCGTGACGCAAGACGTGGCGGCGGGCACCCACACCATTTTCATCGGTAACATCGCGGCAGTGTCCGTCATCGCCGGATTGGAGCCACTGGCATTCGCCGATGGCCAGTATCTGACCATCGGAACCGCCAAGCGCGGGCCAGATGCGGAATTGTGGGATTGGAGTTAGTAGTACCTAATGACAAACTTAAGGGAGGAGACTATGAGTAAAGACACCCCTATCAAGGCGACTGATCGCCGCAGGGTTTTGAAGACTGGCGCGGCGGCAACGGCGTTACTGGGTTTCCCGTTCATCAACACCAAGTTCGCTTCCGCGCAAGCCGGGCGCACCATCAAAATCGGTTACGTCATTCCCAAGACTGGTCCATTGGCCATTTTTGCCGAAACCGACAAGTACGTCATAGGCGAGTTGAATGCATTGTTCAAGGCTGGGGTCAACATCGGCGGCAAGGTGCATGCGGTGCAGATCCTCGAGAAGGATAGCCAATCGACCCCCAATCGCGCGGGTGAAGTGGCCTCCGACCTCATCCTGAAAGACAAGATAGATCTGATGCTGGTATCGGCGACACCCGAAACCGTGAACCCCGTGGGCGACCAGTGCGAGCTGAACGAAATACCTTGCATCTCCACTTTGTGTCCCTGGCAGCCCTGGTTCTTCACCCGTGGCGGTGATCCTGCCAAGGGTTTCAATTGGACGTACCACTATTTTTGGGGGCTGGAGGACATCATCGCGGTGTTTACCAACATGTGGGATAGCCTGACCACCAATAAACAAGTGGGCGCGCTCTTCCCAAATGACGGCGACGGCAACGCCTGGGGCGATCCCGAGCGAGGTTTTCCCAAGCCGCTCAAGGCCAAGGGTTACAGCATGACCGATCCGGGGCGCTATCAAAATCTGCAGCAAGATTTCAGTGCCCAGATCTCCGCTTTCAAGAAGGCCAACTGCGAGATCGTGGCCGGTGTGGTGATTCCACCCGATTTCAAAACGTTCTGGACGCAGGCCGCTCAGCAAGGCTTCAAACCCAAGGCCGTGTCGGTGGGCAAGGCGCTACTCGTGCCGCCTTCCGTGGAAGCCATCGGCGACATCGCCGATGGGTTGTCCACCGAAATCTTCTGGAGCCCCTCATTCCCCTACAAGTCGTCCCTCACCGGAATGAGTGCGAAAGACTTGGGTGCCGGCTACGAAAAGAGTACCGGCCGCCAGTGGACGCAAATGCTGGGTTTTACCCATTCGTTGTTCGAAGTGGCGATCGACGTGTTGAAGCGCTGCAAGAACCCCGACGACAAAGGCGCTATCCGCGACGCCATTGTTTCCACCCATCTCAACACTATGGTCGGCCCACTCTCCTGGGGCAAAGGCCCGGTCAGGAACGTCGCCAAGGTGGCTCTGGTGGGCGGCCAGTGGATAAAAGGCAAGAAGCACAAATTCGATCTCGTGGTGGTCAACAACAAGACAGCCCCTCACATTCCCGTGGGTGCGAAGATGAAGGCAATCGGAGCGTAGATATCCAGGTAACCCGCACTTCCCGCGTACGGGAAGTGCGGATGCGTGTTTTGACTTCGAAGGACTCCATGCAGGCGGCCGCACTACTTCGCGTCGAGAACACCTCCAAGAGCTACGGCGCCTTGAAGGTGATCGACGCGCTGTCACTTGAGGTGCACCCCAACGAGACACTGGGGATCTTGGGGCCCAATGGTGCTGGCAAGACCACCTTGTTCAATCTTATCAGCGGAGACGTCAGACCGGATGCGGGTCAGGTCCTGTTTGAGGACCAAAATATCACTGGACTGTCGCCGCATCAACGTTGCCAACAGGGCATCGGACGCTCCTATCAGATTCCGCATCCCTTCGTCGGCATGACGGTGTTCGAAAATCTCCTGGTGGGCGCCACCTTTGGCGGCAAGCTTCGCGATCGCGCCGCCAGCGATGTGTGCGTGGATGTCTTGCGTCGCGCCGGGCTTGCGAAAAAAGCCAATGCCGTGGCCGGATCGTTAACCTTGCTCGATCGCAAGCGCTTGGAACTGGCGCGCGCGCTGGCTACCCAGCCGAAACTCTTGCTACTGGATGAAATCGCAGGCGGGTTGACCGAGCACGAAGCGAAAGAGTTGGTGAATGAGATTCAGCAGATCAAAGCATCCGGGATGACCATCATCTGGATCGAGCACGTCGTACATGCCCTGCTGGCCGTGGCCGATCGCCTGTACGTCATCAATTTCGGTCAGAAGCTGGCCGAAGGCGCGCCCCACGACGTCATGAATGACGTGGAAGTGAAGAGGGTTTATATGGGGATAGAAGTATGAGCTCAGGAGCAGGGGCCCCGCATGCGGGGATGCGACCAAGCGAATACTTCTGGGCGCCGACGCGATGCTGCGTGCATGCTGCAGTATATAAAGAGGCGAGCGTATGAGCTCAGGAGCAGGGGCCCCGCTTGCGGGGAGAGGGTTGGGGTGAGGAGTGCACCCGTCACCTAATCGTTCGATGCTCCTAGAAACCAAAAACCTCAGCGCCTTCTACGGCGACTTCCAAGCCCTCTTCGGAATCGATTTCGAGCTGGAAGCTGGCGAGATCGTCGCC